>DATLZQ010000052.1:0-74501 GCA_035573915.1 Actinomycetota bacterium | reverse complement strand
GGGGTGATGGCCCTGGGAGGGCTCCTGGCGGCCTGGCCCGGGCGACGGCGGGCCAAAGGGCGGAGGCTCGAGCCCGTCCCCGCGGCGCCGGCCCTGGCCGGGGTGGGGGGAGGGGAGCGGCCGTGAAGCAGGCGGCCGTGGAGCGGCACCCGTCGGCCCTGGCCCCGGAGGCGGCCCTGCGGGCCAGGCGCCGGCGGGGCCTCGCGGTGGTGGGCGTGGTGGCCGGAGGCCTGGCCCTGGTGGCCTGGCTGCTGTCATTCGGACTGTCCCGGGACCCTCAGCTCCTCCGGTCCCCGCTCCTTGGACGGCCGGCACCCGAGTTCGCCCTCCCCACGCTCCAGGGGGACGGGGTCGTGCGGCTCTCCGACCTCCGGGGGAGGGTGGTGGTCCTGAACTTCTGGGCCTCGTGGTGCGCGGACTGCCGGCTCGAGCACCCCCACCTCCTGGCGGCCTGGGACCGCTACCGGGAGCGAGGGGTGGTGTTCCTGGGGATCTCCTTCGAGGACCGCCGCTCCGACGCCCTGGCCTACCTCCGGGAGCTGGGCGGGGACTGGCCGCACCTCTGGGACCCAGGCTCCTCCACGGCCCTGGCCTACGGCGTGTACGGGGTCCCCGAGACCTTCTTCATCGGGCCCGACGGCCGGGTGGCGTACAAGCAGGTGGGGCCCGTCGACTACGAGCTCCTCACCTCCCAGATCGCGAGGCTCCTCGGGGAGGTGGAGGGGTGAGGGGAGGGGCGCGGGCGGCCGGCGTGGTCGTGGCTACCGCCCTCCTCGCGGCGGGAGCCGCCCTCCTGGCCGCGGCGCTCCGGGGGCCGGACCGGCCCCGGACCCTCGAGGAGCGGGTCCGGGAGGTGGCCTCCGGGCTCCGCTGCCCCGTCTGCCAGAACCTCTCGGTGGCCGACTCCCCCTCCCGCCTGGCCCACGAGATGCGGGCCCGGATCGCCCGAGACCTCCGGGCCGGGAAGACCGAGGAGGAGGTCCGGGCGGAGTTCGTCCGGGCCTACGGCGAGTGGGTGCTGCTCGAGCCGCCCCGGCGGGGGTTGTCCCTCCTGCCATGGCTGGTCCCGGGGCTGCTCCTGGCTGGGGGGGCAGGGGTGGCCGTGGCCCTGGTCCGCCGGTGGACGGGGCCGTCGCGGGCGGCCGGGGGAAAGGCGGAGGAGGTCTCGGCGCGGGGGGAGGTGCCCCGGCCGGCGTGGGCGGAGGTGCCGGGGCCGCCGCCCGAGGCCGGGCCCCCCGAGGCCGGGCCCCCCGAGGGCGAGCTCCCGCCGCGCGGCCTCACCGAGGAGGACCGGCGGCTCCTGGAGGAGGCCCTATTGAGCCTGGGGGAGGAGCCGGAGTGACCTGGGCGGTCCTCCTCGCCGCCGCGGCCCTGTCGGCCGTGGCCGCCGCCGGGGTCCTCCGGCCGTTCCTGGGAGGCCGGGCGGTGCCCCTCGAGGTCCCCGACCCCCTGGAGGAGGAACGGGCCGCGCTCCTGCGGGCCCTGCGCGAGGAGACCGAGCGGCGGGCGGTGGCCGTCCTCCGGGCGCTCCGGGCCAGGGAGGGGGCCAGCTGGGCGACGCAGGGAGGGGCCGCCGCGGCCTGGGGGGCCCCGGCCGCCTGGCGGACCCTCCGGGGGGGTCCCCCCCAGGTGACGCCGCGGGCGCCGGCCCGCCCGGCCTCCCGCGTGGCGGCGGCGGTGCTCGCCGCGTTCGTCCTGGTGGGCGGGGCCTCGGTGGCCCTGTCCTTCGCCCTCCGGGCCCGGGCCCCCGGGGAGCCCATCACCGGCGCCGCCGTGGGCGGGGCCACGGACCTGGCCTTCTTCGAGCAGCGGGTGCGCGAGCACCCGGACGACGTGGCCGCCCGCCTGGACCTGGCCGACCGCTACCTCCAAGCCGGGGACGTCCGTAGCGCCACCGCCCAGTACCTGGTGGCGTTGGAGCTCGACCCCGAGAACCCCGAGGCCCTGGCCAGGCTGGGGTTCGTCCTCTTCCGCTCGGGGCGCCCCGAGCGGGGGCTGGAGGCCGTTGACCGGGCCCTCCGGGCCGACCCCCACTACCCCGAGGCCCTCTACTTCCGGGGCCTAATCCTGCTGCGGGGCCTGGACCGCCCGGAGGAGGCGGCCCGGGCCTTCCGGGCCTACCTCGAGGCGGCGCCCTTCGGGGCCAGGCGAGAGGAGGTCCGCGACCTCCTGTCGGAGGCCGAGGGGCGGGGGTAGCGGCTCAGTCCGGCACCGCCTCCAGGAGGGGCACCTCGAGGCCAGGTAGGCGGGGTTGCCGTCGGAGAAGAACACCATGGAGGCCCGGGCCAGCTCCGGGGCCAGCTCGGGCCGTTCGGCATCCTCCCGGGTCCGCAGGGGGAGGACCTCGGCGGTCACGCCCTGGCGCCGGTAGTGGTCCACCCCGAGGGCCGCTCACCGCTCGAAGACGTCCTCCCCCTCCGGGGCGCTGGCCGTGGGGAGGACCAGGACCGGCCCGCGGTCCCGGGCCCGCTCCAGCACCCACCGGTCGACCTCCTCGGCCCAGGGCTCGAACTCCCCCGAGCCCAGCAGGGCCACGGCGAGGGAGAGGCGGCCCCTCGGTCCCCCATGGGACTACTTGGTGGCGGCCAGGGCGAAGGTCTCCGCCTTGCCCCCCTCCCGGAAGACGTCCTCCCCGAAGGCGCCCGCATCATGCCCTCCACCTGGCTCACGTGGGCCGCGATGGCCCGCAGCTTGAGCTCGAGGAGGTCGGGGGGGAGCCGGAAGTCGATGGCCAGTTGGTCCCTCGGCACCACGGGCGGCGTCCCGGGCTCCATGAACACGTTGAACCGGTTGAACCGGGGGACGAAGACCTCGGCCCACTCGAGGGTGTGCACCGGGTAGAAGAGGCGGGCCCCGGGCGCGGCCACCCGGTGGAAGGCCTCCGTGGCCCAGGCGCTGACGGCCTTGTGGTCGGGGTGGCCGGTCATCCCGTCGGGCCCGAAGGTGAGGACGGTCCGGGGCCGGACGGCGAACATGATCTCCGCCACGCGCCCCACCGCCTCCTCCGGGTCGACGTCCGGGCAGCCCCCGTCCGGGTAGTCCAACCAGTAGTGCTCGGTGACCCCCAGGATCTCCAGGGACCGCATGAGCTCGGCCTCCCGCACCGCCCCAATCTCGGAGGTGGGCCACCGCTCCTCGTCCCAGGACCCCTGCTCGCCCCTGGTGGCGGTCACGCAGGCCACCCGTCGCCCCTGCCGCACCCCGGAGGCCATGAGGCCGGCCGTGAGGTAGGCCTCGTCGTCGGGGTGGGCCCACACCCCCAGGGTGGTCCCCAGGGCGTCCGCGCTGATCGGCATGGCGTTCCTCCTCTCCCCGGTGGGCCCCAGGTCGGGCCTCCCCCGGGCGGCGCCCGCCCTCTGGCGGGACGCCCGGGGGAGGAGCGCATGCTACCGGACCCGGGCTCTCGGCGGAAGGTGGGGGACCGGGAGGGGCGGAGCCCGGGGAGGGTCGGCGGCGGCGCTACCCGCCGGGGGCGCCAGCGGGGACCACCTCGAGCATCCGCTGGACCGCGAGGAAGGCCCGTTCCCGGACGTCCTCGGGCACGGTGACCTCGTAGACCATCTCCCGGAGGGAGCGGAGCAGCTTCTCCGGGGTGATCATCTTCATGTATTCGCACACGGCCCGCTCGTTCACGGCCTCGAACATGGCGTCCGGGCGGCGCCTGCGCAGCTGGTGCAGGATGCCGGTCTCGGTGGCCACGAGGAACCGGGTGGCCGGAGAGCGCTGGACCTCCCGGATCATCCCGCCCGTGGAGAGGACCTTGGTCCGGTCGGCCGGGAGGACCCCCTCGCTCACCAGGTACAGGCACTCCGTGGAGCAGCCGCACTCGGGATGGATGAGGAACTCGGCGTCCGGGTGGGCCTCCGCCTTGGCCCGGATCTCCTGGGGCCCGATGCCGGCGTGCACGTGGCACTCGCCCATCCACAGGTGCATCCGCCGGCCGGTCTCCCGCTCCACGTGCAGGCCCAGGAACCAGTCCGGGAGGAACAGGATCTCCCGGTCCTCGGGGATGGAGCGCACCACGTCCACGGCGTTCGAGGAGGTGCAGCAGATGTCGGCCTCCGCCTTCACCTCGGCTGAGGTGTTGACGTAGGCCACCACCACGGCCCCTGGGTGCTCCGCCTTCCAGACCCGGAGCTGCTCGGCGGTGATGGTGGCGGAGAGCGAGCAGCCGGCGTCGAGGTCGGGGATGAGGACGGTGCGGTCCGGGCAGACGATCTTGGCCGTCTCGGCCATGAAGTGGACCCCGCAGAACACGATGACCTCGGCGTCGGTCCGGGCGGCCTGGCGCGCCAGCTGGAGGGAGTCCCCCACGAAGTCGGCCACGTCCTGGATCCAGGGCACCTGGTAGTTGTGGGCCAGGATCACGGCCCGTCGCTCTCGGGCGAGACGACGGACCTCCCCCGCCCACTCCTCGAACCCGCGGTCACCAGACATCCGTCACCTCGAGGGAGAGGTCCAGCGAGGGCGCGGAGTGGGTGATCCGGCCCACGGAGATGACCCGCGCACCCGCTTCGACCAGCAATGGTAGCGAATCGAGCGTGACCCCGCCCGAGACCTCCAGCCGCTCGGGGTCGCCCACCCGCTCCACCGCCCACCGGACGAGGTCGGGCGTGGGGTTGTCGAGCAGGATGCGGTCGGCCCCTGCGGCCAGGGCCTCCTCCACCTCCTCCCGGGTCTCGGCCTCCACCTCCACCGGGTGGCCGGAGGCCCGGGCCCGCCGCACGGCCTCGGCCAGGCCACCGGCCACCCGCAGGTGGTTGTCCTTCACGAGGACCGCCTCGGAGAGGGACGCCCGGTGCAGCTCGCCGCCGCCGGCGGCCACCGCCTCCCGTTCGAGCTCCCGCAGGCCGGGGGTGGTCTTGCGGGTGCAGAGGACCCGGGCGGGGCGGGCGGCCTCCGCGAAGGCCCGGGTGAGGGTGGCCACCCCGGACAGGTGGGCGAGGAAGTTGATGGCCACCCGCTCGGCCCGCAAGACCGTCCGGGCCGGCCCCTCCACCACCGCCACCACGTCCCCCTGTCGGACCGCCGCCCCGTCGGCGGCGCGCCAGGCGACCGACACGGGCCCCAGGCCGTCCTGCTCCGCCGCCACCTCGAAGGCCGCCTGGGCCACGGCCGTCCCGGCCAGCACCCCGTCCGCCTTCGCCTGGAGCTCCGCCCGGCACCTCGTTCGCTCGCCCACGACCAGGTCCGTGGTCAGGTCCCCGGCGGGGGCGTCCTCGGCGAGGGCCCGCTCGACGAGAGCGCGGAGGGCGGCGGGCTCCATCAGCTCGACCCTCCCGTCCCGGGCGCGGGGGCGAGGAGGCGAGGGCGGTTGAAGGTCACCACCCGGCCCCAGACCCGGAACCCCAGCCGCTCGTACAGCCGCTGCGGCTTGCCGCCCTCCACGGCCAGGAGGTGGAGGGTTCGGTCGCCCGTGGCCAGGCTCTCCCGCACGGTCCGCAGGACGGTGGCGGTGGCCACGCCCCGCCGACGGAACCGGGGCGCGGTGACCACGCTGTCCACGTAGCGGACCCCGTCCAGGGAGACGAGGCTGGCCAGCCCGGCCATCTCCCCGTCCAGGAAGCCCACGAACCACCGGAGGCCGAGCGGGCGGAGGACCTCGAGGTGGCGTCCTAAGAGCTGGTCCACGACGGCCGGGGCCAGGGCCTGCTCTCCGAAGTCGTGGCGGCTGGCCCGGTACCAGGGGAGGAACCCGGGCTCGGACTCGGAGACCTCGCGGACCACCACGGGCCCGGATGGGAGGGTCGGCCTCCCGCCCTCCCAGCCCATCAGCGCGTCGTGAGCCTCGCCCCAGCCCTCCGCCCGGAGGGCCCGCACGGCCGGGGAGGCCTGCGAGGCCCAGAACTCCACGTGGTCGTGGGAAGCCCCCGCCTCCTCGAGGAGCGGGAGGAGGGCGGAGCGGACGTCCTCCGGCTGGAGCCCGGCCCACTCCTCGAGGACGGCGGCCATGTTCGCCTCGTGGAGGAGGGGGTAGCGGGCGTCGGCGCGGACGAACCCCCAGGCGGTGCGCCGTGTCCGCCCCCCGGCCTCCCCGAGCCGGTACCAGAACCCCCGGACGGCCTCCGGAAGCACGTCGCTCCCTCCCCTTCGGACGTCGCTCCCCACGCCCAGCCTAGCGGCCGGCCCGGTAGGCTCGATTGGGATGTGCCGGGCCCTCAAGGTGCTGTGCGCCGCCCCCACGCCGGAGCGGCTGGGGGAGCTCAAGCGGGCGGCCGTGTCCGCCCAGTGGGAGCTCGTCGGCGGGGCCACCTCCGTCGAGGAGCTGGGCCGTCAGGTGGGCGAGTGGGGCCCGGACGTGGTCGTCGTGGACGGGTCCCTGGGGGCGGCGGCCGTGGAGGCGGCCCGGCGGGCCCGGTCCACGGTCCGGGTCGTGGCCGTGGGACGGGTGGACGGGGCGGACCTGGTCGCCCCCACCCTGGCCGAGGTCCGAGACGCCATCCTCGGGCTCCCCGGTCCCGGCGGGCCGGTCCGCCGCTGACGCGAACGGCGGCGCGCCGGCCCGGCGCCGCCGCCCGCGGCACCGGGCCCCGGCCCAGGCGGGGGACCGTTCGTGGAGGTTTCGTTGCGACGGGGCCCGGGCGCGGCCCGGTGGGTACGATGTGGCACGTGCCGGAACGAGTCCTGCTGGCCTGGCCTCGCGGCTACTGCGCGGGGGTGGAGCGCGCGGTGGACACCGTGGAGCGGGCCCTCCGCCTCTACGGGCCCCCCGTCTACGTGCGCAAGCAGATCGTCCACAACGTCCACGTGGTGCGGGACCTCGAGGCCAAGGGGGCGGTGTTCGTCGAGGACGAGGCCGAGGTCCCCGAAGGGGCCGTGCTCATCCTCTCGGCGCACGGGGTGGCCCCCCAGGTGTACGAGAACGCGGCCCGTCGCCGGCTGCGGGTGATCGACGCCACCTGTCCGCTCGTCACCAAGGTCCACCTCGAAGCCCGCCGGTTCGCCCGCGAGGGCTACACGATCCTCCTCATCGGGCACGAGGGGCACGAGGAAGTGGTGGGGACGAGCGGTGAGGCCCCGGACCGCACCATCTTGGTCGGCTCGCCCGAGGAGGCCGAGCGGGTCGAGGTCCCGGACCCTGGGCGGGTGGCCTACCTCTCCCAGACCACGCTGTCCGTGGACGAGACCAACGAGGTCATCGAGGTCCTGCGACGCCGCTTTCCGGCCCTGGAGGGCCCGCCCCGGGACGACATCTGCTACGCCACCCAGAACCGGCAGGAGGCGGTGAAGGAGGTGGCCCGGAGGTCCGACGTGGTCCTGGTCATCGGGTCGGACAACTCTTCCAACTCCAACCGCCTGGTGGAGGTGGCCCGGGCCACCGGCACCCCCGCCTACCTCGTGGACGACGAGACCGAGATCGACCCCACCTGGCTCGCCTCCGCCCGCACCGTGGGGGTCACCTCTGGGGCCTCCGCTCCGGAGTGGCTCGTGGAGCGGGTGGTGGAGCACCTCAGGCGGCTGGGGGCCCGGGAGGTGGAGGAGCTCCGCACCGTCGAGGAGCACCTCCGTTTCTCGCTCCCCGCCGGCGTCCGCGAGCCCTTGACGGTCTAGCGACCGCCCCTCGGGGTTGGCCCGCCGCTCGGGGGCCCCGACGCCGTCCGCGCCCCCCGTCACTGCGTCGTCGCAGCGCGCCGGGCCCCGCGTGCCCCAGGGACCGGTCCGCGACTTGCGCGACGGCCCCGCTCCGGGATAGAAGGGTGCTTCCACGCCCAACACGGTGCGGGAGGGAGGGGTGCCGGGAGCGGGGGGACGGGCGGCGCGCGGGTCGCGGAGGGCGGCGGGGAGGATGGCGGTCCACCTCGGTCGGGCCCTGGCCGCCGTCTTCGTGCTGGTGGGCGGCGCGCTCCCGGCGCCTGCGCCAGGGCCCGGCCCTGGCCCGGGACCCGCTCCGGCCCTGGACGGCCGCCCGGTGGACGGGATCAGGGTGGACGGCATCACCGTCCCGCCGCCCGCCCGCGGGGAGTCCGTGTGGGTCGAGGCCGTCTCGGCCGACGGGCGGACCCGCGTCGTGGGGGTCACGGTCCGAGGGGACGGCACGGTCGTCCTGCGGCGTTCCGGCCCTCCCCCGCAGCTGCTGCTCTCGGGCGGAGACCCCTGCCGGGACCCGGCCTTCGCCGTCGACCACCGGCCCTGGCGCCGCGAGCTCGTCTGGTGGTTCCGGGCCCGCCGGCTGCCCCCGGGGCTCTCCGCGCGGGCCGCGGAGGAGGCGCTGCTCGGGGCGGCGGCGAGCCTGGCCGAGGGGCGGAACGACTGCGGCCTCCAGCCCCAGCTTGAGGTCCCGATGGCCTACAGAGGCAGGACCGATGCCCCCCTGGGGGTGGGGCTGACCGGGTGCCTGTCCCGGGACCGACGGAGCGTGGTGGGGTTCGGTCCCCTGGCCCTCGGCTACCTGGCCCTCACCTGCTGGTGGGTCGGCCCGAAAGGTCCCCTGGAGGCCGACGTCAAGCTCTCCGATGCCTACCCCTGGACCACGGATCTCTCCCGGCCCTGCTGGGGGCGGTGGAGCGTCGAGGCGGTGGCCGTCCACGAGCTCGGCCACGTCTTGGGGCTGGGCCACGTGGGGGAGGCCGCCCACGGGGCCCTGACCATGAGCCCCGTCATCCACCCGTGTCAGGCGGAGGAGACCACCCTGGGCCTGGGCGACGTCCTCGGGCTGGAACGGCTGTACCGACCAACCTAAGAGCTCTTATTACCGACTCAAGGGGCCCCGATCCCGGGGCCAGACCGACGGCCGGCGGAGGCGGGTTTCAGTCCCGGTCCACGGCGGGCTGCGGCGCCCGGAAGAGGGCCTCGAGCTCCGGGATCCCCTCCTCCGGTCCGACCCCGATCACCCGGTCGCCAGCCTCCAGCACGAGCTGGGGCCGGGGGCGGTAGATCCACCGCCGGCCGCGTTGGACCGCTAGGACGAACACCCCCGTCTCGGTCTCCAGCTGAAGCTGGCGGAGGGAGCGGCCCTCCGCCCGGGAGCCACGCTCCACGACCATCTGGGTGGCCACCTCCTCGGTCTCCTCCAGGGCGGCCTGGATGACCGGGTGGAGCTCCTCCCCCCGTTCGACGAGCCAGGTCATGTCCCGAGCCGCGTCGAAGATGGCCTCGCTGGCGTAGGCCAGCCGAAGGAGCCCCCGCAGCTCGTCGGGGTTGCGAGCCTCGGGGGCCGCCTTGAGCACCCAGGACTCGAGCTCGTCGAGGAGCATGTCGGAGCGGGCCTCGAGCGTGGCCACCTCCGCGGCCAGGGCGGGGTCCTTGAACAGGAGGGCCGAGTAGGCCAGGCCCACCGCCACCTCGGCGGCGTTCTTCATCTCGATCAGGATGTCCACGGCCCGGTCCAGCTCGGTGAGGGGAGGCCCCGCCTCCTCGGGGGGCTCGGGCAGGGGGTGGGCCCCGGCCACGGCCCGGAGGAGGTTCACCCCCTCCGCCGGCCCCTGGAACAGGAGGACGTCCCCTTCGGAGAGGACCGTGTCGGGCCCCGGGTCGAACTCCCACTGCTCTCCCCGGCGGACGGCCATGATCCACATCCCGGTCTCCGAGGGGAGGAGGAGTTCCCTGAGGGACCGGCCCACGCAGGGGGCTCCCTCCCGGACCCGGACCCGGCCCACGATCTCGTCGGCGTGGCGGAGGGCCGGCCGGAGGCCCGTCGGGATCCCCAGGTGCACCTGGATGACCCGGGCGATGTCCGCGGCGGCCGCCCCGATCTTCTCGATGGCCTCCGCCACCCGGAGGACGCCGGCCATGGCCTCGGCGTCCTCGGGGGAGCGGGCGGCCAGGATGGCGATCTCCCGTAGCCGCCACAGGTAGCCGCCCAGCCGCTCCTCGAGCTGGAGGACCTCGGCCGCCAGGTCCTCGTCGTTGAAGAACACGGCGGCGTAGCCCAGGTCCACCATGAGCTCGGAGACGTCCTTGGACTCGACGAGAAGCTCCTTGACGTTCCTCGGCTCGTCGTCACCCATGGGGCGCCACTCCCAGCACGGTGAGGACGAAGAGGTAGCTCAGGACCCCCGCCAGGTCCATCACGCTGGTGATGACGGGGACGGAGTGGTTGTCCGGGTCCAGCCCGAACCTCGCCGTAAGGACCGCCACGTAGTAGCTCACCACGACCGTTACGACCAAGGCGATGATACCCGCAAGGAGCGTCCCCCCGATCATCACCGGGGCCCCCGGGTGGGCCATCCCGGCCAGGGCGCTCACCCCCAGGGCCAGGACCCCCACGGCGGTGAAGGCGGCCAGCCCCAGCCCGAGGACCAGGGAGGCGTCGAGGAGGGCGGGGCCCTGCGGCCGGCCCCTCGGGTCCAGCGTCCCCAGGTGAAGCTTGGAGGAGAGGCGGGAGGAGAGGATCCCCCCCAGAGCTCCGGCGTTGGAGACGAGGGGCGGGATGACCACGAGCAGTCCGGGGAGGGCCAGGAAGCGCTCCAGGCGGGCCTCCACCACCGTCCCGGCCAGGATGTCGAGGAGCGGGGTAAGGACGATGACCCCCACCATCTCCACCATGGCCCGGCGGGCCTGGGGGAGGTCGGAACGGGCGGCGCTCACCAGCGCCCAGAGGGTGACCGCGATGGCCACGGCGGCGATGGCGGCGTTGAGCCACCCGACCCGGACCAGGAACGTGGCCAGGAAGAGGGTGGGGACGGTGGTCATGTCCCCCGCCGCCGTGACGAGGGGCGTGGCCACCGTGTCCAGGTCGTACCCCCGCCGGTAGGAGACCACGGACATGAGGACGGTGAAGCCGAGGACCACCGCCGAGCCCAGGATCCCCCCGACCATGGAGATCGTGACGAAGTCGAGGAACGAGATGGACCGAAGCCCGAAGGCCACTGCCGCCAGCTTGGCCAGCCCGGCCAGGTACAGGGACGAGCCCAACGTGGTCACCACGCTGGTGACCACGTTCTGGTAGAGCACGCCGGTCCGGGAGGAGCTGATCTCGAACAGGCCGGCGTGGATGCTGGTCCCCAGCCGGGCCCCCAGGGCTCCGAAGATCGTCCCCCGCATCCCCGCCGCCGCGGGGACCAGGATAATCAGGCCGGGGAGGGCCTCCAGGGTCTCGGTGATGGAGCCCAGCGTGACGCCCGCGACGAGCGCGGCCAGGGTACCCACGAGGAGCGCCACCAGGCCCTGGCGCAGCGTGCGTCGCTCCGCCCGCCAGTAGGCGAACAGCGGCCGGGTCCGGCGCCTGGCTCCGCGGGCCATAACGGCACGCCCATCGCTCGCGTCCCTCCTTCCTCGGGCTGCGACAGCCCGAGCGAGTATGCGCGCCCCCTCCGCCTCGGACAACCGAGGTGGCCCGGGAGCGGACTCGGCGGGCCGGGCTCGGGGCGGCCCGCTCATGGGCCGCTCCGGAGCGGCTCCTCGTGGGACGATGAAGCCATGGCGGGGCGAGGGACGAACCTCGCGCTGCTCGCTCTCCTGGGGGTGGCCCTGGCCACCGGGGGCCTGGCCTTCGCCCTGGGCACGGCCCTGGTCCGGGTCCCCGTGGTGGCCCACGGGGCGGCCGGGCTGGGGGTCCTGCTCCTCGTCCCCTGGAAGTGGGCCATCGTGCGGCGGGGCCTGCGGCGACGTCCGGGGTCCTGGGTCTCGCTCGCCTTCACCCTGGTCCTCGCGGTGTGCGTGGCCGCCGGCGTGGGGCACTCCACGGGCCTGCTGCGCTCCGTGGGCGGGGTCACGGCCATGCAGCTGCACGTGGGGGCGGCCCTGGCCTCCGTGCCCCTGGGGCTGTGGCACGTGGCGGCCCGCAGGGTCCGCCCGCGGCGGACGGACCTCTCGCGGCGGGCCCTGCTCCGGGCCGGGCTCCTGGCCGCGGGCAGCCTGGTCGCCTACGGCGCTTTGGCCGGGCTGGTCAGGGTGGCCAGGCTCCCGGGGCGGGCCCGGCGGTTCACCGGCTCGTTCGAGGTGGGGTCCTACCGGCCCCGGGCGATGCCGGTCGTCCAGTGGCTGGACGACCCCGTCCCGGCGGTCGACCCCGCCGCCTGGGAGCTCCGGGTCGTCGTGCCCGGGGCCGGGGTCCGCCGCCTGAGCCTCGGCGAGCTCGAGGCCCGCCGCGAGCCCGTCCTGGCCACCCTGGACTGCACCGGCGGGTGGTTCGCCCGGCAGCGGTGGGAGGGCGTTCGGCTGAGCTCGCTGCTGGGGTCGGCCTCTGGGCGGAGCGTCACCGTGCGGTCGGTGACCGGTTACTGGCGGAGGTTCCCCCTGGCCGACGCCGACCGGCTGTGGCTGGCCATCCGGGTGGGCGGGGAGCCGCTGTCCGCGGGCCACGGGTTCCCGGCCCGCCTGGTGGCGCCCGGCCGGCGCGGGTACTGGTGGGTGAAGTGGGTCCGGGAGGTCGAGGTCTCGGAGGTCCCGTGGTGGTGGCAGCCCCCCTACCCGCTCAGCTGACCGCCGCTGCTATGGTCTTCCCCGGTCAGACGCATCGAGCGGCCGCGGGGTTCGGATGGCACCGATCGAGGTCACGGACTGGGCGAGGGAGATCCTGGAGCGGTCCCAGGCCGCCGCCACCCGGTTCAACCCCAAGGCCAGGATCCGACTGACCCGGACGGACGCCGGTGTTCAGGCCGTCCTGACCGAGGAGCCCGACCCCTCGGACGAGGTGCTCGCGGTGGGCCCGGTCACCCTCTACGTGGAACGGGGCCTGGAGGGGCTGCTCGACGTGGAGGAGCCCCACGACCGGCTGGTCCTCCGGCCGCCGGGGTCCCCGCCCAACGTCCGCCCCCACTGACGGGCCCGGGCCGCCGGTCTCAGGCGGGGGGCTCGGCCACCGCCTCGATCTCGCGGGCCAGGGCCAGGTCCTTTTCCGTGACCCCGCTCTCGCTCCAGGTGTGGAGCCCCACCCGGACCCGGTTGTAGTGGTTCTCGAGGTCCGGGTGGTGGTCCATGGCCTCGGCCCGCTCCGCGACCCGGTTGATGAAGGCGATGGCCTCCATGAACGTGCGGAACTTGTAGTGCTTGAAGATCTCCCCGCGCTCGTACCGCCAGCCCGGCAGGTCCCCCGCGGCCAGCGCCCGCCGGACCTCTTGCTCGGTAAGCTTGGCCACTCCGGGTTCCCCCTTGCCGACCAGGCCCAACTCGCGACCACCAGCACGCTTCAGCCCTGGGTCGCGGTCAGGGCCTCCTCCACGACGTCCAGGCCCTCCTGGAGCAGGGCCTCGTCGATGGTGAGCGGGGGGAGGAGACGGATCACGTTGTCGTAGGTCCCGGCCTTGAGGACCACCACCCCGCGCCGGTAGCACTCCTCGACCACCCGGGAGGCGGGGGCGGGGGCTGGGGCCCTGGTGGCCCGGTTCTCCACGAGCTCCATGGCCAGCATGGCCCCCCGTCCCCGGACGTCTCCCACCAGGGGGAAGCGCTCCTGGAACTCCCGGAGCCGGGCCAGGGCCACCTCCTCGATGCGGCGGGCCCGCTCCAGGAGCTTGAGGTCCTCCACGGTCTCCAGGACGGCCAGGGCGGCGGCGCAGGCCAGGGGGTTGCCCCCGAAGGTCCCGCCCAGCCCACCGACGTGGACGCTCTCCAGGACGTCCTCCCGACCGGTGACGGCCCCCAGGGGGAGCCCCCCGGCCAGGGACTTGGCGGTGGTCACGAGGTCCGGCACCACCCCCTCGTGCTCCACCCCGAACCACCGCCCCGTGCGCCCGAGCCCCGTCTGGACCTCGTCGGCCACGAACAGGATCCCCCGGTCCCGACAGTAGTCGGCGAGCCCGGAGAGGAACCCGGGCCCCGGTACGACGAACCCGCCCTCCCCCAGGATGGGCTCCACCACCAGGCAGGCGATGTGCTCCGGCCCGACGTGCTTCTCCATGAGGTCCACGGCCCGGGCCAGGCACCGCCGGGCGCACTCCTCCGGGGTGGTGCCCCCGGCCGGACACCGGTAGGGGTAGGAGAACGGCACACGGTAGACCTCGGGGGCGAACGGCCCCAGCCTGGCCTTGTACGGCATGGCCTTGCCGGTCATGGTCATGGCCAGGAGGGTCCGCCCGTGGAAGGCGTGCTCTACCACGACCACCCCGGGACGCCCCGTAAAGTACCGGGCCACCTTGACCGCGTTCTCCACGGCCTCGGCGCCGGAGTTGACGAACATCGTCTTGCGCGGCCCCTCCCCCGGGACCAGGGCGTTGAGCCGCTCCGCCAGCTCCACGTAGGGCTCGGCGGAGGTCACGTGCTGACAGGTGTGGGTGAACCGCTCCACCTGGGCCCGGACCGCCTCCACCACCCGGGGATGGGCGTTGCCCACGTTGAGCACGGCCAGGCCGGCCCCCAGGTCGATGAGCTGGTTGCCGTCCACGTCCCGCAGGACAGCCCCCGAGGCGGCCTCCACGAACACCGGGGTGGTGAGGAACACGGCCCGGGGGACGGCCCGGGCCCGCCGCTCGAGCAGGGCCCTGGACCTGGGGCCGGGGATCTCGGTGACCAGCCGCCGTTCCTGGGGGACCTCCACGCGCCACCTCGCCTGGTCGTCCGGGCGGGCCCTCCGCCCGTGGCCCGCATTCTACGGGGCTGGTCCAGGACCGGCCCCGCGCCTCCCCTGGTCTTGGGTAGCCTTGTGTCTGATCGTCGGGCCGGAACCGAGCGAGGAGGGGAGCCATGGCCACCGCGGCGGTGAAGCGGATGTTCGTCGGGGGGGAGTTCGTGGACGCGGTCAGCGGGGAGACCCTTCCCGTGGTCAACCCGGCCACCGGGGAGGTCATCGCCGAGGTCCCCCGGGCCGGGGAGGAGGACGTGGACCGGGCCGTGCGGGCCGCCCAGAAGGCCTTCGACGAGGTATGGTTCGACACCACCCCCGGGGAGCGCTCGGCCATGCTCCTCAAGCTGGCCGACCGGATCGAGGAGCACGCCGAGGAGCTGGGGCGGCTGGAGGCGGAGAACGTCGGCAAGCCCATCCGCATGGTCATGCGGGACGAGATGCCCGTGCTCGTAGACCACCTGCGCTTTTTCGCCGGCGCCGCCCGCCACCTGGACGGTCTCTCCGTGGGGGAGTACTTCAAGGCGGACGGGACCCTCTACACGAGCATGCTCCGCAGGGAGCCCATCGGGGTGGTGGGCCTCATCGCCCCCTGGAACTACCCCCTGTGGATGGCCATCTGGAAGTTCGGGCCGGCCCTGGCCGCGGGCAACACGGTGGTCCTCAAGCCGTCCGAGTGGACCCCCCTCACCGTCCTCCGGGTGGCGGAGTTCGCGGCGGAGATCTTCCCGCCCGGCGTGTTCAACGTGGTGACCGGGGACGGGGTCCCCACCGGGGCGGCCATCGTGCGGCACCCCGGGGTGGGGATGGTCTCCCTGACCGGGGAGGTGACCACGGGCAAGGAAGTGGCCCGGGCGGCGGCCGACACCCTCAAGCGGGTGCACCTAGAGCTCGGGGGGAAGGCCCCGGTGGTGGTGTTCGACGACGCCAACCTGGAGTCCTCGGTGGAGTGGATCAAGATCGCGGGCTACTTCAACTCCGGGCAGGACTGCACGGCGGCCACCCGGGTCCTGGCCGGGCCCCGGATCTACGAGAACCTCCTCTCCGAGCTGGTCCCGGCCGTGGAGTCCATCGTGGTGGGGGACCCCTTCAAAGAGGACACCGAGATGGGCCCGGTGGTGGCGGAGCCTCAGCTCGAACGGGTGGCCGGCTTCGTGGAGCGGGCCCGGCAGGGCGGGGCCAGGGTCCTCACGGGCGGGGAGCGCCTGGAGGGCCCGGGGTTCTTCTACAAGCCCACCGTCATCACCGACGTGGACCAGAAAGCGGAGATCGTCCAGCAGGAGGTGTTCGGCCCGGTCGTGACCGTGCAGCGGTTCGAGGACGACGAGCAGGCCATCGCCTGGGCCAACGACGTGGAGTACGGCCTGGCGGCCTCGGTGTGGACCCGGGACGTTGGGCGGGCCCTGAACGCCTCCCGGCGGCTGCGGTTCGGGACGGTGTGGATCAACACCCACCTGCTGCTCACCCCGGAGATGCCGCACGGGGGCTACAAGCAGAGCGGGTACGGGAAGGACATGTCGATCTACTCGGTCGAGGAGTACACGAACCTCAAGCACGTGATGGCGGTGATCGACTGAGTGGCCCCACGGGGGCCGGGAAGGGGTGAGGTGACCATGACGGTGAAGCCCTTCTACGTCGGTGGCGAGTGGCGGACCGGCGAGGGGACCCTTGCCGTGCACAGCCCCTACGACGGAAGCGTGGTGGCCGAGGTCGCGGTGCCCACGGACCGGGACGTGGAGGAGGCCGTGACCCGGGCCGCGGAGACCTTCCGGGAGTCCCGGACCCTCCCCACCCACGTCCGGGCGGAAGCCCTCATGCACATCTCCCGCCGCATCGGGGAGCGGCTCTCCGAGCTGGCCGAGCTGGTCACCCGGGAAGGGGGGAAGCCCCTCAAGTGGTCGACCGTTGAGGTGACCAGGGCCGTGTCCACGTTCCGCTGGGCCGCGGAGGAGTGCCGGCGGATGGGCGGGGAGTTCATGCGCCTCGACACCGACCCCGCCCTGGGGAGCCGGGCTGGCATCCTCCGCCGGTTCCCCCTGGGGCCGGTCCTGGGGATCACCCCGTTCAACTTCCCGGTGAACCTCGTGGCCCACAAGGTGGCCCCCGCCCTGGCCGTGGGCTGCCCCATCGTGGTCAAGCCGGCCGGGGCCACGCCCCTGGGGGCCCTGGCCCTGGCCGAGCTGTTCGCCGAGACCGAGCTCCCCAGGGGGATGCTCTCGGTCCTGCCCATCTCGGCGCAACGGGCGGAGCGGCTGGTCACCGACCCCCGGTTCAAGAAGATCTCGTTCACCGGCTCCAGCGCCGTGGGCTGGAAGCTCAAGGGCCTCGACCCCCGCAAGCACGTGACCCTGGAGCTCGGGGGGAACGCCGGGGTCATCGTGCACTCCGACGCGGACCTCGACCACGCCGCCCAGCGGGTGGCGGTGGGGGGCTACTACCAGGCCGGGCAGTCCTGCATCGCCGTGCAGCGGGTCCTGGTCCAGTCCGAGGTGTACGACGCCTTCATGGCCCGGCTGGTCAAGCAGGTGGAGAGCCTCAAGGTGGGGGACCCCATGGACCCCACCGTGGACGTGGGACCTCTCATCGACCGGGGGGCCCTGGACCGGGTGGACGCCTGGGTCCGGGAGGCCGTGGAGCAGGGGGCCGAGGTCGTGACCGGGGGCCGGCGGGAGGACCCCTTCTACTACCCGACGATCCTCACCAAGACCACCCCGGAGATGAAGGTCCGCTGCGAGGAGGTCTTCGGCCCGGTCATCACCGTCCAGCCCTACCAGACCTTCGAGGAGGCCCTGGCCGAGGTCAACGCCTCGCCCTACGGCCTGCAGGCCGGGGTGTTCACGAGCTCCATCGAGCGGGCCCTGCTGGCGCACCGTGAGCTCCAGGTGGGCGGGGTGATCGTGAACGACGTCTCGGCGTTCCGGGCGGACCAGATGCCGTACGGCGGCTCCAAGGACTCCGGGTACGGCCGGGAGGGGCTCCGCTACGCCATGGAGGCCATGACTGAGCCGAGGCTGCTGGTCCTCTCCCACGTACCCCTGTAGGCCCCGGACCGCTGGGGGACCGGGTCTCCGGGGACGAGGGATGGGCCTGGCCCGGGCTCGGGACGCGGTGGTCGTGGGGGCCGGCCACAACGGCCTGGTCTGTGCCGCCTCCCTGGCCCGTCGTGGGCTCGACGTCCTCGTGCTGGAGCGACGGACGGTCCCTGGCGGCGCCGCCGCCACCGAGGAGCCCTGGCCCGGATACCGGGTGTCGACGGCCTCGTACGTCGTGAGCCTCATGCCGCCGGGGCTCGTGTCGGCGCTCGGCCTCCGTCGGTTCGGGTACCGTGTGACGGTCCTGGAGCCCGACTACTACGTCCCCTACCCTGACGGGTCGGCCCTCACGCTGTGGGGCGACCCCGCTCGGACGGCCCAGGAGATCGCCCGGTTCTCCCGGGCCGACGCAGACGCCTATCCCCGGTTCGACGCCTACCTCTCGCGGCTGGCGCATCTGGTCCGAGAGCTCCTCTTCGTGATCCCGCCGGGGTTCCGGCTGGCAGACCTCCCTCGGTGGGCAGGTGTGGCTCGGAGGCTCAGCCACTGGAGCCGGGCGGATCTGGTGGCCGTGGCTCGGCTCCTCACGGCCAGCGCGGCCGACTTCCTCGACGAGTGGTTCCAGGACCCCCGGGTGAAAGGGGCCCTGGCCACCCAGGGCATCATCGGGGCCTGGGCCGGGCCCATGACCCCGGGCACAGCCTACGTCCTGCTCCACCACTGGATGGGTGAGGTGGAGGGCCACGAGGGGGCCTGGGGGTGGGTGCACGGAGGGATGGGGGCTCTGGGGTGGGCCCTGGCCGAGGCGGCCCGGGCGTCGGGGGCCGAGGTGCGCACCGGGGCCGGCGTCGGTCGCATCACCGTCCGCCACGGACGAGCTACCGGGGTGGAGCTGGAGGATGGGACCAGGGTCCGGGCCCGTGCGGTGATCTCGAATGCGCACCCGGTGACCACGCTCCTGCACCTGGTGGGCCAGGAGCACCTGCCTCCGGAGACAGTGCGGGACCTCCGGAGGTTCCGGAGCCGCTCGGGCTCGGTCAAGGTCAACCTCGCCCTGGCCGAACTCCCCAGGTTCCGGTCGTGGTCGGGCCCGGCCCCGGGGGCTCCGCACACCGGGATCCTGGCCATCTCCCCCTCGGTCGAGTACCTGGAGCGGGCCTGGGACGACGCGAAGCACGGTCGCATGTCGGAGCGGCCCTACATCGAGGCCGTCTTCCCCACCGTGTTCGAGCCCGAGCTGGCCCCTTCCGGGAGGCACATCGCCCTGCTCTTCACCCAGTTCGGTCCCTACCGCCTGGCAGAGGGCTCCTGGGACACGGCCCGGGAGACCTACCTGGAGAGGGTCCTCTCGACCCTCGAGGAGTACGCGCCCGACGTGGCCGGGGCGGTCCTCCATGCCGAGGTCCTGGCACCTCCCGACCTGGAGCGGCGGTTCGGTCTGGTCGGCGGGAACATCTTCCACGGCGAGATGACCCTGGACCAGCTGTTCGTCTTTCGTCCGGTGCCGGGGTGGGGGAGCTACCGGACCCCCGTCCGGGGACTCTACCTGTGCGGGGCGGGGACCCACCCCGGAGGCGGCGTCATGGGCGTGCCCGGTTGGAACTGTGCCCGGGTGGTCTGGCGGGACGTAGGGCGGGGCCGGCTCCTGGGGATCCGCTCCCGGTGGCCGATTGTCCGGCCACCGGGGACGCGCCTAGCATGAGGTAAGGGAGAAACGACGGCGGCGCCGGGAGCCGTTCTTCGGGGAGAACCCGGCTGGAGGGAGTGCGAACCGGTGGCTGAGTGGCCGCGGTCCTCGCTGCGCGAGCGGCCGGAGACTCCCGAGGTCTCCGACCCGGTCATTCGGCTGGAGCGGGTCACCAAGCGGTTCGGCTCGGTGGTGGCCGTGGACGAGGTGACCCTGACCATCCGGCGCGGGGAGTTCTTCTCCCTCCTCGGCCCATCCGGGTGCGGCAAGACCACCACGCTTCGGATGATCGCGGGGTTCGAGACGCCCACCAGCGGTCGCATCCTCCTCGAAGGGCAGGACGTATCGTCCGTCCCTCCCTACCGCCGCAACGTCAACATGGTCTTCCAGCACTACGCGCTGTTCCCCCACATGGACGTCTTCGACAACGTGGCCTTCGGCCCACGAAGCCGGAAGCTCCCCGCGTCCGAGGTCCGACGGAAGGTCACCGAGATCCTCGACGTGGTACGCCTGGGCCACCTGGCGCGGCGTCGACCCCGGGAGCTCTCCGGGGGCCAACAGCAGCGGGTGGCCCTGGCCCGGGCCCTGGTGAACTACCCCAGCGCCCTCCTGCTCGACGAGCCTCTGGGGGCCTTGGACCTCAAGCTCCGCCAGGCCATGCAGCTGGAGCTCAAGCGCATCCAGCGGGAGGTGGGGATCACCTTCGTGTACGTGACCCACGACCAGGAGGAAGCCCTCACCATGTCGGACCGGATCGCCGTCATGAACGAGGGTCGGGTCGAGCAGGTCGGCGCGCCCGCCGAGATCTACAACCGTCCCCGCTCGCTGTTCGTGGCCAGCTTCATCGGCCTGGCCAACCTCCTCCCCGCCCGGGTGGAGCGGGTAGCGGACGAGGGGGTGGAGCTGCGGCTGGCGGCGGGGGGTGGGACCTGGGCGGAGGCGGACGGTGGCTCCTTCCGGCCGGGCCAGGAGGTGGTGGTCATGCTCCGCCCCGAGCGCCTTCGAGTCCTGCCGCTGGAACTCGAGACGGGGGGAGAAGGCAAGGTCCGGGGGACGGTCGTGGACGTCGTCTTCCAGGGCCCCGTCGTGCGCTACGCGCTCCGGGCCGTGGACGGCACGGAGGTGGTGGCCCACGTGCCCGCCCACGAGGCGCCGGCTGCGCTTCGTCCGGGGGACCAGGCCTGGGCGGTCTGGGGGAGGGGGGCGGGGTACGCCCTGCCGTCGCCCAAGGAGCCATGACCCCGCTGCGTCCCAGGGCCCTCCATCGGCGCGCTAGCATGCTGCTCAGGGGGGGCAGAGCCAGGCTTCAGAGAGGGGGTTGAGGAGGTATGGGTGATGACCGTCGGTGGTCTCGGGTTCCCGCCCGGAGGCTCACCCGTCGCCAGTTCCTCGTGGGTACCGGGGCCTCCCTGCTCGTCGCGTGCGCCCGGGGAATCCAACCGCAGGGGCCGACGCCCACTCCAACCGGCCCCTCGCCCACCCCAGCCTCCCCTTCTCCTTCCCCCACGCTCTCGGACATCCTGAACTTCGCCAACTGGCCGTTCTACATCGACAAGAAGACACTGCGGGACTTCAGGAAGCAGTACGGCGTGAACGTGAACTACATCGAGGAGATCAACGACAACGTCGAGTACTTCGCCAAGATCAGGGAGCCCCTGTCCCGGAGGCAGAGCATCGAGCGGGACATCATCGTGCTCACGGACTGGATGGCCAGCCGGCTGATCAAGCTGGGCTGGCTGGCGGAGCTCGACAAGGACAACATCCCGAACTGGACGAACCTCGTGGACACCCTGGAGAACCCGTCGTTCGACCCGGGCCGGCGGTTCAGCCTGCCCTGGCAGTCCGGCTTCACCGGGATCGGCTACAACCCCAAGCTTACCGGACGCAAGCTCACCAGCGTGAACGACATTTTCGACCCCGCGTTCAAGGGCCACGTCACCATGCTGACGGAGATGCGGGACACCCTCGGGCTGGTGCTGCTGGGGATGGGTGTGGCCCCGGAGGAAGCGACCCTGGAGGATGCCGAGGCCGCGGTGGAGCGGATCAAGGAGGCGGTGGAGACCGGCCAGATCCGCCGGTTCACGGGGAACGACTACGGTCCCGACCTCGTGCGCGGAGACGCCTGGGTGTCGTTCGCCTGGTCGGGGGACGTGGTCCAGCTCAAGCAGGACAACCCCGACCTCGAGTGGCTCTTCCCCGAGGAAGGGTTCATGTTTTGGTCGGACAACATGCTCATCCCCATCACGGCGGAGCACAAGTTCACCGCGGAGACGTTCATGAACTTCGTCTACGACCCAAAGATCGCCGCCCAGATCGCCGCCTTCGTGCAGTTCGTAAGCCCGGTGGAGGGGGTGAAGGAGGAGTTGACGAAGATCGACCCCGCCCTGGCCGAGAACCCCCTGATCGTCCCCGACCCCGAGACCCTGGCCCGGGCCCACATCTTCAGGCCCCTCGACCCGGAGGAGGAGCAGCAGTTCGAGCAGCTGTTCCAGTCCGTCGTGAGGGCCTGAGCGGGATGCGGGGCCGCCTCCGAGCCCTGGTCCCGTATGTCATGGCGGCACCCGGCGTCGCCTGGCTCGTCCTGTTCTTCCTCGTCCCCATCCTCACCCTGGCCCAGACGTCGCTGTCCCGGGGGACGTTCTTCACGGGCTTCCACTTCGCCTGGGACTGGCGGAACTACCTCGATGCGCTGACCACCTTCGACCAGCAGTTCATTCGGTCCTTCGAATACGCAGGGATGGCCACCCTGATCGCGCTGGCCGTCGGCTACCCCCTCGCCTACGCCATTGCCTTCCGGGGAGGGCGGTACAAGACGCTCCTCCTCGCCCTGGTCGTGCTCCCCTTCTTCACGACGTACCTCATCCGGACCCTGGCCTGGATGACCATCCTGGCCGACGAGGGGCCGGTGGTGAAGGCCCTCAAGGTCCTGCACCTGCTCCCCGCCGACGGCAGGCTCCTGGCCACCACCATCGCCGTGGTGGGTGGCCTCACGTACAACTTCCTGCCCTTCATGGTGCTGCCCATCTACGTGGCCCTGGAGAAGATCGAGCCGGAGCTCGTCGACGCGGCGCGGGACCTCTACGCCAGCTCGTTCCGAGCGTTCCGCAGGGTGGTCCTGCCGCTCTCCATGCCCGGGGTCTTCGCCGGGTCGCTGCTCACGTTCATCCCGGCGGCCGGGGACTTCATCAATGCCCAACTGCTGGGGACGTCCCGGCAGACCATGATCGGGAACGTCATCCAGAGCCAGTTCCTGGTCCTGCTCGACTACCCGACGGCAGCGGCACTCTCGTTCCTGCTGATGGCCGCCATCCTGCTCGCGGTCTTCGTCTACGCCCGCCTTCTGGGCACGGAGCAGCTCACGGGATGAGCGCGGAGCTGGCGGTCGAGGAGCGCGCGGTCCCGAGGCCGGCCTGGCCAGCGCCTCGACCCCGCCGGTGGCGGCCGGGGGACGTCCTCCTCTGGGGATACGCCGCGCTGGGCCTCGTCTACCTGTTCCTCCCGATCGGGGTCATGGTCCTGTTCAGCTTCAACCGACCTCGGGGACGGTTCAACTTCGTCTGGCAGGAGTTCTCCCTCGATGCCTGGGCTCACCCCCTGGCCGTGCCGGCCCTCGCGGACGCCATGGTCCTGAGCCTCAAGGTGGCGGCCATAGCCACCACGGCGGCCACGGTGTTCGGGACGCTCATCGCCCTAGCCCTGATCCGGTACCGGTTCAGAGGCGGGGGGGCCGTGAACGTCCTGCTGCTGCTCCCCCTGACCACGCCCGAGGTGGTCATGGGGTCTTCCCTCCTCACGCTCTTCCTCACCTGGGGGATCCCCACCGGGTTCCTCACGATCGTCATCGCCCACATCATGTTCAGCATCAGCTACGTGGTGCTCACGGTGAAGGCCCGGCTCCGGGGGTTCGATTGGACCCTGGAGGAGGCGGCCATGGACCTGGGGGCCAACGAGTGGCGGACCTTCCGCAAGGTCACCCTGCCCCTGATCTACCCGGGGATCCTGGCGGCGGGCCTGCTGTCCTTCGCCCTGTCCCTGGACGACTTCATCATCACCCTGTTCAACGCGGGCCCCGAGGTCACCTTCCCCCTGTACGTGTGGGGGTCGGCCAGGGTGGCCGTTCCCCCGCAGATCAACGTGATCGGGACCACCATCCTGGTGCTCACGGTCGTGCTGATCGGGCTGAGCCTGGTGGTCCAGCGTCGACGGTACAGGTAAGCCAAGGCGGGAGGAGGCGAGGTCCAATGAGCGCCGAGGTGGACACCGAACGGATCACGGCCCGGGCCCGGGAGCTCGAGGCCCGGGAGAAGCGGCGCCTCCTGGAACGAACCCCGGGGTCGGCGGCGCTGTTCGAGCGGGCGGCCCGGGTCATGCCCCTGGGGGTGGCCTCCACCTTCCAGGCCGGGGACCCCTACCCCGTGTACCTGGCCCGAGGGCAGGGCTCCCACGTGTGGGACGTGGACGGGCACGAGTACGTGGACTACCACGGGGGGTTCGGGGTGAACGTGGTGGGCCACGCCCACCCCCGGGTGGTGGCGGCCATCGAGGAGGCGGCCCGGACCGGGACCCACTTCGCGGTGACCACGGAGGCCACGGTGGCCCTGGCCGAGGAGCTCTGCCGGCGCTTCTCCCTGGAGCAGGTCCGGTTCTGCAACTCGGGGACGGAGGCCACCATGGACGCCGTCCGCATCGCCCGGGCCGCCACGGGGCGGGAGGTCGTCCTGAAGATCGAGGGCTCCTACCACGGCCACCACGACACCCTGCTGTTCTCCGTGGTCCCCGAGGCCGACGTCCTGGGGGTCCGGGAGGTGACCAGCGGGGAGGCCGCCGACTCGGTGGGGGACGTCTACAAGACCATCCCCACCTCCCGGGGCGTGCCAAAGGTCATGGCCGACTACACGCTCATCGTCCCCTTCAACGACGCCTCGGCCCTGGAGCACGTCCTGGCCGAGCGGGGCGGGGAGGTGGCCTGCCTGGTCATGGAGCCGGTGATGATGAACATCGGCATCGTGGAGCCCCAGCCCGGCTACCTCCAGGCCGTCCGGGACCTCTGCACCCGCCACGGCGTGATCCTCATCTTCGACGAGGTCAAGTCGGGGGCCACCATCGCGCCCGGCGGGGCCATCGAGCGTTACGGGGTCCAGCCCGACCTGGCCTGCTTCGCCAAGGCCATCGGCGGGGGCACCCCCATCGGGGCCCTGGGCGGGCGGGCCTCGGTGATGGAGGTGGTGGGCAAGGGGACCGCCCAGCAGGGGACCTTCAACGGGAACCCGCTCTCGGTGCGGGCGGGGCTGGCCGCCCTCACCGAGGTCCTCACCCCCGATGCCTACGCCTACCTGGGCAAGCTGGGGAGCCTCCTGGCCGAGGGGTGCGGACGGGCCATCCGGGAGTTCGGCCTCCCCGCCCACGTGGTGGACTTGGGGGCCAAGGGCTGCGTGTCCTACCGCCCGGAGCCGCTGCGCAACTACCGGGACTTCCTCCAGTGCAACCGGGCCCTGTTCGCCGCGTCCTTCGTGTGGCTGCTCAACCGGGGGATCTTCATGACCCCCGGGGACGAGGAGCAGTGGACGCTCTCCGTCCAGCACACGGAGGAGGACGTGGCCCGGTTCGTGGACGCCTTCGGGGCGTTCTGCGAGGCCCTCTCGCGGTAGGGGCCGGGGGCTCCGCCTCGCGGCCCGGGAGCGGGACGCGGTCCCGGGGGGCGCTCCTCAGCCTTCGGTCGGCGTCGGGCGCTCCGGGCGGGGCTCGCGGCCCAGCTTGCGGAGGGCCAGCCCGGAGAGGGCCTCCAGCACCAGCCGGTGGGCGAGGAGGGCCGTGACGTCGGCGTGGTCGTACGGCGGCGAGACCTCGACCACCTCCATCCCGGCCAGCCCCACCTCGAGGGCCAGCCGGCGAACGGCCCGTAGGGCCTCCCGGGCGGTGAGGCCCCCCGGCTCGGGGGTGCCGGTGCCCGGGGCGTAGGCGGGGTCGCACACGTCGATGTCGAAGGAGAGGAACACGGCGTCCCACTCCCGGGCCGCGGCCACCACGTCGTCCATGACCGCGTCCATGCCCCGTTCGGCGATCTCCTCCATGAGGTGCCAGCGGAAGCCGTGGCGGCGGGCCCACTCGAAGTCCTCCGGGTC
Source organism: Actinomycetota bacterium (assembly GCA_035573915.1). Taxonomy (GTDB): domain Bacteria; phylum Actinomycetota; class UBA4738; order UBA4738; family UBA4738; genus DATLZQ01. The sequence continues at coordinate 49,220 of DATLZQ010000052.1, read as the reverse complement.
GGGCCAGTACCCGCGCAGGCCCACCTGGACGATGTGATCGCCCCGGACCGACCCCTCCTCCACGAGCAGCCGCATGGGGGTGCCGTGGGACCGACGGACCCCGTAGAGGTGGGGGGCGTTGTCCGCGTGGGCGTCGAAGTGGACCACGCCGAGCTGCGCCGGGCGGAGGGCCTCGGCCACGGCCCCCACGTCCGGGTGGGCCAGGGAGTGGTCGCCCCCCAGGACGACGGGGACGGCCCCGGCCTCCCGGACCTCCCGCACGGCCCGGCGGACGGCCTCGTGGCTCCGGGCCGGGTCCCCCGGGGCCACCTCCACGTCGCCGTAGTCCACCACCGCGAGGACCGCGAAGGGGTCCACCCCGAGGTCCATGTTGGGCCGGCCGGTGCCCCCGGCGGGGTCGGCCTGGCGGATGGCCCGGGGCCCGAACCGCGTCCCCGGGCGGTAGCTCACGGTCTCGTCCACCGGGGCGCCCAGGATGACCACGTCCACCCCCCCGAGGTCCTCGGGCCGGAGGACGAGTGGGACCCGGGCGAACGTGACCAGCCCCGCGTACGCGGGCTCCCCGGGACGCCCCACGGCCGTCCCCGGCGGCCTGACGGCGCCGGCCCGCTCCTCGCCCTCCGACGGCCGCTCGCTCGACACGGCTTTCGATTGTCGGGGCCGGGCCCGGCGAGGTTCAAGCGGCCGGCGGCTCCGCCACCCGGCACCCCCGCCGGCGGAGGAGCTCCGCCAGGGTGGCCGCGTCTCGGGGGGCCGCGGCCTCCGGGTCGTTGTTGAAGAAGACGTAGACGTCGATCGGCCCCAGGCCCGCGATCCGGTCCGCCCAGCGCGAAAGCTTCTCCCGCGTGTAGCCCGGCGCGTGCTCCTGCCCCTGGTGGAACCGCAGGTACGACCACCCCCCGGTGACCACCGTGGGGACCCGCCACCCGGGCCGGTCCGCCATCACCCAGGCCGCCCGGTGGCGGTCCAGGAGCTCGAAGACCTCGTCCGTCCGCCACGAGTCGTCGCGGAACTCGAAGGCCGGTCGCAGCTCCCCGGGGAGCGAGGCCAGGAAGTCGCCCAGGAGGGGCGGGTCGGCCCGGAACCGGGGAGGCAGTTGGAACAGGACCGGCCCCAGGCGGTCGCGGAGCCTAGTGGCCCGCGACCAGAACAGGGCCACGGGGTCCGCGCAGTCCCGCAGGCGACGGACGTGGGTGATGAACCGGCTGGCCTTGACCGCGAACCGGAACCCCGGCGGCACCGTGTCCCGCCACCGGTCGAAGGTGTCCTCCTTGGGCAGCACGTAGAAGGAGTTGTTGACCTCCACCACCGGAAAGCGCGTGGCGTAGAACCCGAGCCACCGCCGCTGGGCCAGGCCCGACGGGTAGAACCTGCCCCGCCAGGAGGCGTACTGCCAGCCGCTGGTCCCGACCTGGATCATCGCCCTTCTGGCCCCGGCCTCCGACCCTAGCCTGGAGGGACGCGTGCGAGGGCCGTCCTGGACCCCTTCCCATCATCCTCCTTCCCGTCGTCCCGGTCCCGCTCGACCGGCCGGGGCCTGCTCCGCCCGCAGGTTCCTGGCCGAGGTTTCCGGAACCGGGCTCGCCCGCCTGGGGCGGGCGTCGGTGTGGGAGCATGGCGACATGGGGACGGGTCGGGCTGCGTTCGCCGAGGGGACGCCGGGCCCGCGGACCGCTCGAGGAGGCCGCCGGTGACCGAGCCGGGGCGGGAGGCCCTCCGGGTCGGGGCGGTGGTGCGCGACCCGCTGCCCTGGCCCGAGCTGCGGGAGGTCGTGGAGACCGTCGACCTCACGGGCTACGAAGCCGTCTTCGTGCCCGAGATCGACGCCCGGGAGGCCTTCGCGACCCTGGCCGGGTTCGCCGTGGTCACCTCCCGGGTCCGGCTGGGGACCGGGGTGGTCGACCTCCGGTCCCGGAGCCCGGCCGCGGTGGCCATGGCCGCCGCCACCCTCCAGGAGCTCTCCGGCGGACGCCTGGTCCTGGGCCTGGGCTCGGGGTCCCTGCCCCCCGGGCGGGAGACCCTGGAGACCGTCCGGGCGTACGTGGCCACGGTGCGCGCGGCCCTGGCGGGGGAGACGGTCCGGGCCGAGCGGTTCGGGGTCCCCCGGTTCCGGCTGGACCTCGAGCCCCTGCCGCCGCCGCCCCCCATCTGGCTGGGCGCGCTGGGGGACCGGATGCTCGAGGTGGCCGCCCGGGTGGCGGACGGGGCGATCCTCAACTGGTGCACCCCGGAGCGGGCGGCCCGGGCCCGCCGGGTCCTGGACCGGGCGGCGCGGCAGGCCGGACGGGACCCCTCCCGCCTCACCCTGGCCGTCTACGTCCGCTGCTGCCTCGGGGTGGCCGAGCGGGTGGCCATGGAGAGCCTGCGGGAGATGACCGGGCGGTACGCGGCCCTCCCCCAGTACCTCCGCCAGTTCGAGGCCATGGGCCTGGGCGAGGAGGCCCGGCTGGCGGCCAAGGCCTTCGCCGAGGGACGCCCCCAGGACGTCCCCGAGACGCTGGTCCGGGCCGTGGCCGTGACCGGGGGGCGGCGGGAGGCCATGGAGCGGTTCGAGCAGTTCCGCCGGGCCGGGGCCGACGTGGTCTTCTGCTACCCGGTGGCCACCCTGGACCGGTTCTCCTCCGTGCTGGGCACCCTCATGGCCGCCGCCCCCAACCCGGCGGTGGAGCGCTAGGGGGCTTGTCAGCCGGGCCCGAAGCGGTAGACTTCGATTTGCACGGTCGACACGGTGGAAAAGGGGGAAACCGGCATGACCTACACGATCTGCGAGCCCTGCATCGACGTGAAGGACCGGGCCTGCGTGGACGAGTGCCCCGTCGACTGCATCTACGAGGGCGCGCGCATGCTCTACATCCACCCCGACGAGTGCGTGGACTGCGGGGCCTGCGAGCCCGTGTGCCCGGTGACCGCCATCTTCTACGAGGACGACGTGCCGGCCGAGTGGAAGATCTACAACCAGATCAACGCCGAGTTCTTCAGCGACGCCGTGACTGGGCTGGGCTCGCCGGGTGGGGCGGCGCAGGTGGGCCCGCTCGACAAGGACCACCCGTTCGTGGCCAACTTCCAGGCCGGCTCCTGAGCGGATCCCAGGCCGGGCCGGACCCGGAGACCTGAGCCAGCGCGTCCCCTCCCGGCGGCCGGGTCAGGACGGGTCGGCGGGGGCGGGAGCCGAGGGCGAACCCGCCGCCTCGGGGACCAGGCCGGGGAAGGACCACTCCTCGGGCAGCTCGTCCCCCGGCCACCGCTGTCGCTGCCGGGCGGCCAGCCGCTCCATGAGGGCGATGGCCTCGGGGTCCTCGCTTCCCGGCCGGAACTCGACCACGCCGTCCCGGACCGCGTCCCGGAAGATCCGCTCCCCGAGCTCGGTGCGGATCACGGTGAGGGTCCAGCCCTCGGTCTGCCCCAGGCCGCCGAAGGAGAGGTCGGCGTGCTCGGCGGCGAAGTCGGGGCACCTGAGGCACCCGGTCCGCGTGTATCGGTGGGCCTTCTTGAGCGAGTAGGTGTGCTCCTGCCCGTCGGCCGTGTAGAAGAGGAGCTTGCCCTTGACGTTGACCCGGACCACGTCCTCCAGGCGCAGCCCCAGCTCCTTCTGGGCGATCTCCACGTTGAGCCCCTCGTACGTGAAGGTCTTCGAACAGAGCAGCCCGAGGGTCCAGGCGATGCGCCGCCGCCACTTGTTGACCCGCCGGGCCTCCAGGGCCCCGGTCACGCTGGCCTGGCAGGACATCCCCACCAGGGCCACCTTGGAGAGGCCCATTTCCGCCGCCTTGACCAGGGCCAGGGGGTTGGCCGAGTACGTATAGCGGGAGCCGGCCGTGGCCAGGACCCCCTCCACGTCCGTGACCACGGTGGGCTCGGCGTCCCAGGGCCGCTCGTCGGAGAGGCGGGAGGTGCAGGCCCCGTCGATCTGGCCCGTCTCCAGCCCCCAGATGAGCAGGGCGGAGACCACCCCGCCGTCCTGGCCCTGGGCCAGCACCCGGGGGTCCGTGGCCCGGGCCAGGACGATGTCCCGGTGCACCCCGATGACCTCCTCGGGCCGCCGGGTGCGTCCGAACAGGAGGCGGTCGATCTCGGGCTCCCACGCCCGGAACCGAGGGCAGGCCCGGGTGCAGATGTCGCAGCCCTTGTCCCCGTGGGTGCAGCGGTCCGGGCCCAGCCCCTCTAGCTGGACGGGCTTGTGGTCCTCGTAGCCCAGGACGTGGAAGGGGCAGACCACCACGCACGCCGAGCACCCCGTGCACAGGCCGGTGGCCACCACTTCGGTGTAGAGGTCCCGCCACTGGGTCTTCTCGGGTGCGGCCATCGCGGCGGACAGTATAGGAGGGTCGGCGGGGCGCCCTGTCATCCGCCGGCGGGGCTTGCTAGGCTCCCGCGGGTTGTGGCGCGCGGGGACCCGGGCCGGCACGGGACGGGCCCGTGGGACCCGGGCGGGCCCGTGGGACGGAGTCGTCGGGCGGGGAGAGGGATGCTGGAGGCGGAGGGCATCCAGGGGGCGGTCCTGGCCGCGGCCGGGGAGCTCCAGGCGCTCGTCAACCACCTGGGGCTGGCCTCCCGGTCGGCCCCGGCCACGCGGTTCAGCTTCGACTCCGACCTCCGGGCCTACCTCCGGCGGGCCTTCCAGTTCGGCCAGTCCGAGCTGGTCTCGGTGGACCAGCCCCTGGGGCCGTCGGGAGTCCTGGCCAGGCCCAGCGACGTGGTGGTGAGCGCTCGGACCAGGACCCCGCAGCTGGCCATCGAGCTCCAGTGGCACCCGAGGGGCGAGGACCACCTGGGCTTCGCCAACGCCGTCATGGCGGACCTCCACAAGATGGCCCTGGCCCAGACTAGGAAGGCCGTGGAGCAGGGGGCGGTCCTGGCCACCGCCCCCGCCCGGTTCTGGCGGTGGCTGTCCGGGTTCGCCGAGGAGCACCCTGGATACGAGCTGCTGACGGCCGACCCGGACACCCCGGTCAGCGTGAGGGCCGACTTCCTGGCCGGGCCGGCCTGGGGCTTCGTCTTCGAGGACGGGCGAGAGCCCGAGGTCCCGGAGCGGCTGTGGACCCAGCTCCTGGCCCGGGTCGAGGTCCGCTCGCCCTGGGTGGACCTCGAGCTCCGGCTGCTTGAGGTGAAGGGGCTGGGGCAGGTCCGCCAGCTACGCTGAGGGCGCCTACACGGCGAACGACTCGCCGCAGGCGCACTCGTGCACGGCCCGGGGGTTGCGGACCTTGAACCCTCCCCCCAGGAGGGCGTCGCTGAAGTCCAGGGTCGAACCCTCGAGGAGGGGGGCGCTCCTCGGGTCCACCAGGACCCGCAGCCCGTGGCCCTCGACCACGTGGTCGTGGGGGTCGGGCTCCCGCTCGAACGACAGGCGGTAGGTGAACCCGGAGCACCCGCCGGCCACGACCCGGACCCGGAGGTAGGCGCCGGGGAGGCCGTCGCGCTCGGCCAGAGCCCGGGCCTTGGCCGCGGCCTTCTCGGTCACGGAGAGGAGCTGGGTGGCGGTCTCGCCCACGGGCCCCATCATACCGAGGAGTGCGGCCTCCCTGGGCCTGCCCAGACCCTGTCCCGCCGTCCTCCGGGGCCGTCCGCGAGCCCTTCCGTGCCCGACCGGGGTCTGCGCCCCGGTTGGGCGGTCACCCAAGCCGGTCGGCGAGCTGTCGGAAGGCCGATTTGAGGGACTCGGACAGGGTGGGGCCCCCCGCCTCCTCGGCCTGCTCCTCGGTAAGCCCCACGCTCGCGACCTCCGGCTCGCAGTAGGTGACCCGGGGGGACGACCTGAAAGAGCACCCGGGCTCCCTTCTCTTCGAAGGGACGAGCGCCGGCGGCGGTCCCCTCCTCGACGAGACGGCGGCACCCGGGCCATCACCGCCGGGAAGTCCACCTCCACGCTTCCTACCCGGACCCCGTACCGGGGGCGCGTCGGGCCATGGCGGCCACCCGAGCCGCTTTGAGCATGGCCTTCGTAGGGTCGCAGCCGTAGTTGGCGCACTCCCCCCGAGCTTGTCGCGCTGGCCATGGTCACCCGCAGCCCCGCGGCGGCCAGGGAGCCGGTCACGTCGGACCCGGCTCCGCCCCCGCCGATGACGAACACGTCGACCCTCTCCACGGTTCCTCCCTCCGCTCACGTCGGGGGCCTCGCTACCATGGGCTGGAACGGTGGACCGAATCGAAATCTTCCGCTGGGCGCTCCTCCCTCACCTCGAGCCGGACCCCCGACCCTCGGTGCCCGCCGAGACGAGCCTGGCCGCGGTCCTGGTGCCGGTGGTGGTGGCGGACCCCGAACCCCGCCTGGTCTTCACCCGGCGGAGCGACCGGCTGAGCCGCCACGCGGGGGAGATCTCCTTCCCGGGGGGCCTCCTGGACCCCGGCGAGGAGCTCCTGGCGGCGGCCCTCCGGGAGGCCCGGGAGGAGCTGGGCCTCTCGCCCGGCGCCGTGGAGGTCCTGGGCGCCCTGCCCCCCGTCCACACCGTGGTGAGCGGGGTCCTCATCGTGCCCTTCGTCGGGCTCCTCCGGGAGGAGCCGTCGTTCGCTCCCAACGCCTCGGAGATCGCGGAGGTCCTGGAGTTCTCCCTCCCGGCGCTGGCTGCGGCGGGGGAGGAGCGGGAATTGGAGCGGGAGGGACGGAGGTTCATGAGCTACGTGTTCGACATGGGAGGCAAGGTGATCTGGGGGGCCACGGCCCGGATCCTGTGGGCGTTCCTCGGGGTGGCCCAGGCCGCCCGCCTCCTGCCCGGTCCCCGTGGGCAGGAGGACTGAGGTGGCCACCGAGGAGACCCTCGGCCCGTACCTCCCCACGGACCAGGAGCTGCGCTCGATCCTGGGGTCGGCCCGGACCATCGCCGTGGTCGGGCTGTCCTCCAAGCCCTGGCGGCACTCGTACCAGGTGGCGAGCTACCTCCAGGCCAAGGGGTACCGGGTCATCCCGGTCAACCCGAACGAGACCGAGGTCCTGGGGGAGCGGGCCTACCCTTCCCTGCTGGAGGTCCCCGAGCCGGTGGACGCGGTGAACGTCTTCCGCCGCCCCGAGGCCACCCCCGAGGTGGCCCGCCAGGCCGTGCAGGTCGGGGCCAAGGTCCTCTGGCTCCAGACGGGCGTCGTGAACGACGAGGCCCGCCGGATCGCGGAGGAGGGGGGCCTGGAGGTGGTGATGGGCGCCTGCATCATGACCACGCACCGACGACTGGGGGTGTGAGATGCAGAAGTGGGAGTACTTCGTGGCGCCGCTCCTGCCCCACAATCCCGGGGAGATCCTGAACACGTTCGGGGAGGACGGGTGGGAGCTCGTGGCCGTGGTCCCCCAGGAGACACCCGCGGGCGGGGTGTCCCTGGTGGCCTACCTCAAGCGCCCCAAGGGCTGAGTCGGGCGGCTGCGGAGCTACGGCGGGCCCCGCACCCCCTACGGCAGCACCGTCGGGCAGGCGGGGGCCGTCGACGGGTTGCTGTCCGTACACACGATCCGTCCCTGGATGGACGGGCTGATGGGCGAGTTGGCGGCGACGTAGTTCGCCACGTCCTCGTCCATCAGGTTCCTCGTGGTGGCCCGGCCGATCACGACCGGGTAGCCGTCGCCCCCGTTGGCCATGAAGTCGTTGACGGTGAGCGTGTAGGTGGAGGCGGCCGTGAGGTCGACCGTGGGGCCCGTGCAGCTCCCGTCCGCCGCCTGGCGGCGGGCGCTCAGCACCCGGCTTCCCGCGGGGGCCTGGACGTCGTAGGTGAAGCACAGCCCTGACACCTGCGGGAACCGTCCGTCCGCCGTCGGCACCCGGGAGACCCCGTTCTCCAGGAACGCCTTGAGCTCGGCCCCGTTCACCGAGAGCGTCACGTTGACGTTCCCGAACGGCAGCATGGCGAGCACCTGCCCCCGCGTGATGAGCCAGGGCGGCGGGGTGAAGCTCGGGCAGAAGCCGGGTCCGCCCCCGGACGGTGGGCAGGTCAGGGAGTCCCGGATGCCGCCCGAGTTCGTGATGGCGAAGTCCGTCCCGTAGGTGGTGCGCATGGCATCGGTGACCACGTCGCCGATCTTGGACTCGCACAGCCGGCCCGCGGTGTTGCCGCAGGCGTCGGACCGCGGGACCTCCACCGTGGACTGGCCGATCACCGTGCCGAGGACGGGGGCGAGCTGGGCGTTGAGCTCGTCGATCCGATCCTGGATGTCCGGGTCGGGGCTCACCCCGATGTTCCAGGGCTTGTGGAAGTCAGCCGTCTTGTAGACGAGCGTGCGGCTGGCCGGGTCGATGACCAGGCGGATCCGGGTGAACCGGACCCCCTTGCTCAGGTTCTCCGTCACCAGGACCCCGTTGGGTCGGACATCGAGGACCTGGAAGTTGGTGTGGTCGAGGATGACCGCGTCCACGCCCTGGACGTCGTCGGCGAGGTCGATGCCCGGCCCGGCGGGCTCGGTCAGGGTCCCGGAGGTGGCGCCCATGTGCCCCAGGGCCACCACGGCCGCCACCTTGCGTTGCCTTCGGAGCTGAGCCGCCCGCTTGTTCACGGCCTCCACGGGGTCCGTGACCACGAACGGCCCGAGGGCCCCGGGGAAGGTGAGCTCGGGGATGTCGGGGTTGGAGAACCCCACGACGGCCACGGTGAACTTCCGCGCGCCGCTCCCGAAGGTGAACTCGCGAGACTTCGACCACTCGGGTGGGGTGTCGCCGGTGGCGCTGTCCACCAGGTTGGCGGAGACGTACTTGAACCGCGCCAGCGGGATCAGCGTGTTGCGCAGGTAAGCCTGCCCCCGGTCGAAGTTGTGGTTGCCCAGGGCGTCGAGGTCGAAGCCCATGGCGTTCATTAGCTCGATGGTCGGAGTGTCCCCGAAGAAGCTCGAGATGGGCGGGGTGGCCCCCACGGAGTCGCCCCCGGCCACCGTGAGGTGCTGGCCGTCCTGGGCCTCGGCCCGGTAGACGTCGAACCAGGGCTTGAGGAAGGCCGCGCCGCCGATGCGGCAGGTGACGGCCGGGAAGCTCGAGGGGCAGGAGCCGCTCCCGTCCGGGAGCTCGGTCAGGGGGATCAGCTGGCCGTGGTAGTCGCTGATGTCGAGGACGGTCACCTCCCGTAGGCTCGAGCCCCCCGCCAGGATCTCGTAGAGGATGCGGCCCCGGGCGTTGTGGGGCCCCGGGACGCCGAGCAGGAAGGCCGCGGTGGGGGCCAGGTCGATGGCTCGCACGCCCGGGACGGGGGCGTCGAGGTCAGCGATGCCCGGGCCCGCGGCCACGAAGGCCCCGTGCAGGTTGACGTTGAGGTCCAGGTCGACCAGGTCGGGCCGGTAGCCGTGCTGGCCGAAGAAGCGGGAGAAGGCGATGGCCCGGCCGGGCGTGGCCGCGTCGAACTGGTAGGGCGGCAGGGTGACGACCACCACGTCGCCGCTGCGGCTGGGGTGGAGGGAGTCGCTCCCGTCCACGTCCCGGAGGTCCTCCTTGAGCAGGACCCGGTCCACCACCTCCCGCCCCGGCACGCCCGGGTCGGTGAGGTTCTCGAAGGCCTCCACCACGGCCTGGCGGACCTCCTGGTAGGTCACGCCCGGCGGCAGCGAGGGGTTCACGTAGATCTGGGCGGTGCCCCCGGCCCAGCACGCCTTGGCCAGGTCGTTCGGGCCCGCCCCGCAGTTGCTCGTGGCCGTAGCCCCACTGGGGTGGACCGAGAGCGGCGTCCCCGCGGCGTCCACGGTGGCCTGGCTCAGGACGAAGCGGGCGTTCACGGCCTGGTTCTGGGGGGCGAAGCCGTGGTCGGAGCTGGCGAACACCACCGCCTCGGCGTTCACCCCATCCCCCATGACCCCGTCCATGAGGTCCCGGCCCAGGGCCAGGGTGGCGTCGGCCTGCTCGTAGGCGTCGCGGATGAAGCCCTCCCGGGCCTCCGCCCGGCCGTCGCGGACCCCGTCGCCCTGCAGGTCGTCGAAGAAGGGGTTGGGCCGGCTGGTCCCCCCGGGTCCCGGCTCGACGGGCGTCACGAGCCCCAGGTACATGTGCTGGAATTCGTCGGTCACCGGGTGGCCCAGGAACAGGGCGTCCGCCTCCACCCCCAGGCCCTCGATGGTGCCCCCGTCCACCGTCTCCACGGGGCCGGTCCCCAGGATGAACTGCAGGTACTTGTAGTGGGCCCGCTCCCACATGAGGCCCTGCTCCACGTGGGTGGTGTCGTCGATGATGCCGGCCTCGATGGGGGCGAAGTCGGCCGCAGTGGAGGTGGGGAACTCCCGGTTGAGGATCTCCTCGAACCCGGTGGTGGGGCTGGCGCAGTCCGGGGCGAACGTGCAGCCGTGGTAGGTGGCGTTGGCCCGGGCCAGCGAGGTGAAGTACAGGCGGAAGGCGCTCAGGTCCGGGGCCAGCTCGATGAGCTTCATCCACGAGCCCGCCGTCTGGCCCGCCCGGGGACCGGTCAGCCCGTTGGCCCCGGTGAACTTCACGTCCACCCAGTCGCCCTCCTGGAGGGTGGCCATGGCCTGGCTGGCGTCCTTGCCCGCTGCCCGGGGGACGAGGAGGACGGTGTCGTAGGCCGGGGACCCGTCCACGGCGCCGTCGAAGATGTAGAGGTCGAAGACCCGGGTGGGGTTGACCGAACTCGCCGTGGTGGGGATGGTGAGCACGGCCTCCTGGGGCGGGGCCACCGCGTCGTCGCCGGTGGGGGTGTTCGTCCAGCCCGAGGCCGCCTGGAAGGAGGCGACCTGGTACTCGAGGCCGAAGCTGGCCGCCCCCGCGGCCTCGTCGGGGTCGGAGGGGAAGACCAGCACCCCGCGGCGGGAGAAGAACGTCCGGAAGTCCACCACCGGCCCCTGCAGCGGCGGGACCAGGTTGCGCACCCCGACCCACTCCACGGAGACGACCGTCTTCCCCGCCCGCTCCAGGGCCTGCATCAGGGTGTCTGCCTGGAGGATGCCGGTGTCGGAGAAGCGGGCCTGGCTCCCGAAGCTCTGCCCGGTCCGGTGGAAGGTGTTGTTCGTGGAGCCGAACTCGCCCGGGTAGGTCCCGGTCGCCAGCGTGTACCAGCCGACGCCGGTGTTCGGGGGGAAGGACTGCAGGAGGCCGTTGTCGCCCCGGACGCCCTCCTCCATGAGCTCGGCGAAGGTGGGCATGACCCCCTCCCCCGCGAACCGCTCGACCATGTCCGGGCGCATACCGTCCGAGGCGAAGAAGATCAGCTTCTCGGCGGGAGGGTCGCCGCCGTTCGACCCGGCCCGGGCGGGCAGGCCGCCCGACCCCGCCGCCACGAGCACGGAAGCGGTGAGCGCGAGGACGACTGCCGGCGCGACGCGCGTCCGTCTCAAGAGACTCCCCCTCCTCCCGGCCGGCCCCACCACCGGCCCTCGACTGACGGTGCCGGGAGGCTTCTAACCCAGGACCGCTCCCCGCGTCAAACCGGACCGTCCAGGGCCGTCCCGGTCCCGGCGCCCGGGGACCGAGCGGCCCGGGGTCAGCCCAAGGCCCGGGCCAGGTCCTCCACGAGGTCGTCGGGGTGCTCGACCCCCACGGACAGCCGGACCAGCGTGGGGGGGACCTCCAGGGGGGAGCCAGCCACGCTGGCGTGGGTCATGCGGGCGGGGTGCTCGATGAGGGACTCCACCCCGCCCAGCGACTCGGCCAGGAAGAAGAGCTCGGTCCGCCGGCAGACCTCCAGGGCCTCCTCCTCCGTGGCGGTCTCGAAGGACACCATGCCCCCGAACCCCCGCATCTGGCGGGCCGCCACCTCGTGGCCCGGGTGGGAGGGGAGCCCGGGGTAGTGGACCCGGCGGACCCGGGGGTGGGAGGAGAGGAACTCGGCCACCCGCCGGGCCCCCCGGCAGTGGGCCTCCATGCGCAGGGCCAGGGTCTTGATCCCTCGGAGGACCAAAAAGCAGTCCACGGGCCCGGGGACCGCCCCCACGGCGTTCTGGAGGAACTTGAGCCGGTCGTGGACCTCGGGGTCCGTGGTCACCACCACCCCGCCTACCACGTCGGAGTGGCCGCCCAGGTACTTCGTGCTGGAGTGGACCACCAGGTCGGCCCCCAGGGCGATGGGCTGCTGGAGGTAGGGCGAGGCGAACGTGTTGTCCACCACGCACCAGGCCCCGGCCTCGTGGGCCAGCCGGGCCACGGCCGCGATGTCCACCACCTTGAGGAGCGGGTTGGTGGGGGTCTCCACCCAGACCACCCGGGTCTCGTCCCGGATGGCCTTGCCCACGGCCTCGAGGTCCGTTAGGTCCACCGTGTCGAACCGCAGGCCCGCCGACTGCTGGAGGACCCGGGCCAGCAGGCGGTAGGTCCCTCCGTAGACGTCGTCCCCGATGAGGACGTGGTGGCCGGGGCGGAGGAGGTGGAACAGGGTGGCCTCGGCGGCCATGCCCGAGGCGAAGGCCAGGGCCCCGTGGCCCCCCTCCAGGGCGGCCACCACGGCCTCCAGGGCCGTGCGGGTGGGGTTGCCCGTCCGGGCGTAGTCGTAGCCCTTGTGGCGCCCTACCTCCTCCTGGGCGTAGGTGGACGTCTGGTAGATGGGGACGCTCACCGCCCCGTAGGCGGGGTCGGGGTCCTGGCCGACGTGGATGGCCTTGGTCTCGAACCGCACGGTCGCTCACCTCGCTCCAAGCCTGGGGGCGGCCTGGCCGCCGGGCGGCCAGGCCTGGCCCACGGACGGTTCAACCCTATCCCACGGCCGGACGGCGGAAGGGGCCCGCCAGCGGGGCTTCGGGCAGGACCACCACGCCCTCCTCGGGCTCGCCCACTGGCGTGAACCGCCCCTGCAGGGCTCGGATCCCCGTGAGCGCCGCCAGGGCCGCGTCCACCTGGTCCGCGGAGGCCAGGCCGTCCACGGCTACCCCGCTCCGCTCGAGGACGGCGGCCCGCCACCGCCGGAGGTGGGCGCCCCGCGGGGGGAGCTGCCCGGCCAGGGCCACGGCGGACGCGTGGGGGAAGACCTCGACGGCGGTCCCCCGCACCGGCCCCCACCGGTAGCGGGGGTAGCCCGCCCGGGCCGCCGCCTCGAAGGCGAGAAACCCCACCCCCATCCATTCGAAGAAGCGCCCCCCGGCCCGAGGCTCGGACGGCACGGGGAAGGCGTGGATCCCGAGGCGCAGCAGGTCCCGCTCGGCCCGCCGGGACCCCCCCGACCGGGCCCAGGAGGGCGGGGAGTCGATGGCCACCACGTCCGGCCTCCAGCGCTCGACGAGCCCCGCGAGCGCGCCGGGCTCGACCCTCCGCTCCGTGGCCACCGGGCAGCCGTCCCCCTCCAGGACCACCACGTCCAGCCACTTGGGGCCCGCCCCCACGTCGACGCCCAGGGCCCGCACGGCGGTCAGCGCCGGGTCCGTCCCCGGTGGGCCAGGAACTCGAGGAGGTCGGCGCGGGTGAGCACGCCCAGGGCCTGCCCTTCCTTGGTGACCACCACGGCCGGGGCCACCTGGAGCTCGGCGAAGGCCGTCTCCATGGGCTCGTCGAACTCCACCATGGGGAGCGGCGGGGCCATGACCTCGGCCACGTCCGCCTGGAGGGCGTCGGAGTCTCGGAAGATGCGGTCGAGGAGCTGCGCCTCCCGCACGGAGCCCACGAACGCGCTCACCTCGTGGGAGTCCCCCCGGACCACGGGGGCCTGGGAGATGCCGTACTGCTGGAGGCGGTCCACGGCCTGGCGGACCTTCTCGTGGGCCTGGACGACGATGAGCGGGGGGAGGTCGGCCCGCCGGGCGGCCAGGACCTCCTCCACCCGGACTACCTCGGGCCGCTCCAGGAACCCGTACTGGAGCATCCAGGAGTCCGAGTAGAGCTTGGAGAGGTAGTTCCGCCCCGTGTCCGGGAAGATCACGACCATGAGGGCGTCCCGGTCCAGCTCCCGGGCCACGGTGAGGGCGGCGAACATGGCCGTCCCCGAGGAGCCCCCAACGAGGATCCCCTCCTGGCGAGTGATGGCCCGGGCCGTGAGGAACGAGTCCCGGTCCGAGACCCGGACCCAGCGGTCTACCACGGAGGGGTCGAAGGTCTCGGGCCAGAAGTCCTCCCCGATCCCCTCCACGAGGTAGGGGCGGGCCGGCTCCTCGGGGGCGGAGAACACCGACCCCTCCGGGTCCGCCCCCACCACCATGACGTCCGGGTTCCGCTCCTTGAGGTAGCGGCCCACCCCGGTGATCGTCCCCCCGGTCCCCACCCCGGCCACCAGGACGTCCACCTTGCCCTCGGTCTGCTCCCAGATCTCGGGGCCGGTGGTCTCGTAGTGGGCACGGGGGTTCTCCGGGTTGAAGTACTGGTTGGGCTGGAAGGCCCCGGGGATCTCCTCGGTCAGGCGGTCCGCCACCCGGTAGTAGGACTCGGGGGAGTCGGGGGGCACCGCGGTGGGGGTGATCACCACCTCCGCCCCGTAGGCCCGGAGGAGGGCCACCTTCTCCTGGCTCATCTTGTCCGGCATCACGAAGATGCACCGGTAGCCCTTGATGGCCGCGGCGATGGCCAGCCCGTGGCCGGTGTTGCCCGAGGTGGGCTCGACGATGGTGCCCCCCGGCCGGAGCAGCCCGGCCCGCTCTGCGGCCTCGATCATGCGCAGGCCGATGCGATCCTTCACGCTGCCGCCCGGGTTGAGCATCTCGAGCTTGGCCAGGATGGTGGGCCTGACCCCCTGGGTGATGCGCTGGAGGCGGACCAGAGGAGTCCGGCCCACGGCGTCGAGGAAGCTCTCCAGGACCTGCATGGTGCGGCTGCCTCCCTTCGGCGGCGTCCCTCCCTCCGGCGGCGGCCCCCCGCCCCGCCATTCTCCCCGATGGCCCCGACGCGAGCACGGAGCCCGGCCCGCCCAGCCTTCCGTCCTGTAGCGTGTCCGGCCATGGGAGACGGGGAGGGCGGGGCGCGCCACCCGCTGGAGCCGGGCCCCGAGGAGATGCGGTCCATGGGCCGGCAGGCCCTGGAGTTCCTCGTCCGGTTCGTGGAGGGCCTGCCGGATGCGCCAGCCTCGGACCTGGAGGGCGGGCTGGAGCTGGCCCGTGAGCTCCGGGGGGCCCCGCCCGAGACCGGCCAGGACTTCGGGGCGTTCCTCCGGGAGTTCGAGGCCGCCGCGGCCAAGGGCTTCAACACGGCCGGCCCCGGGTACCTGGCCTTCATCCCGGGCGGGGGGCTGTTCGCCGCGGCCCTGGCCGACTTCCTGTCCCTGGGGGTGAACCGGTTCGTGAACCTCTGGACCGCCGCCCCGGCCTTCGCCCAGATCGAGCTCAACGTGGTGCGGTGGCTGTGCGACCTGTTCGGCTACCCCGAGGGGAGCCTGGGCATCCTCACCTCGGGGGGCTCCATGGCCAACTTCTCGGCCATCGTCACGGCCCGGCGGGCCTTGCTCCCCGAGGACTTCCAGGAGGGCACCCTGTACGCCTCGGAGCAGACCCACGCCTCGGTGTGGAAGGGGGCCATGCTGGCGGGCTTCCCGTCCCGGGCCATGCGTCGGGTCCCGGTCACCCCGGAGCTCCGGGTCGACGTGGACGCCCTGCGGGAGATGGTGGCCAAGGACCGGGCGGACGGGCGGCGGCCGTTCCTGGTGGTGGCCAACGCGGGGACGGTGAACACGGGGGCCGTGGACCCCATCGAGGACCTGGTGGCCGTGGCCAGGGAGGAGGGCCTGTGGCTGCACGTGGACGGGGCCTACGGGGGGTTCTTCCAGCTCACCGAGCGGGGGCGCCGGCTGTTCCGGGGCATCGAGGGCAGCGACTCGGTCACCCTCGACCCCCACAAGGGCCTGTTCCTCCCCTACGGCACCGGGAGCCTCATCGTCCGGGAGGGGGTCCGGCTCCGGGAGGCCCACCAGGTGCAGGCGGAGTACCTCCAGGACCTGACCCCCCAGGGCGAGCTGGTCAACTTCGCTGACCACTCGCCCGAGCTCTCCCGGGACTTCCGGGGGCTCCGGGTGTGGCTGCCGCTCCGGCTGCACGGGGTGGGAGCGTTCCGGGCCGCGCTGGAGGAGAAGCTCGACCTGGCCCGGTACGTGTACCGGGAGCTCCGGGAGGTGCCGGGGCTGGAGGTCCCCTGGGAGCCCGAGCTCAGCATCGTGGCCTTCCGCTACGCCCCGGAGGACGGGGGGGCCGGCCCGGAGGAGCTCGACGAGCTCAACGCCAGGCTGCTGGCGGAGGTCAACGCCTCGAGGCGGGTGTTCCTCTCCAGCACCCGGATCGGCGGCCGGCTCACGCTCCGGGTCTGCATCCTGAGCCACCGCACGCACCGGGACCGGGTGGAGGAGGCCGTGGAGATCGTCCGGGGGGCCGTGGAGCGGCTCCGCGCGGGGCGGTCCTCGCCGCGGGGCTGAGCCGGGGCTGGCCGGCCCGCCGGGAGACGGTGGCCGGGGGGCGGTACGGGCTAGGCTGGAGCCGCGGTGGAGATCGGCCTCTTCCCCCTGCCCATGGTCCTCCTGCCGGGGGAGCGGGTGCCCCTCCACATCTTCGAGGAGCGCTACAAGGAGCTCATCGGGGAGTGCCTGGCCACCGGGGGCGAGTTCGGCCTGGTCCTGGCCGACGACAAGGGGATGCGGACGGCCGGGACCACGGCGGCCGTGGTCGAGGTCCTCCGCCGGCTCCCGGACGGGCGGATGGACATCGTGGTGGAGGGGAGGACCAGGTTCCGCATCGTCCGGCTCACCGCGGGCCGGTCGTTCCTCACGGCCGAGGTGGAGGAGCTCTCGGACGAGGAGGGGGCCGCCGAGCCGCCGCGGGAGGAGGTGGCCCGGTGCCTGCGGGCCTTCCGGGCCCTGGTCGAGGCCATGAACGAGGCCATGGAGGTGGACCTCACGGCGGAGAGCCTGGCCTTCGAGATCGGGGGCCGGGTGGCCTTCGCCGACCCCCTGAAGCAGGAGCTCCTGGAGATGCGCTCCGAGCGGGACCGGGTCCGCCGCCTCACCGAGCTCCTTGAGCAGGCCCGGGAGGTGATGCGCCGCCAGCGCCGGGCCCAGGAGCTGGCCGCGGGCAACGGTCAGGTCTCGGACGAGGAGGAGGGCGGCTGACCGGGGCACGACGGGCGGGCCCGGCCGCCCGGCGGCGCTACGATACGCGTGGGTGGTACCGGTGGCCGGGGAGCCCACGGCTCAGGTCCTGGACGGGTATCCCACGCGGTACTGGCACCGGCTGGAGGACGGCCGGGTCCAGTGCGACGTGTGCCCCCGGGCCTGTCGGCTCCACGAGGGGCAGCGGGGGTTCTGCTTCGTGCGGGCCCGGGCAGGGGATCGGATCGTCCTCACCACCTACGGGCGGTCCAGCGGCTTCTGCGTGGACCCCATCGAGAAGAAGCCCCTCAACCACTTCCTGCCCGGGACGTCGGTGCTGTCGTTCGGCACAGCCGGGTGCAACCTTGGCTGTCGGTTCTGCCAGAACTGGGACATCTCCAAGTCCCGGGAGGTGGACACCCTGGCCCAGGAGGCTTCCCCCGAGGAGATCGCCCGGGCCGCCGAGGCCCTGGGGTGCCGCAGCGTGGCCTTCACCTACAACGACCCCGTGATCTTCATGGAGTACGCCATGGACGTGGCGGACGCCTGCCGGGAGCGCGGCATCCGGGCCGTGGCGGTGACCGCCGGGTACGTGTGCCCCGAGCCCCGGGCCGAGTTCTACGCCCACATGGACGCGGCCAACGTGGACCTCAAGGGGTTCACTGAGGACTTCTACCACCGCATCTGCTTCGGGGAGCTCGGTCCGATCCTCGACACCCTCGAGTACCTCCGCCACGAGACCGGCGTGTGGTTCGAGGTGACCACGCTCCTCATCCCCGGGGTGAACGACTCCGACCAGGAGATCGACGCCGAGACGCGGTGGTTCGCCGAGCACCTGGGGCCCGACGTGCCCCTCCACTTCACCGCCTTCCACCCGGACTTCAAGATGCTCGACCGCCCGCCCACGCCGCCCGAGACGCTCACCCGGGCCCGGAGGATCGCCATGGCCAACGGCCTGCGCTACGTCTACACGGGCAACGTCCACGACCCGGAGGGTCAGAGCACCTGGTGCCACGGGTGCGGGGCCCTGGTGGTCGAACGGGACTGGTACCGGCTGGGGGCCTGGAACCTGACGGACGACGGGCGCTGCGTCTCCTGCGGGACCCGGATCCCCGGGGTGTTCGAGGGTCCGCCGGGCGACTGGGGCCCGCGCCGGCTCCCGGTCCTCCTCCGACGGGCCTGAGCGGGGGCGACGGCCGCCTGGGGGTGGGGGGCCTGGGTGCGTTCAGCGGCCCGGCGCCGCCCGCTGGCAGTCCCGGCACAGGCCGGAGATGGCGAAGTGGGTGAGGTCGGGGAGGAAGCCGTGGTGGCGCTGGATGAGCTGGGCCAGGGCCTGGGCCTCGTCCAGGGACAGGTCGTCCTCGGCCCCGCAGCGGGAGCACGCGAGGTGGACGTGCTGGGCCTCCCCCACTCGGTGGTACTCGGCGCCCCCCTCGAAGTGAGCGTGGGAGAGGACGCCGACCTCCTCGAGGAGCGTGAGGGTCCTGTAGACGGTGGAGGGGTTGACCCCCGGCATCTCCGCCTGGACCCTCCTGGCGAGCTCCGGCGGGGAGATGTGCCCGGGGGTCTCCATCACCATGGCCACGATGGCTCGGCGCTGGGGGGTCATGCGGAGGCCCCGCCGGCGCAGCACCTCCAGGACGTCCTCGGCGGCGGTCGTCCTCGGTCTCGTGGCCATGGCGCGCGCCGTGTATTGTAGCAACTGAATGCAGGTGCAACACGGCCGGTCCTAGCCGTTTCCGATCGGTTGACGATATATCGTCGTCCCTGTACGCTCCAGCGCATGCACGGCGCTCACGGTCCCTGGCACGGCTGGGCCGGCTGGCCCGGCCGCCCCCCCTTCTTCGGGCCTCCCGGGCCCTGGGGCCACGGACCGTGGCCGCGGGCGGCCCGGGGCGACGTCCGCTCGGCCATCCTCTTCCTCCTCGCCGAGCGGCCCATGCACGGCTACCAGGTGATCCAGGAGCTGACCGCCCGCAGCGGGGGGGCCTGGCAGCCCAGCCCGGGCTCGGTCTACCCCACCCTCCAGCAGCTCGAGGACGAGGGCCTGGTCCGAAGCGCCGAGCGGGACGGCCGCCGGGTCTTCGAGCTCACCGAGGCCGGCCGGGCGGAGGTGGAGCGGCGCAAGGGCGAGCCCCGGCCCTGGGAGGTCCGGGGCCGAGCCCTGAACGGGACGGCCGTGCGCCGCGTCCGGGAGGAGGGCGTCGGGCTGGCCGCCGCGGTCATGCAGGTGGTCCGGACGGCGGCCCCGGAGCAGGTGGAGCGGGCCGCCGAGGTCCTCGCCCGAGCCCGACGCGAGCTGTACCGCCTGCTGGCGGAGGCTGGGCCGGCGGGGGGCGCGGGCCGAGGGGCCGACGAGGCCGGAGGCCCCGGTGGGCGCTGAGCGGGCCGGGGCGGGGACCGTGACCGGGGAGGAGGCGGCCGTCGCCGTCCGGGGGCTCGTCAAGCGGTACGGGGAGGTGGAGGCCGTGGCCAGGGTGGACTTCGAGGTCCGCCGGGGCGAGGCCTTCGGGTTCCTGGGCCCCAACGGCGCGGGCAAGACCACCACCATCAACGCTCTGCACGCTGGTCCGTCCCACCGCCGGGGAGGCCCGGGTCGGCGGCTACGACGTGCTCCGGGAGCGGGACCGGGTGCGGCGGCTCATCGGGCTGGTCTTCCAGGACACCACGCTCGACGGCTACCTCACGGCCTGGCAGAACCTGCGCTTCCACGCCGAGCTGTACGGGATGCCCAGGGCGGACTTCGAGGCCCGGGCCCGGCGGCTGCTGGAGATGGTGGACCTCTGGGACCGGCGGGGCAGCCGGGTGCGGACCTTCTCCGGAGGGATGATGCGGCGCCTGGAGATCGCCCGAGGGCTGCTCCACGCGCCCTACGTGCTGTTCCTGGACGAGCCCACCATCGGGCTCGACCCCCAGACCCGGGCCTCCATCTGGGCCCACATCCGGCAGCTCCGCGCCGAGGAGGACGTGACGGTCTTCTTCACCACCCACTACATGGACGAGGCGGAGGAGTGCGACCGCATCGCCATCATCGACCACGGCCGGATCGTGGCCCTGGACACCCCGGCGGCCCTCAAGGCCAGCGTGGGGCGGGACCGGGTCCAGATCCGGACGGAGGACGACGCCAGGGCCATCGCCACCCTCCGTGAGCGGTTCGGGGTGGAGGCTGGGGTGCACGACGGGGCGGTCACGTTCTCCGTCCCCGAGGGAGAACGGTTCGTCCCCCGGCTCTTCGCCGAGCTGGGCGTCCCCATCCGGTCGGTGTCCGTGGCCCGCCCCACCCTGGACGACGTGTTCCTCGCCTACACCGGCCGGACGATCCGGGACGCCGAGGCCGAGAACCCCATGCGGCGCATGGTGGCCATGTGGAGGAGGAGCCACCGGTGAACGGACTCCGGGCGGGTCGCGAGCCGGGGCCGGTGGCCACGCTCGAGCGTCGGGTCCCCGAGCCGGCCCGGCCGGCCCGGGCCGTCCCCGCCCACGAGCTGCGGGGGCTCAAGGTGGTGTGGCGACGGGAGCTCATCCGCTTCTTCGAGGACCGCCCCCGGATCCTCTCCTCCCTCCTGCAGCCCCTCATGTTCCTGTTCGTGCTGGGGACGGGGCTGTCCAGGCTGGTGTCCCGGGGGACCGGGGGGCTCTCGCTCCGGACCTTCCTCTTCCCGGGCGTCCTGGCCATGTCCACCATGTTCACGGCCATCTTCTCGGCCGGCTCCATCGTCTGGGACCGGGAGTTCGGCTTCCTGCGGGAGATGCTCGTGGCCCCCGTGCGCCGGGGCACCGTCGTGGTGGGCAAGTGCCTGGGCGGCGCCACCGTGGCCACGTTCCAGGGCCTGGTGGTGCTGTGCCTGACCGGCCTGGTGGACGTCCCCTACCGCCCGACCCTGCTCCTCACCCTGGCGGGCGAGCTCCTGCTGCTCTCGTTCACCCTCACCGCGTTCGGGGTGATGCTGGCGGCCCGGATGCGCAACATCCAGACCTTCTTCGCCCTCACCCAGATGTTCCTCATGCCCATGTTCTTCCTCTCCGGCGCCCTGTACCCGCTCTCCGACCTGCCCACGTGGCTCACCGTGCTCACGCGGGTCGACCCGCTCACCTACGTGGTGGACCCCATGCGCCGGGCGGTGTTCGGCGCCCTCGAGGTGCCCGCCGGGGTGCGGGAGGTCCTCTCCGGTGGGGTCACCTGGGGCGGGTGGACGGTGCCGGTAGGGGTGGAGCTGCTCCTCGTGGCGGGGTTCGGGCTCCTCTTTCTCCTGGTGGCCACGGCCGAGTTCGCCCGGCCGGAGTAGGAAGCGCCCGAACGCCACGGCCCGGGGCCGGCGCGCCCTACCGTCCCTCCCCGGGGGCCGGCTCGTAGTCCTCCCGCCGGACCAGGCCCCGGAGGGGCTGGCCCAGGAGGAACCGGCGCACGTTCTCGGCTGCCCGGCGGGCCGCGGTGACCTCCATCCCCGGCACGAGGGGCGAGTTGTGAGGGGAGCCGAGGAGGTTGGGGAGTTCGAAGAAGGGGAACCGGGTCCGGAAGGGCGCTCCGGCCCGGGGCTCCTCCCACCACGTGTCGATGCCCGCGGAGAACTCCGGGTAGTCCCGCAGCCGCTCGAACAGCGCCTCCTCGTCCACGATGGCGCCCCGGGCCACGTTGACCAGGATGGCGTCGGGCTTCATGAGGGCCAGCTCGCGGCGGCCGATGAGGCCGCGGGTGGCCCGGGTGAGGGGCAGGCAGACCACGATCACGTCCGCCTGCGAGAGGACCCGGTCCAGGTCGGCCAGGGTGCCGCAGAACTCCACCGGCTCGTCCGTGCGGCCGGTGGTGTTGACGGCGAGGACCCTCGCCCCCAGGGCCCGGAACCGGCGGGCCGTGGCCCGTCCGATCCCGCCCAGGCCCAGCACGGCCACCGTGGCCCCCTGGACCCACCGGGAGGGGCCCTGGGCCCGGAAGACCCCTCGGGCCAGCCGGGCGTGGTTCTGGGGGAGCCGCTTGGCGAGGGCCAGGGCCACGGCCAGGGCGTGCTCGGCGATGGGCTCGGCGTAGGCGCCCACGTTGCTCGCCACCACCAGGTGGCCCGGGAGCTCGGCGAACCTGAGGTGGTCCGCCCCCGCCGACAGGAGCTGGACGAGCTCCACCCCCGCGAGGAGGGGGCGCTCGGGCTCCTCGAGCTCCCGCCAGGGGTCCCAGGTCACCAGGGCCACGGCCTCCGCCAGGGCCGAGCGGCGAGCCGGTGGCTCGAGCCCCTCCAGGAAGGCCACCTTCGCCAACGGGCCCAGGACGTCCTCGTAGGCTCCCCGCACCTCCCGCCCGGTGGGGGCGGCCACGGCCACCGTCCGCCCGTCCCGTCCGTCTCCGGCCGCCCGTCCCTCGCCCGCTCGGCCGCCGCGCCCGGCTCGACCCCCGCCCCCGGCCCGATCGCCCACGGCCGGCTCAGCCCTCCGGGCCGACCATCCGCTCGGGCCGAACCAGCTCGTCGAACTCGGCCGCCGTGAGGTAGCCGAGCTCGAGGGCGGCCTCCTTCAGGGTCTTGCCCTCCTGGTGGGCCTTCTTCGCGATCTCCGCCGCCTTGTCGTAGCCGATGCGGGGGGTGAGGGTCGTGACCAGCATGAGGGAGCGGCTCACGAGCTCGGCGATCCGCTCGCGGTTCGGCCGGATCCCCTTCACGCAGAACTCCCGGAACGTCCGGCAGACGTCCGCCAGGATCCGGGCGGAGTGGAGGAAGTTCCGGGCGATGACCGGCTTGAACACGTTGAGCTCGAAGTTGCCCTGGGACCCGGCCAGGGCCACCGCCACGTCGTTGCCCATCACCTGGCAGCAGACCATGGTCATGGCCTCGGACTGGGTGGGGTTCACCTTGCCCGGCATGATGGAGGAGCCCGGCTCGTTCTCCGGGAGGATGAGCTCCCCGAGCCCGCTCCGGGGCCCCGACCCCAGCCACCGGATGTCGTTGGCCACCTTCATGAGCGACACGGCCAGGGTCCGCAGCGCGCCGTGGGCGTGGACCATGGCGTCGTGGGCGGCCAGGGCCGCGAACTTGTTGGGGGCCGAGACGAACGGGAGCCCGGTCATCGCGGCCACCCTGGCCGCCACCCGCTCCCCGAAGTCCGGAGGCGCGTTGAGCCCGGTCCCCACCGCCGTGCCCCCGATGGCCAGCTGGTAGAGGCCGGAGAGGCTCTCCTCGATCCGGACCAGATCATCGTCGAGCTGGGCCACGTACCCCGAGAACTCCTGGCCCAGGGTGAGGGGGACGGCGTCCTGGAGGTGGGTGCGGCCGATCTTGACGATGTCCGCGAACTCCTGCGCCTTGTGGGCCAGGGCGTCCCGGAGGGCCCGCACCGAGGGCAGGAGGCGCTCCACCACCATCCGGGCCGCGGCGATGTGCATGGCCGTGGGGAACGTGTCGTTCGAGGACTGGCTCATGTTCACGTCGTCGTTGGGGTGGATGGGGCGCTTGGAGCCGAGCTCGCCCCCGGCCAGCTCGATGGCCCGGTTGGCGATGACCTCGTTCACGTTCATGTTGGTCTGGGTCCCGGAGCCCGTCTGCCACACGAACAGGGGGAAGTGGTCGTCGAGCTTGCCCTCGATGACCTCCTCCGCGGCCCGCACGATGAGCTCGGCCTTGTCGGGGGGGAGCCTGCCGAGCTCCGCGTTGACCAGGGCACAGGCCTTCTTGAGGACCCCGAAGGCCCGGATCACCTCCACCGGCATGCGGTCCTCCCCGATGGAGAAGTGGTGCAGGGACCGCTGGGTCTGCGCCCCCCAGTAGCGGTCGGCGGGCACCTCCACGGCCCCCATGGAGTCGGTCTCGGTCCGCGTGGCTCGCTCGCCCATCCCTTCCTCCTCGGCTTGTCCTACGGGAACCATCCGCAGTCCCGGCCCGCCACGTCCGGCGGGGCCGTCCGCTGCAGCGTGGCCCGCCACGTCCGGCGGGGCCGAGCTTACGAGGGTCCGCGGTGCCACGCCCCGCCCACGGGGCGGCCGCACCGGCCTCCTCCGTCCACCCGGGGGCCCGACGGCCGCTAGCCTGGGACCGACGACGCGAGGCCCGAGTGGAGGAGGTGAAACATGCGCGCGGTCCGCATCCACGCCTTCGGCGAGCCGCTGCGGGTGGACGAGGTCCCCGAGCCCGAGCCGGGGCCGGGGGAGGTCCTGGTCCAGGTGCGCTACGCGAGCGTGAACCCCTTGGATGTTTGGGTGACCGACGGGACGGTGGCCGGGGGCTCGCAACCCCTCCCGTTCGTCCCGGGGGCCGAGGCCTCGGGCGAGGTCGACGGGAGGCCGGTGGTGGTCCGGGGGGCGGGGCTCGGGGTGAGCCGGGACGGGCTGTACCGGGAGCGGGCGGCGGTCCCCGAGGCCGCCGTCCTGCCCGTGCCCGAGGGCCTGGACCTGGCCCAGGCGACGGCGCTCCCCATCGCGGGGACGACCGCCTGGCGGCTGGTCCACGACGTGGGCCGGGTCGGCACCGAGGATCGAGTCCTGGTCCTGGGGGCGAGCGGCGGGGTGGGCTCGCTGGTGGTGCAGCTGGCCCGGCAGCGGGGGGCCACGGTGTGGGCCCAGACCACGAGCCCGGACAAGGTGGGGTTCCTGGAGGAGCTCGGGGTGGACCGGGCCGTGGTGGCCGGGCCCGAGGACCTGGCCCGAGCCGCGGCGGACCTCCAGCCCACGGTGGTGGTGGACCCCCTGGCCGGCCCGTTCACCCCGGCCGCGGTGGAGGCCCTGGCCCCCTTCGGACGGCTCGTCCTGTTCGGGGCCTCGGCCGGGCCCCGGGCCGAGCTCGACCTGCGGACCCTCTACCGCAAGGCCATCCAGCTCCTGACCTACAGCGGGACCATCGAGCCCCAGGGCCGCAACCGGGAGGCGTTGGTCCAGGTCCTGGAGGCCGCCCGCAAGGGGGAGGTCCGGATCCCGGCCGTCGAGGTCCTGCCCCTCGAGCAGGCCGCGGAGGCCCACCGCCGCATCCGGGAACGCCGGGTCCGGGGAAAGCTCCTGCTGGCGCCCTGAGCTGGCTGGCCCGGTGGGTCGGACGGTCCGGCCTGGAGCGGGCGGGCCGGCGCCGGTCAGTTCATGGAGGGATCCAGGGGCATGAGCGAGAGGAGGCGGTAGGCCTCGCCCTTGCGCCGCAGGACGCTGCTCCACAGCCGCTCCGGGGCCCGGGTGAAGACGTCCTCGGGCCGGGCGGGCTCGAGGATCCAGGCGTCCTGTTCGAGCTCGCTCTCGAGCTGCCCGGGCCCCCACCCCGCGTGGCCGGCGAATACCCGGGCCCGGCGGATGGCCGGTCGGACCTCGGGGTCCAGCTCTCCGGTGACGAACCCGACCGAGTCGAACACCGGGACGTCGGCCATCTCGGGGTGGTCGAACTCCGCCACCAGGACGACCCCCTGGGGCTGCACGGGCCCGCCCACGAAGATCGGTTCGTCCTCGGGGACCAGATCCGCCAGCTCTGGGACCACCTCCCGCACGGTCCGGGGGGAGGGGCGGTTGAGGACCACTCCCACCGCCCCGGCCTCGGTGTGCTGGCCCACCAGGACCACGGTCCGGCGGAAGTTCGGGTCGAACAGTCCGCCGCCGGCGATGAGGAGCTGGCCCTGAAGGCTCTCCACGCTCCTATCATCGTTCGCCCGGCGTCCAGGCGTCCGGGAACGGGCGGAAGAGGTCGGGCGGACGACGGCCGGGCGGGGCGGGACGGCGCGGCAGGGCCGCCTGCGGAGGAGGTGAGCAGCGACGGGAGCGAGGACCGAGGGCCGGACCGACCTCGGGCGGCGGCTCCGGGTCTACGTGCTCACCTCCGCCGGCCTGGTCCCGGGGCGGGGCCACCTCGACGTGGCCAGGGCCGCCGTGGCGGGCGGGGCCACCGCCGTGCAGCTGCGGGCCAAGGAGCTGGGGCCGGGCGAGCTCCTCCCGATGGCAGGGGGACTCCGGGAGCTGTGTCGGCCTCGGGGGGTGCTCGCGGTGGTGAACGACGAGGTGGAGGTGGCCGTGGAGAGCGGCGTGGACGGCGTCCACGTGGGCCGGGACCGGGACCTCCGGGCGGTCCGCCGCCTCCTCGGACGGGGGCTCGTCCTGGGGGCCAGCGTGGGGAGCCCGGAAGAGGTCCGGGCCGCCGAGGAGGCAGGGGCCGACTACCTCGGCGTGACCGTCTGGGCCACGGCCACCAAGCCCGAGGCGGAGCCCGTGGGCCTGGAGGGGCTGCGGGCCGTGGCCCGGGCCACCCGGCTGCCCGTGGTGGGGATCGGCGGGGTCACGGCGGCCAACGCGCACCTCGTGCTGGCGGCGGGAGCAGCGGGGGTGGCCGTGGTCTCCGCCGTGGGGGCGGCCCCGGACCCGGTGGCGGCCACCAGGGAACTGGCGGCCGCCGTGGAGCAGGCCCTGGGCGAAGGCGGAGGAGGAGTGGGGATGAGGGCGGAGCGCCCCGACCCGAGGGAGTCCCGGTGAGGGACGAGCGCCCCGACCTGAGGGAGTCCCGGTGAGGGCGGAACGGCCCGGGAAGGTCACCCCGGAGGTCTTCGCCCGGACCATCCTCGGGAACCTGGGGGCCTCGGACCCCGACGTCCTCGTGGGGCCTCGGCACGGGGTCGACGTGGGGGTGGTGCGGGTGGCACCGGGCGTGGTCATGGCCGTCACGGCGGACCCGGTCTTCGTGGTCCCCGCCTACGGGTGGCGGCGGGCCGCCTGGTTCGCCGTCCACATCCTGGCCTCCGACGCCGCCACGAGCGGCCTGCCCCTGCGCTGGATGAGCGTGGACCTCAACCTCCCTCTGGAGCTCTCCGACGAGGACCTGGAGGCCCTCTGGGCCGCCTACGCGGACGCCTGCCGGGACCTTGGGATCGCCGTGGTCACGGGCCACACCGGCCGCTACGAGGGCTGCGCCTGGCCCATGGTGGGCGGCGCCACGTGCGTGGCCCTGGGCGCCGAGGACCGCTACGTCACCCCGGCCATGGCCCGGCCCGGGGACCGGGTGGTCGTCACGAAGGGGCCCGCCATCGAGGCCACGGCCCTGTTCGCCGCCACGTTCCCCGACCGGCTGCGGGCGGGGGTGGGTCAGGAGGTCTGGGCCGCGGCCGACGCCCTCTTCGAGCGGATGACGGTCGTGCCGGAGGCCCGGGTGGCCTCCGCGTACGGCCTGCGGGAGGACGGGGTGACGGCCATGCACGACGCCACGGAGGGCGGCGTGCTGGGGGGCCTGGCCGAGCTGGCCGCCGCCTCGGGAGTGGGACTGCGGGTGGAGCGGGAGCGGATCCCCCTGCGGCCCGAGGTCCGAGCGGTCTGCGAGCACGTGGGCATCGACCCCTACGTCTCGATCTCCGAGGGCACCCTCATCGCCACCGTGCGCCCCCGGCACGCGGAGGGCTTGCTGGCTGCCCTGGCCGAGGCCGGGATCGAGGCCGCCGACGTGGGGGAGGTGGTGCCTCCCGAGGCGGAGGCCGTGCTCCTGGAGGGCGGGGAGCCACGCCCCCTGGTCCACCCGGGGCTGGACCCGTTCTGGGGGGCCTTCGGCCGCTGGGCCATGGAGGCCGCCGGCGAGGGGTAGGGCCGCGGACCCCCGGCCGGCGCGAACTCGCCCAGCCCACGTCGGGCTTGACTTGGGGCCTGCTCCGGGCTAGAGTGCCGAAAACGTTTTCGAAAACGCAGGGAGCGCCATGGCGACCATCCGGGAGATCGCCCGCGAGGTGGGGGTGTCGGTGGCCACCGTCTCCCGGGTCCTCAACAACTACCCCGACGTGAGCCCCGAGACCCGGCGTCGAGTCCTGGCCCTGATCCGGGAGCTCGACTACACGCCCAGCCGGGCCGCGCGGTCCCTGGTCACGGGGCGGTCCCGGGTGATTGGGGTGTTCCTGGAGACCGGGCAGGGCCACCCCGACCTCCAGCACCCCTTCTTCCAGGAGGTCCTGGTGGGCCTCAAGCACGAGGTGGGGGGGGCCGGCTTCGACCTCCTCCTGTTCGCCACGGAGGAGGGGGGCGAGGCCTTCGACGCCCGCTCCTACCTGTGGCGGTCGCGTCACCACCGGGTGGACGCGGTGGTGCTCATGGGCGTGGACCGGAACGACCCCCGGGTCCACGAGCTCGTCCGCTCCCGGACGCCCTGCATGGCCATCGACCTCGACCTCACGGGGCCCCGGACCGGTTACGCCATGTCGGACAACGTGGAGGGGGCGGCCCAGGCGGTCCGCCACCTCCACGCCCTCGGGCACCGCAGGATCGCCCTCATCGGGGGGCCCACCAGCACCAAGCCGGGGGTGGACCGGCTCCTCGGGTACCGGCGGGAGATGGAGCGGCTGGGCCTTCCCTACCGCAGCGACTACGTGCGCGAGGGGGACTTCTACCCGGAGAGCGGCTACCGGGCCATGAGCGAGCTCCTCCGGCTGGACGAGCCACCCACGGGGGTGTTCGCCGCGGCCGACCTCATGGCGGCCGGGGCCATCCAGGCCGTCCGAGAGGCCGGGCTCTCGGTGCCCGCAGACGTGGCGGTGGTGGGGTTCGACGACATCCAGATCGCCCCCCTCCTCCAGCCTCCGCTCACCACGGTCCGCCAGGACAAGCAGGGGCTGGGCGCGGCGGCGGGAAGGGCTCTGGTCCGGATGATCGAGGACCCCGACCTCCCCGCCCCCGTGCTCACCCTGCCGACGGAGCTCGTGGTGCGGGAGTCCTGCGGGGCAGGAGCGGCGAAGGCAGCAGGCAGGAAGCGCCGGGAGAGAGGGGGGAGGAAGGCCATGGGTGCGTGAGGCGGGGCGGCCGGGGTGCTCCCACCCACGCGGCCGCCAGGAGTTCGGTCCGGTCCGAAATCGTTTTCAGCAGGAGGTGAGGACCATGTGGCCCTCGAGATCGCGTCCCCGGCCGAGGCGGAGGGGGGTGGCCCTCCTCGCGACGGCGGGCCTCCTCCTCGCGGCCTGCCAGGGGGGCGGGCCCCCCACGGCCGGCGCGCCCGGGACCTCGCCCCAGGGGGCGGAGCCCGTGACCCTCAACATGTGGCTGTTCGGGGAGTTCGGCTACGGTCCGCTCATCGAGCGCTACCACCGGGAGCACCCGAACGTGACGGTCAAGACCAAGGTCGCCGACTACGGCGCCCACCACGATGCCCTGACGGCCGGCCTGGCGTCGGGGAGTGGGGCGCCCGACATCGCGGCCATCGAGGTCGGCTTCATCGCCGCCTTCAAGGCCCGCCCCGAGAACTTCTACAACCTCCTCGACTTCGGAGCGGGTGACCTCCAGGGCGACTACCTCCCGTGGAAGTGGCAGCAGGCCCTGACCGGGGACGGGAGCGCCCTCATCGGGCTGCCCACGGACGTGGGGCCCATGGCCATGTGTTACCGCACCGACCTGTTCGAGCAGGCCGGCCTGCCGACCGACCGCGAGGAGGTGGGGGCCCTGTGGCCCACCTGGAGCGACTTCATCGAGGTGGGCAGGCGGTTCACCCAGGCCACGGGGGTGGGCTTCATCGACGCGGGGAGCCAGCTCTACAACGCCATCGTGAACCAGGGGACCGAGAAGTACTACCGACGGGACGACACCCTCGTCTACGCGAGCAACCCGCAGGTGAAGAAGGCCTGGGACCTCACCATGGAGGCGATCCAGGCCGGGATCTCGGCGCAGATCGCCCCCTTCACCGCCGAGTGGAACGCGGGCATGCAGCGGGGGTCCTTCGGGGTCCTGACCTGCCCCGCCTGGATGATGGGCTACATCCAGGGGCAGGCCCCGGACACCGCCGGCAAGTGGGACATCGCCCCCATGCCGGAGGGCAGCGGCAACTGGGGCGGGTCGTTCCTGGCCCTCCCCCGCCAGGGCCAGCACCCGCAGGAGGCCTACCAGTTCATCTCCTGGCTGCTCGCCCCGGAGCAGCAGCTCTACGTGTTCGAGCACACGGGCAACTTCCCCAGCACGCCCGAGCTGTACTCGGACCCGGCCATCCAGGACTTCAGCAACCCGTTCTTCAACGACGCGCCCGTGGGGAGGATCTTCGCGGAGAGCGCCATGAAGGTGACCCCGATCTACGAGGGGTCTCAGGAGGGACAGATCCGCTCTATCGTGGAGAGCGCCATCGGGCGGGTCGAGCAGGGCCAGCAGTCCCCGGGCGAGGCCTGGGCCAGCCTGCTCGAGGAGCTCGAACGCGAGGTGGGTCCGTCCAGCTAGCGCAGGCGGGGGCCGGCACCGACCCGGCCCCCGTCCGGCCCTTTCGGAGGTCGGGGTGAGCCTGGGGCAGGTGGTCGAACGGACGGGGTCCCCCCTCGCGCGGCCGGGCGGGAGCGGGCCCCGCCCGGGCCGTCGCCGTCTGACCCTGAGCCGCCTGGACGTGGCGGTCTCCCCCTACCTGTACGTGGCGCCCTTCTTCCTCCTCTTCGCGGCCTTCGGGCTGTTCCCCATCCTCTACACGGCCTTCGTCTCGCTCCACCGGTGGGACATCATCGGGAGCCGGACGTGGATCGGGCTCCAGAACTACCGTGACCTGCTGGCCGACCCCCGCTTCTGGATCGCCCTCCGCAACACGTTCAGCATCTGGGTCCTCTCCACCGTGCCCCAGCTGGCCCTGGCCCTGTTCCTGGCCCACGTCCTCGACCGGCGGTTCCTGCGGGCGAAGACCTTCTTCCGGATGGCCCTCCTCGTGCCCAACGTGACCTCGGTGGTGGCGGTGGCCATCGTGTTCACCTCGATCTTCGGGCTGCACTTCGGCCTGGTGAACTACGTCCTCGAGTCCCTGGGCTTGGGGCGAATCGACTGGAAGGCGGGGGTCCTGAGCTCTCACCTGGCCATCTCGGCCATGGTCATGTGGCGGTGGACCGGGTACAACGCGCTCATCTACCTGGCCGCCCTCCAGTCCATCCCCCAGGAGCTCTACGAGGCCGCGGTCATCGACGGGGCCTCCCACTTCCAGCTGCTCCGTCGGGTCACGGTCCCGATGCTCCGCCCG
This sequence comes from Actinomycetota bacterium, assembly GCA_035573915.1. Lineage (GTDB taxonomy): Bacteria > Actinomycetota > UBA4738 > UBA4738 > UBA4738 > DATLZQ01. Next base: position 18,453 of record DATLZQ010000052.1, on the reverse strand, counting down.
GCCATCCTGTTCACGGTGGTGGTCTCCACCATCGGCGGACTCCAGATCTTCGCCGAACCGCTGGTCTTCGACGGCGGGCAGTACGCCTACCGGGGCGGGACCGGCAGGCAGTACTCGACCCTCGCCCTGTTCCTCTACGAGCAGGGCTTCCGGAGCTTCAAGTTCGGCTACGCGGCGGCCGTGGCCTGGGTCCTGTTCGTCCTCATCAGCGTGATGGTGGTCCTGAACGTGCTGGTCTTCCGGCGGATCCGGTCGGCCGACTAGGAGGGAGGAGGAGGGGTGGCGACCGCGGGAGCCCTCGAGCGGGCGGCGGCCCGGCCCAGGGCCCGGGCCCGCGGGGCGAAGCGCGGTCCTCGGGCGGTGGGTCGGGCCGGCCTCCGCACCTACGGGCTGCTCGCCGTCGCCGTGGCGCTCTCGCTGTTCCCCCTGTACTGGATGTTCGTGGTGGGCTCCAACGACTCCTCGGCCATCAGCCGGGTGCCCCCCACGGTGGTCCCGGGGCCCAACTTCCTGCGGAACGCGAGCCGGGTGGTCCACACCGTCCCCTTCCTCCGTTCTCTCCTCAACACGGCCATCGTGGCCACGGCGGTGACGGCCTCGGTGGTGTTCTTCTCGACGCTGGCGGGCTTCGCCTTCGCCCGGCTCCAGTTCCGGGGGCGGGGGGTGCTCTTCCTGCTCATCGTGGCCACCATGATCGTCCCGGTCCAGCTGGGCATCATCCCCCAGTTCATGATCATGGTCCGGCTGGGCTGGGTGGACCGACTGCAGGCGGTCATCGTCCCCGGTCTGGTCACCGCCTTCGGCGTGTTCTGGATGCGGCAGTACATCTCCTCCGCCGTCCCCCAGGAGCTGCTGGAGGCGGGGCGGGTCGACGGGTGCTCGACCTTCCGGCTGTTCTGGAGCGTGGTGGTGCCCGCCGCCCGGCCGGGGGCCGCGGTCCTCGGGCTGTTCACGTTCATGCAGACCTGGAACGACTTCCTCTGGCCCCTGGTGGTGCTGCGGGACCCCAACCGCCTCACGGTGCAGGTGGCGCTGCAGGGCCTGAACGAGGCCTACTTCGAGGACTACGGGATGGTGATGGCCGGGACCGTCCTCTCCGTCCTGCCGCTCCTCGTGATCTTCGTCCTGCTCGGCCGGCAGATCGTGGGCGGGATCATGGAAGGGGCGCTCAAGGGGTGAGCGGCGCCCTCTCCGCCCCGGCCTCCCGCTTCCCCGAGGGCTTCCTGTGGGGGGCGGCCACCTCCGCCTACCAGGTGGAGGGGGCGGCGGCCGCGGACGGCCGTGGCCCCTCCATCTGGGACGTGTTCTGCCGGCAGCCAGGGAGGGTCCGAAACGGGGACACGGGAGACGTGGCCTGCGACCACTACCGCCGGTACCGGGAGGACCTGGACCTCATGGCCGAGCTCGGGCTGCGGGCCTACCGTTTCTCGGTGGCCTGGCCCCGGGTCCTGCCGGAGGGGACGGGGAAGGTGAACCCGGCGGGGCTCGACTTCTACCGCCGCCTGGTCGAGGGCCTGGTCGAACGGGGGATGGTGCCGGTGGCCACCCTGTACCACTGGGACCTCCCCCAGGCCCTGCAGGACCGGGGGGGCTGGGCCACCCGGGAGGCGGTGCGGTGGTTCGCCGACTACGCCTCGGCGGTTGCCTCGGCCTTGGGGGACCTGGTCCCGTACTGGGTGACCCAGAACGAGCCCTGGGTGGCGGCCTTCCTCGGCCACGCCACCGGGCTCCACGCGCCGGGGGTCCGGGACTGGGACACCGCCCTGGCCGTGGCCCACCACCTGCTGCTCTCCCACGCCGCGGCCGCCCGGGCCATCCGGGAGCGCCACCCGGAGGCCCGGGTGGGGGTGGCCCTGGACCTCCACCACCTCGAGCCGGCCACCGAACGGCCCGAGGACGTGGCCGCCGCGGCCCGCATGGACGGGTTCCGGAACCGGTGGTTCCTGGACCCCCTCCTCCTGGGCCGCTACCCGGAGGACCTGACGACCCGCTACCGGGACCGAGGGCTGGACCGCTCGTGGCTGCGCCCGGGCGACCTCCAGGAGCTGCGGGGGAGCCTGGACTTCCTGGGGGTGAACTACTACGCGATGACGGTGGTCAGGGACGCCCCTGGGGAGGGCCCCCTGGAGCTGGCCGCCGTCCCCCCCGAGGGCCCGGTCACGGCCATGGGGTGGCGGGTGGCCCCGGAGGGGCTCCACCGCCTGCTCGTGCGGCTGGCCCGGGACTACCCTCCGCTCCCCATCCTCATCACCGAGAACGGCGCGGCCTACGACGACGCCCTGGCGGACGGCGAGGTCCTGGACGACGAGCGCGTCCGCTACCTCGCCTCCCACGTGGCGGCGGCGGGGGCGGCCCTGGCGGACGGGGTCGACCTCCGGGGCTACTTCGTGTGGTCCTTCCTGGACAACTTCGAGTGGACCGAGGGCTACTCCAAGCGGTTCGGGCTCGTGTACGTCGACTACGAGACCCAGTGGCGGGTCCCCAAGCGGAGCGCCTCCTGGTACCGGGACCTCATCGGGAGCAGCAGGGGCGCGGTGGACCCGGCCCGCCCGGTCGGGGCCGGGCAGGGCCCGGACCGGGCCGGGGGTCCCGCGGCAGGCTGAGGGCGGCGGACGCCGTCCCCGGTTGGCAGGGCCCCCATCGTGGGTCAGGCTTGCTCCGTGACCGAGGCGCCTGACCGAGGGAAGGGTGCCGAGCCCGGCGCCGGGCAGCCCGAGGCCGGGCCCGGCGTCGGCCATCCCCAGCTCGCGCCCGGGGGTTGGCGGCTGCTGCTCTGGGACGTGGACGGGACCCTGGTCCACGCCGGCCCCGTGGCCCGGGCCGCCTTCGACCTGGCCGTGGCCCGGGCCCTGGGCCGGGACCCCTGGGAGCACGGGGTGGTGATGAGCGGCAAGACCGACCCCCAGATCGCCCGGGAGATCCTGGCCGCCCTGGCCCTCTCGGGGGAGGAGGTGGCCCGCCACCTCCCGGGCGTCCTGGCCGGGCTGGAGGGAGCGCTGGCGGGGGCGGTGGAGGAGATCCGCCGGCGCGGGAGGGTCCTGCCGGGGGTGGAGGCGCTCCTGCCCCGCCTCCACGCCACCCCGGGGGTGGTCCAGACCGTCCTCACCGGGAACCTCGCCTCCAACGCCCTGGTCAAGCTGCGGGCCTTCGGGCTGGACCGGTGGTTGGACCTCGAGGTGGGGGCCTACGGGAGCGACCACCACGACCGGCGGGCCCTGGTCCCCCTGGCCGTGGAGCGGGCCTCGGCCCGCTCCGGCCACCGGTTCCGCCCGGAGGAGGTGTGGGTCATCGGGGACACCCCCAGGGACCTGGCCTGCGCCCGGGCCGCAAGGGTGCGGTGCCTGCTCGTGGCCACCGGCCGCCACTACGGCTACGAGGAGCTCCGGGACTCGGGGGCGGACGCCGTCCTCCCCGACCTCAGCGACGTGGAGGCCGTGGTCCGCCTCCTCCTGGGCCCGGCCCCAGCGGCGGAGACCATCTGAGCCCCCCGCGGGTTGCCGGTGCCGGTCCGGACGGGCCATCATTGCAGAGACATTGCAGAGCGTGGAGGCCGTGCCCGAGGTCCGGGCCCCCCGGGGGAGTGCGATCTCCTGCAAGGGCTGGCCTCAGGAGGCCGCCCTCCGCATGCTCATGAACAACCTCGACCCCGAGGTGGCCGAGCGCCCCCGGGACCTCGTCGTCTACGGGGGCACCGGCAGGGCCGCCCGGAACTGGGACGCCTTCCACCGGATCGTGCGCTGCCTGCGGGAGCTCGAGGACGACGAGACGCTCCTCGTCCAGTCCGGCAAGCCCGTGGCGGTGTTCCGCACCCACCGGCTGGCCCCCAGGGTCCTGATCTCCAACGCCATACTCGTGCCCAAGTGGGCGGACTGGGAGACGTTCTGGGAGCTCGAGCGGGCGGGGCTCACCATGTTCGGGCAGATGACCGCGGGGTCCTGGATCTACATCGGGACCCAGGGGATCCTCCAGGGGACCTACGAGACCCTGGCCGAGCTGGCCTCCCAGCGCTTCGGGGGGACCCTCCGGGGCCGGATCGTGCTCACGGCCGGGCTGGGCGGCATGGGGGGCGCCCAGCCCCTGGCCGTGACCATGAACGAGGGGGTGGCCCTGGTGGTGGAGGTGGACCCGGCCCGGGTGGAGCGGCGCATCAAGACGCGCTACCTGGACCGGGAGACGGACTCCCTGGACGAGGCGGCCAGGCTGGCGGAGGAGGCGGCCCGGGCCGGGAAACCCCTCTCCGTGGGCCTGGTGGGCAACGCCGCCGAGGTGTTCCCGGAGCTCCTCCGGCGGGGGTTCCCCGCGGACGTGGTCACCGACCAGACCAGCGCCCACGACCCCCTGGGCGGCTACATCCCGGCCGGGCTCTCCCTGGAGGAGGCGGCCGAGCTCCGGGCCCGGGACCCCGAGGAGTACGTCCGCCGCTCCTACGAGTCCATGGCCCGCCACTGCGAGGCCATGGTGGGCTTCCTCGACGCCGGGGCCGTGGTGTTCGACTACGGCAACAACCTGCGGGCCGGGGCCCGGCGGGGAGGGTTCGAGCGGGCCTTCGCCTACCCCGGGTTCGTCCCCGCCTTCATCCGGCCCATGTTCTGCCGGGGCAAGGGGCCGTTCCGGTGGGTGGCGCTCTCGGGCGACCCCGGGGACATCTTGGCCACGGACCGGGCCGTGGCCGAGCTGTTCCCCGAGGACGAGCGGCTCCGCCGCTGGCTGCGGATGGCCGAGGAGCGGGTGGCCTTCCAGGGTCTGCCGGCCCGGATCTGCTGGCTGGGCTACGGCGAGCGGGACCGGGCGGGCCTGGCCTTCAACGAGCTGGTCCGCCGGGGCGAGGTCGCCGCCCCCATCGTGATCGGCCGGGACCACCTGGACGCGGGGAGCGTGGCCTCCCCCTACCGGGAGACGGAGGGGATGCGGGACGGCTCCGACGCCATCGCCGACTGGCCCATCCTCAACGCCCTCCTCAATACGGCGGCCGGGGCCCACTGGGTGAGCGTCCACCACGGAGGCGGGGTGGGGATCGGCTACTCCATCCACGCCGGGATGGTGGTGGTGGCCGACGGGACCGAGGAGGCGGCGACTCGGCTGGAGCGGGTCCTCACCACCGACCCCGGCCTCGGGGTGGTCCGCCACGCCGACGCTGGCTACGAGGAGGCCCTGCGCACGGCCCGGGAGAAGGGCATCCGCCTCCCGGGAACGGACTGAGCCCCCAGGGGACCGCCCAACGCCGGGGCCGCCGTGGGCCCCGCGAGCCGGTCCCGGGACCGCCGGCCCCGCTACCATGCACGCCGTGGCGGACGTCCTGAGGGTGGGGCTCCTGGGCTGCGGTAACGTGGGGGCCGCCGTGGTCCGCATGCTCCACGAGCACGCCGAGGAGATCGAACGGCGGTCCGGGCGGCGGATCGAGGTGGCCCGGGTGGCCGTCCGGGACCCCGGCCGGGACCGGAGGGTCCCCTGCCCCCGTGAGCGGTTCACCGCCCACCCCTTCGACGTGGTCCGGGACCCGGAGGTGGACGTGGTGGTGGAGCTCATCGGGGGGATCGAGCCCCCCCGTTCACTGCTCCTTGAGGCCTTCGCCCACGGCAAGCCCGCGGTCACGGCCAACAAGGAGCTGCTGGCCACGTGCGGGCGGGAGCTGTTCGAGGCGGCGGGGGCGGCCGGGGTGGACCTGCTCTACGAGGCCGCCGTGGGCGGGGGCATCCCCCTCATCCGGCCCCTGCGGGAGCACCTGGCGGGGGACCGGATCTCCCGGTTCGTGGGGATCGTGAACGGCACCACGAACTACGTCCTCACCCGCATGACGGAGGACGGGGCGTCGCTCCAGGAGGCGGTGGCCGAGGCCCGGGCCCTAGGCTACGCCGAGGCCGACCCCACCGACGACGTGGAGGGCCACGACGCCGCGGCCAAGGCGGCCATCCTGGCCACCATCGCCTTCGATGTCCCCGTCTCGGCGGCCGACGTCTACCGGGAGGGGATCTCCGGGGTGACGGCCGAGGACATCCGGGCCGCCCGCCGGCTCGGCTACGTGGTGAAGCTGCTGGCCATCGCGGAGGCCGACGGGGGAGCGGTGTCGGTGCGGGTCCACCCGGCCATGATCCCCGCCGACCACCCCCTGGCCTCGGTCCGGGAGAGCTTCAACGCGGTCTACGTGGAGGGGGAGCGGGTGGGCCCCCTCATGCTCTACGGCCGGGGCGCGGGGGGCGACCCCACGGCCACCTCGGTGGTGGGGGACATCATCGACCTGGCCCGGGGCGGCGGGGGGGCGGCCTCGCACCTCCCCGCCTTCGTCCTCCCGGAAGGGCCCACCCGTCGCCTGCGCCCCATCGAGGAGCTGGAGGCCCAGTACTACCTGCTGCTCGAGGTGGTGGACCGGCCGGGGGTCCTGGCCGCCATCGCCCGGGCCTTCGCCGACCACGGGGTCTCCATCAAATCCGTGTGGCAGGAGGGGAGGGGGGACGAGGCCCAGATCGTCCTGGTCACCCACCGGGCCACGGAGCGGGACCTGCGGGCCACGGTGGAGGACCTCCGGGGTCTCGACGTGGTGGAGGAGGTGCGCTCGGTCCTGCGGGTGGAGGGGGCCGAGCCCTGAGGCCCAGGAGCCCGGCCCGCTAGAGCCCCAGCTCCTTCCGGGCCAGCTCCACGCCCTCCACCATGTTGCGGAGCTTGGCGTAGGCCACCTCCCAGGACCTGGTGCGCAGCCCGCAGTCGGGCGTCACGTGGACCCGGGCGGGGTCGCCCATGACCTCCACGGCGTGGAGGACGCGGTCCCGGACCAGCTCGGGGGGCTCGATGAAGTCCGTGTGGATGTCCAGCACCCCCACCCCCAGCGCCGGGCGGTAGGGGAGGTCGCGGAACTTGGGGAGGACCCGGTACCCGGGGCGGTCCTCGGCCCGCCGCCCGAGCTCCCGCCGGTCGTAGTTGGCGAAGCCCACGCAGAACTGGCGGCAGGCCGTCATCCCCTCGATGGCCGGGAAGAACAGGTCGTAGTCGGAGAAGCACAGGTGGGTGGAGAACACGGCGTCCAGGCCCTCCACCGAGACGTTGAAGGCCTCCACGAACAGGTCGAGCTCGTCCGGTTCGGTGGATCCCCCGGGCTCGTCGATCTGGATCCAGCGGGCCCCCAGCCCGATCAGGGCCTCCACGTTGGGCCGGATCACGTCCCGGGCCATGTCCAGCACGAACCGCCGGCGGGCCTCCTTCCGGCGGGCCTGCCGAACCGCGTGGCGCTCCCCGAGGTCCTGGTCCAGGTAGTAGCGCTCGTCGAAGGACCAGTCGGCGATGGTGTAGGCCCCGGTCACCGGCACCTTGAGCTCGGCCCGGGCCACCGAGCGCAGGAAGGCGAACTCCTCGTTGTGGTAGGGCGCCTTGACGGAGACGGGCCCAACCACGGCCGCCTTGGAATAGTACTTGTTGTCGAAGGCCCGGACGCTCCCCCGCCACTCGAAGCCGTTCGTGTGGGCCACGGCCCACTGGTACATCTCGCTCCGCTGCTGTTCGCCGTCGTAGACCACGTCTAGCCCGGCGGACTCGAGGAGCCGGAGGGCGTAGCGGCTGGACCACCTCTTGACCTCGGCCCGCTCCTCCCGGGGGAGGGGCGTGCGCCGCAGGAGCTCCAGGAGCTCCTCGTAGCCCGGGACCTGAAGCCGCTCCCCCCACCGCCGGGCCTCCTCGATGTCCCGCTCCTCGAGTCGGGCCCCGGCGTAGGCCTTGACCCTCCACCCGGGCTTGTCGAGGGACCCCACCTCGTGGGTGAGGAGGGGCTTGCGCAGGAGCGCTGCGGCCTCGGTCACAGCCCCGCCTCCTTGAGGGCCCGGGCCACCTCGCCCAGGCGGAGGACCTTGCGCCGGGCCAGGGGCTCGGAGAGGAACTCCAGCTCGCAGCTGGAGGACACCAGCACGAACGGAGGGGAGAGCGCCTCCGCCGCCCGGCGCACGAAGGCCGCCGTCCGGTCCACCGGCTCGAGCAGGGACCGGCGCCCGTCCACCACCCCGGCCAGCAGTCCCACCTCCCAGCCCGAGCCCAGGGCCTCGAGGTCGGTCTCCACGAAGTCCACCCCCACGGCGTCCACGGGGAGGCGGCGGAGGCGCCCCGCGTAGGGCGCGGCGTCGGCGAAGCAGGTGTGGAGGACCAGGCGGGCCCCCGGGGCGGCCTCCCGGACCTCGGCCAGGGCCCGCTCGAAGCTCCCCCAGGACCCCTCCTCGATCCCGAAGTAGGGGAGCCAGGGCTCCTGGAGGTGGAGGAGCCGGTAGCCCCGCTCCGCCAGGGCTCCGGCCACCGGGGCCAGGACCAGCCGGGCCAGCTCCACCATGAGGCCGTCCCGGTCCGAGGCGCCCCGCACCACCCGGGAGAAGAGGAAGGGGGAGGGGAGGGTGGCCACCCGGGGCTCGGGCACCTCCGCTCCGTCCTCGAAGACGTGGGAGACCTCCGCCCGCCCCAGGGGGCCGGTCAGCTCGGGGGCCCGGAAGAACGCGTTGTTGTCGAACCAGCGGACCAGCGCCCTGGCCTCTAGGCCGGGGGTGGCCTCGACCAGGGGACGGAACAGGTCCTGCCAGCGGAGCAGCCCGTCGGAGAAGTAGTCCAGGCCGGCCTCCTGCTGGACCCGGACGAACTCCGCCCGGTCCCGCTTGAAGGCCACGGCCACCTCCTCGGGGGACGTCCGCCCCCGGTCCAGCCCCCGGGTGGCAGCCACCACCTCCTCCGAGCGCGGGTAGATGCCGAACTGGTACGCCTCGACCACGCCTTCCTCCGCCTCTGGGCTGGGCGGGACGGGCCCGGCCCCTTCCTGCCCGAAGGATGGGAAGTTTAGTGGGGGAGGGCCCCCTCGGCCACGGGCTGCCACCCCCGGGTGACCTCCCGGACCCTGGCCACGACCTCCCGCTCGTCCACCCTGGTCAGGCGCCCGCCCTCGACGACCGTCTCGCCCCCCACGATCACCCGGCGGATGGCCTCGGGCTGCATGGCGTGGACCACCTGCTGGGGGGCGGTGGCGGCGGGCTGGAGGGAGAGGGCCTCCAGGTCCAGGACCACCAGGTCCGCGGCGTGGTCGGGGGCGATCCGGCCCACCGGGAGCCCCAGGGCCTCCCCGCCCCGGGCCGTGCCCATGAGGAGGGCCTCCTCGGCCCCCAGGGCCGAGCCGTCGGCGGCCGCGGCCCGGGCCAGGAGGGCCGCCATCCGCATCTCCTCGAACACCGAGCGGCGGTTGTTGGTGCACCCCCCGTCGGTCCCCAGGGCCACGGGGATGGCCCGCTCCAGCATCCCCCGCACCGGGGCGATGCCGTCGCCCAGGAAGGCGTTGGCCGAGGGGCAGTGGACCACCCGGACCCCCCGCGCGGCCATGAGGGCCAGGTCCTCCTCGTCCACCCACACGCAGTGGACCATGAGCGTCCGCTCGGAGAGGACCCCCAGGTGGTCGAGGAACCCCACGGGCGTCCGGCCGTGCCGCTCAAGGGTCCGCTCCCGCTCGTAGCGGCCCTCGGCCACGTGGATGTGGAAGGGGACCCCGAACTCCCGGGCCAGGTCGGCCCCGGCCCGGATCATGTCCGGGCTGGCCGCGTGCACGGAGTGGGGGGCGGGCTGGACGAAGGCGAACCGGCCCCCCCGGAGTTCGGCGAAGAGCTCGCGGAAGTTGCGTTCGGCCTCGTCGATGGACTCCAGGTAGCGGCGGGGCGCCCCGGCCCAGTCGTACATGCACCGGGCGATGACCACCCGCAGCCCCACCTCCCGGGCCGCCTCCACCACGGCCAGGGCGTTCTCGTTGCCCCGGTCGTGGAGGTAGAAGAAGTCCACCACGGTGGTCACCCCGCACCGGGCGAGCTCGGCGAAGTCGAACAGGGCCCCGGCCCGGATCGCCTCCCGGTCGAGGCGCTCCGAGAAGGGGTAGAGGACGAGGTCCCGCCAGGCCATGAACCCGAGGTCGTCCCCCAGCCCCCGCAGTAGGATCTGGAACGAGTGGTCGTGGGCGTTGACCGTCCCCGGCAGGACGGCCACCGCCCCCCAGTCCTCCCGGTCGTGGTCGGGGTAGCGCTGGGCCAGCTCGGCCGGCTCCCCCGTGGCCAGGATGCGGCCTCCCTGGAGGACGAACCCGTGGCGCTCCTGCCACCGATCCTCCGCGAACACGAGGTCCGCCGAGACCACCGTCACGCCGCCCTTATAGCAGAGCGGTGCGCTCGGGACCCACGCACTGCGCGGCTCCCGGCTCCCCGGACAGCCCGCGCGCGGTTGCCCCCTCCCCCCCAGCCCCACTAGCCTCGGCCTCGTGCCGGTGGCCGTGGGGGAGCCCCTGTCCATCCAGGACGTGGTGGCCGTGGCCCGGGGGGAGGCCGTGGAGCTCCCGCCTGCCGCCTGGGCCCGGCTGGAGGCCTCCCGGCGCGCCGTGGAGGAGAAGGTGGCCGCCGGGGAGACGGTGTACGGAGTGACCACGGGGCTCGGGAGCCTGGCCACGGTCCGGCTGGCCCCCGACCAGGTCCGCCGCCTCCAGCACGACCTCCTCCGGTCCCACGCCGTGGGGGTGGGGCCGCCCCTCTCGGCCGAGGAGGTCCGGGCCATGCTCCTCCTGCGGGCCCACGTCCTCGCCCTCGGCCACTCGGGCGTGCGCCCCGTGGTGGTGGAGCGCCTGGTGGAGTTCCTCAACCGCGGGGTCCTGCCCGTGGTCCCCGAGCAGGGGTCCCTGGGGGCCTCGGGGGACCTGGCCCCCCTGGCCCACCTGGCCCTGCCCCTGGTGGGGGAGGGCCGGGCCGTGGTGGGCGGGGAGGAGCTCCCGGGTGCGGAGGCCTTGCGGCGGGTGGGCCTGACTCCCCTCGACCTCGAGCCCAAGGAGGGCCTGGCCCTGGTCAACGGGACCCAGGGGATGCTGGCTGTGGGGGTCCTGGCCGCCGCCCGGGCCCGGGAGCTGGCCCGGGCGGCGGACGTGGCGGCGGCCATGACGGTCGAGGCCATCCTGGGCACGGACCGCCCGTTCGACCCCCGCCTCCACGCCCTCCGACCCCACCCTGGCCAGGTGGCCTCGGCCGCTAACCTCCGCCGGGTCCTGGAGGGGAGCGAGATCGTGGATTCCCACCGGGAGAGCCCCCACCTGGTCCAGGACGCCTACTCCCTGCGGTGCGCCCCCCAGGTGCACGGGGCCTTCCGCGACACCCTGGCCCACGCCGAGCGGGTCCTCACGGTGGAGCTCGGGTCGGTCTCCGACAACCCCGTGGTGCTCGAGGACGGCGAGGTGGTCTCGGGGGGCAACTTCCACGGGCAGCCGGTGGCCGTGGCCCTGGACGCCCTGGCCCTGGCCACGGTGGGCCTGGCCTCGGTCAGCGAGCGGCGGCTCTACCGCCTCCTGGACCCCGCCACCAACAACGGCCTGCCCGCCTTCCTGGTCCCCGAGCCCGGGACCAACTCGGGCCTCATGCTCTTGCAGTACACGGCGGCCTCGCTGGTCTCGGAGGCCAAGGCGCTGGCCCACCCGGCCTCGGTGGACTCCATCCCCTCGTCGGCCGGCCAGGAGGACCACGTGAGCATGGGGATGACCGCCGCCCGCCAGCTCCGGGGCTGCGTGTCGAACGCCGAGGTCGTGGTGGCCCTGGAGGCCCTGGCCGCGGCCCAGGCCCTCGACCTGCGGGCCCCCCTCTCCCCGGCGGTGGGGACCTCGGCCGCCCGGGACCTCCTCCGCACGGCCGTCCCCTTCCTGGACCGCGACCGGGAGCTCAAGCCCGACCTCGAGGCGGCCGTGGCGCTCCTCCGGTCGGGGGCCCTGGTGCGGGCGGTGGAGGAGGCGGTGGGGTCCCTGGAGTGAGGGGCCCCGTCCGGCCCGGAGGGCCGTCGTCCCCCTCCCCGAAGGCGGCGCGCGCCACCGCCAGGATGGCCTGAGCCACCTCGTCCGGGGCGTCCTCCATGGCGAAGTGGCCGGCTTCGACCACTACGGGGTCCACGCCGAGCGCTTCCGCCAGGGGCCGACCCACCGACTCCAACGGCTGGAACGGGTCGGCGGCGCCCCAGATCACGGCGCGAGGCAGTCGGAGGTGCCTGAGGTCGTCCGCCACCTCTTGGGTGTAGCGGGCGTCGAGAGACTGCGACATGCGGATGAGCCGCCGGCCGCCCACCTCCCCCCGGTAGGGCCTCATGAGCGCCCGGACGTCGTGGTCGGACATCCCCCGGACGGCGCACTGGGCCGGGAGCCGCTCGACGAAGAGGTGGATGGAGACCCCTTCCGGCACCTCGGACTGGCCGAACCCTCCCAGGTCGGGGGCCACGGCCCGGAAGCCGGATCCGAGGGGGAGCGGAACGACGTTGCGCCAGAGGTATCGCTGGGTCGGATCCCGTGGAGCAATAGAATCGCCGGGCCGCTTCCGCGGTCGTCCACCGCGAGGTTCGCTCCGCCCATCCGCATCGTCCGCCTCCCGCGCTCGACGGGCCCCTCCGGTGCCTCAGGGCCCGGGCGGGCCCGCCTCCACCGGCTCCGCGGCCGCCCGCTGGCGGCGCACCACGGCGGCGATGGCGGCCAGGCACACCAGGCCTCCCACCGCCTGCACCGGGCCCAGGGGCTCCCCCAGGACCGCCCAGGCCGCCACCACGGAGACCACCGGGCTGCCCACCATGAGCAGGGAGGACGCCGTCACCTCCACGTAGCGGTGGGCCCAGGCCATGAGCAGGTGGCCCCCAGCCCCGGGCACCAGGGCCAGGAGCGCCAGCCACCCCCAGTCCTGGAGTCGGACGGCCGTCACGTCCCGGCCCCAGAACAGGGCCACCGGGGTGATGAGCAGGGCCGAGACGGACGTGACCACGGCCATGTACTCGACCGCCCCCACCCCCGCCGTGCGGGCGCGCTTGGACGCCAGCCAGTAGCCGGTCCACACGAAGAGGGAGGCGAAGGCGAGGAGGTCGCCCCTCAGGCTCCACACCGGGCTGCCCGCCGACCCCACGATGACCACCGCAACCCCGAGGAGGGAGAGGACGGTCCACCCCACGGTCCGGACGTCCACCGTCTCCCCGAACCGGGAGGCCACGAACAGCACCAGCACCGGCTGGAGGGCCGAGATCAGCATGACGTCGGCCACGCTGGTCAGCCGGACGGCGGAGAAGAAGAAGACCATCTGGACCCCGAACAGGACGCCGCCGGCCAGCGAGCGCCGGAGGGCCCGGTGGTCCAGCCGGCGGCGGGCGAGGCCCACCGCCAGGGCCATGGCGGCCAAGCCGATCCACAGCCGCCAGAAGGAGATGGTGACCCCGTCCAGGGCCGTGAGCTTCACGATGACCGGGCCGAAGCCCCAGCTGAACATGGCCACGGAGGCGGCGGCGACCCCGGCAGCCGTGGTCCCAGTCCGGGGGACCGCTCGTCCGACCTCGCGCCCCCTGGCCTCCGCGTCCACAGCCCTCCCCTCTACCCTCTCGACCCTCGGTGGACCACCCGCCGACCGCCCACCCAGGTCTCCCGGACCGGGTTGTGGCCGGGGCGGTAGGGGACGAGGGCCAGGTCCTCCGTGTCCAGCACGAGGAAGTTGGCCCGCTTCCCGGGCTCGAGCGAGCCGTGGCCCTCGTCCAGCCCGAGGACCCAGGCGGCGTTCAGGGTGGCCGCCGCGAGCGCCGTCGCGGGGAGCAGGCGGTAGAGGGCCGCGGCCGTGGCCATGGCCTCGGGGACCGAGAGGCAGGGGGCCGTCCCCGGGTTGAAGTCCGTGGCCAGGGCCACGGCCGCCCCCGCCGTCAGGAGGTCCCGGGCGGGGGGCGGGGGCAGGCCCAGGAACAGGGTGGACACCGGGCAGAGGACGGCCGCGGTCTCGGCGGAGGCCAGCGCTCGCACGCCCTCGGCGCTCACGTGGTTGAGGTGGTCCGCGCTCCTCGCCCCGCAGGCCACAGCGGCCTCGGCGGCCCCGGAGGGCCCGAGCTGGTCGGCGTGGCAGCGCACCTCCAGGCCGAAGCCCCGGGCCACCTCCGCCACCTTCCGCAGGTCGTCCACCCCGAAGGCGATGTCCTCCACGTAGACGTCGACGGCGTCCGCCAGGTCCTCCCGGGCCGCGTTGGGGATGAGCTCCCGGCAGACCTCGTCCACCCACTCCTCCCGGGAGCGGCCCGCCGGCACGGCGTGGCAGGCGAGGAGGGTGACCGTGGCCGTCTGGGGGACCTCGGCGGCCAGGCGGCGGGCGAGGCGAGCCTGGCGGAGCTCGGCCTCCACCGAGAGCCCGTACCCGGTCTTGAGCTCCAGGGCCGTGGTGCCGTGGGCCAGCATCTCCTCTGCCAAGGCCTGGCAGAACTCGAGGACCTCCTCCTCCGAGGCCTCGGCCAGTAGCCGCGCGCTGCGGTAGATGCCGCCCTCCCCGTGCTGGTCGCGGTAGGAGCGCCCGGCCAGCCGGGCCTCGAACTCATCGGCCCTCCACCCGAAGAAGGGGAGGTGGGTGTGGCAGTCGACGAACCCCGGCACCACGGCCCCCGCCGCCCGGTGGACGCGGGACGGGTCGGCCGGCCGGGCGCTCTCGGGGAGGTCCGAGGCGGGCCCGGCGTAGGTGATGACCCCTTCGGCCCAGGCCAGGGCGGCCTCCCGGTACACGCTGAGCTGGGCCTGGCCCTCCCCCCGGACCGGAGGGCGCCCGGCAGGCGTGAGGAGGACCGGGGCGAGGAGGAGCCCCGAGGCCGTCCCCGACGCCGCGCCGCCGGAGCGCCCTGCGCTCAGGCCGGCCATCCCTCGTGCCGATGCCTGACCGTGGCGTCGAGCCCCCCGCCGGGCTTTCGGCGGGGAGGGCGCCCGGGCCCCGTCCGGGCGTCGCGGGGAGCCGGAGGGGGGAATGCGGGCGGCCCCCCTCCCGGCTTCTCGCCTCCGCTGCGGCTGTTGCCCACCCCGGACCACTGGGGCCCCGGCCGGCTCGCCCTCAGCCCTCCGGGCGTGCCAACCTTCGGAGCGTGAGCGAGCGCAGGCACCGTCGGTCGAACCCTAGCAGGCCCGTGGCGGAGGCGGTTCCCAGGCCCCCCGGGGGGGCGGCGTGCGGCTGGTGACCCGGGCGTGGCTCCCCGGCCAGCCCGAGGCCCTGTGGTCCCTCCTCACCGACTGGGAGCGGCAGGCCTCCTGGATGCCGGACGTGGCGTGGGTCAGGGTCCTGGGCCCGGAGCGGGGCCTGGGGGCCTGGCTGGAGGTCCGGACCCGGGTGATTGGCCTCCCCTTCCTCACCGACCGCCTCCGGGTCACGGCGTGGGACCCGCCCCGGCGGCTGGCCGTCCGGCACGAGGGGGTCGTCCGGGGGAGCGGGGAGTGGCTGCTCGAACCCCTGACCCACGGGACCAGGCTCACCTGGACCGAGGACCTCCACCTCCCCGGGCCGCTGGACGCGCTGCTCCGCTGGTACCGCCCCGTGCTCCTGGCGACGTTCCGGAGGTCCCTGCGGGCCCTGGCCCGGCTCGCGGCGCAGCCGCCCGCCTCGCCCGGGTAGGATGGGAGAGGAGGGAGGCCATGACCTACCAGGACCGGGTGGCGGAGTTCAAGGCCCGGATCGACGCCGGGGAGAAGGTCGAAGCCGGCGACTGGATGCCCGACGAGTACCGCCAGGCCGCCCTCAAGTTCATCGAGATGCACGCCAACTCGGAGATCATGGGGGCCATCCCGGAGGGCACGTGGATCCCCCGGGCCCCCAGCCTCAAGCGCAAGCTCTCCCTCACCGCCAAGGTCCAGGACGAAGTGGGCCACGGGCAGATCCTCTACCGGGTGGCCGAGGACCTCGGGAAGTCCCGGGAGCAGATGTTCGACGACCTCGTCAACGGGCGGACCAAGTTCCACAACGTCTTCCACTACCCTGCCGAGACCTGGGGGGACGTGGCGGTCATCGGGTGGCTCATCGACGGGGCGGCCCTGGTGAACCAGAAGGCCCTCCTGGACTCCTCCTACCTGCCCTACGTGCGGGCCATGCGCCGAATCTGCCCGGAGGAGTCCCTCCACCTCCGTCACGGGGAGGAGCTCGTCCTCGAGCTCGTCTCGGGGACGAAGGAGCAGCGCCGGATGTTCCAGGACGCCGTGAACCGGTGGTGGCGACCCATCATGCACTTCTTCGGGCCGCCCTCCAAGCAGCGGGACATCCTCCTCTACTGGCGGATCAAGACCCGGACCAACGAGAGCCTGCGGCAGGAGTTCTTCAGCACCTACGTCCCCAAGCTGTGGGACCTCGGGATCTCCGTCCCCGACCCCAAGCTCGCCTGGAACGAAGAGCGGGGGGAGTGGGACTGGTCCGACCCCGGGTGGGACGACTTCTGGCAGACGATCCGCGGGAACGGGCCGCTCACCACGGTCCGGCTGGCCCAGCGCAAGACGGTCTGGGACACCCACGCCTGGGTGCGGGAGGCGTTCGCGGGGATCCCCCGGGCCGCCGCCTAGGCGGCCCATGGAGGTCTGGGACGTCTTCGGCAAGCGGACCGACCGCGACGAGTTCACCTGGGTGGGGAGCATCCTGGCCCCCGACCTGGAGATGGCGCTGGTCCTCGCCAAGGAGACCCACTTCCGCCACAAGGAGGGGGTGGCCTACGCCGTGCGGCGGCGGGGCGACCACGAGCTCCACGTAGGCCCCTACGACCACGACCTCCTGGGCGGGCTCACGGACCGCTCCTACCGACGGCAGGAGGCCTACGCGGGCGTGGGGGCCAGGCTGCGGGAGGTGAGCCGGGCCCTGGCGGAGCAGGGGCTGGTCATCGACCGGCCCCGGCCGCCGGTCCGGAGGGCGGCCCCGGGCTCCGAGCGGGCGGCCCACCGGGAGCAGGAGGAGGCCGGCCGTGGCTGACCCCGACGCCCGCCTGACCCTCCTCCTGTCCCTGGCCGACGACGAGCTCGTCATCGGCCACCGCCACTCCCAGTGGACCGGCTGGGCGCCCTACCTGGAGGAGGACCTGGCCTTCTCCTCCATCGCCCAGGACGAACTGGCCCACGCCCGCCTCCTCTACCGGCTGGCCCGGGAGGCGGGGCTCACCGACCGGGACGAGGACGCCCTGGCCCTGGGACGGGAGCCCCACGAGTATCGAAACGCGGTGCTGTGCGAGCGGCCCAACGGCGACTGGGGCTACACCATCGCCCGCCAGTACCTCTACGACACGGCCGACGCCTTGCGGCTGCAGGCTCTCTCGAGCTCCTCCTGGCGGGAGCTGGCCGAGGCGGCCCGGCTCATGCTCCTCGAGGAGCGCTACCACGTGGACCACGCCCGGGCCTGGTTCGACCGCCTGGCCAACGGGCCCTCGCTCACCGCCCGGGGGCGCCTGGCCCAGGGCCTGTCGGCGGCGGTAGGGGACGCCCTGGGCCTGTTCGAGCCCCTGCCCGGGGAGGAGGAGCTCGTGGCCCAGGGAGTCCTCCCCCGCCCCAACGAGGACCTCCTCGCGCAGTGGCTGGAGGAGCTGGGCCGGACGCTCGAGGCCGCCTCCCTCGACTACGTCCTGGAGCGACACGCCGAGGCGGGAGAGATGGTGCCCACGGGCTCCGGGGAGATCCCCGAGGCCGGCGAGGCCCTGAGCCCACCCGGGGTCGTCTACCGGGACGGCCGGTGGGTGCACGAGGGAGGCTTCACCGGGCCCGGGGGGCGGCGAGGGCGCCACTCGGAGGAGTTCGTGGCACTCTGGGAGGAGATGACGGGCCTCTATCGGGCCCACCCGGGGGCGCGGTGGTGAGGACGGAGCAGGAGGAGCGGAAGGAGCTTGAGGGGGCCGTGTGGGCCGCCCTGGAGGGCGTCCACGACCCCGAGATCCCAGCGGTCCGCATCGTCGACCTGGGCCTGGTGGAACGGGTGGCCGTCTCCTCGGAGGCGGTGGAGGTGGACCTCCTCCCCACCTTCCTCGGCTGCCCGGCCCTGGACGTGATCCGGGCGGAGGCGGAGGCCGCGGTGCGGGCCGTGGCCGGGGACCGGGAGGTCCGGGTCCGGTTCGTGCACGCTCCGCCCTGGACCAGCGACCGGATCACGGAGCGGGGGAAGGAGGCCATGCGGTCCTACGGGCTGGCCCCGCCGGAGGGCCCGGGGCGGGCCTTCGTCCCCCTGGCCGCCCTGGGCCGCGGCACGCCGCCCGCGGCCTGCCCCTTCTGCGGGAGCCGGGACACAGTCCTCGAGAGCGCCTTCGGCCCCACCCTCTGTCGGTCGGTCCACTTCTGCCGGGCCTGCCGGAACCCCTTCGAGGCCTTCCGGCCCAAGCCGGCGGCGTGAGGATCCCCCTCGAGCCTGGGGCCGAGCAGGACGGAGGCCCCGGGCGCGGGCCAGCCCGGGGCCTCCACTGCGGGCAGATCGGGGGGGCGATCGCGCCCGCGTTCGCGACGATCCCGTAGGGCTCGTGCGGGCACCCCGATGTTAGCTAGTCCTCTCTGGCTAGTCAACCCGCCCCAGGCCCGGCGGTAGCGTCGCCCGGACGGCAGCGCTGAAAGAAGTGACCGAGCTTCCGAGGTCCGGATGAGAGAGGCACGTAGGCTCGCTCCCGAACAGCACCGAACCGCCGGAAGGAGCCTACGTGCGCACCCTCACTGTAACGGTCGAG
>DATLZQ010000051.1:0-41471 GCA_035573915.1 Actinomycetota bacterium | reverse complement strand
CCCGGCCCCGCCGACGGCCGCCCCCGCGGCGGCCGCCCTCAGGACTCGCCGCAGCGCCGTCGCCCGCCCCTCGCCACTCACCCGGCGCACCGTCGCCGCCCCTCGCCGCTCTCGGGGGCAGGGTGGCAGCGCCCTCACCGCTCGCCCAGGTACCGGCGCGGCACCCGGGCGCTCACCCCGCACAGTACCTCGTAGCTGATGGTCCCCATCCACCCGGCCACCTCGTCCGCGGTGACCTGCTCTTCGCCCTGGCGACCGAAGAGCACCGCCTCGTCCCCGGGCTCCACCGGGTCGTCCCCGCAGTCCACCATGACCTGGTCCATGCAGACGGTCCCGGCCACCGGGTACCGACGGCCGCGGATGAGGACCTGGCCCCGGCTGGAGAGGAGCCTCGAGTAGCCGTCGGCGTACCCCACGGGCAGGGTGGCGATGGTCGACTCCCGGGCCAGCCGGTACCGCAGGCCGTAGGAGATCCCCTCCCCCGCCGCCACCCGCTTGACCATGGCCACCCGGGTCCGCAGGCTCATGGCGGGGCGGAGGTCGGCCCGCCCGGCCAGGGCCGGGCCGGGAGGCAGCCCGTACATGGCGATGCCCACCCGGACCAGGTCGAGGTGGGCCTCGGGGTGGGCCAGGACGGCGGCGCTGTTGGCGGCGTGCAGGTACCGGGGCCGCCCCAGGGCCGAGGCCACCCGGTCGGCGGCCTCCAGGAACCGCTTGAGCTGCTCGGCGGTGAAGGGGTCCTCGGGCTCGTCGGCCAGGGCGAAGTGGGTCCACAGCCCCTCCAGCTCCAGGCCGGCTTCCTTCACCCGGGCGCAGAAGGCCACGGCCTCCTCGGGGGGAAGCCCCACCCGGTGCATGCCGGTGTCGAGCTTCACGTGGACCGCCACCGGACGGCCCGCGGCCCGGGCCGCGGCCCCCAGCCGGCGCAGGCCCTCGGCCGTGTACAGGGTCGGGGTCAGGCCCGCCTCCACCGCTTCCCGTTCGGCCCCCGGGCTGCACTCGGAGAGGAGCAGCACCGGGGCCCGGATCCCCGCCTCCCGCAAGGCCACCGCCTCCTCCACCAGCGCCACGCCGAGCCAGCTGGCCCCGGCCTCCAGGGCCGCCCGGGCCACCGGCACCGCCCCGTGGCCGTAGCCGTCGGCCTTGACCACGGCCATGAGCTCGGCCCGCTCCGGCCTGAGGAGACGGACGTTGTGCCGGACGGCGTCGAGATCGACGACCGCCACCGTGGGCCGGTGGGACCCGACCGTGGCGCTCGCCCGCCCCGCCGCCGTCACGGCTCCAGCAGGGCGTCCAGGGCGGCCGGCAGCCGGGCCGCCACGTCCGAGGCCGTCACCCCCTGCTCGCCGAGCTCCTCCGCCGCCATCCGCCCGGCCTGTCCGTGGACGTAGGCGGCGAGGACCCCGGCGTCGGCGGCGCTCAGGCCCCTAGCCAGGAAGGCGGCCACGGCCCCGGTCAGCACGTCACCCGTCCCCCCGCTGGCCAGGAACGGCCCGCCGGTCGGGTTCACCCGCACGGTCCCCCCGGGTTCGGCCACCAGCGTCCGGGGGCCCTTGAGCAGCACCGCGCAGCGGAACTCCGCCGCCGCCTTCCGGGCGTGGCCGACCCGGTCCTCCAGGACCTGGGCCGTGGAGAGCCCCGTGAGCCGGCCGAACTCGCCCGCGTGCGGGGTGATGAGGAGCTCGGACGCCCGGTCGGCCAGCTCCGCGCCCCGCCCGGCGAAGGCGTTGAGCCCGTCCGCGTCCAGGACCACCGGGACGGGGGAGTCCGCCACCAGCCGCCGTACCAGGGCCTGGGTGGAAGGGTCGCGGGACAGACCTGGCCCCATGGCCAGGGCGTCGGCCTCCCCCAGCCGCTCGAGGAGGAGGGGCGCCCCCTCCTCCGCCGCCCCTCCCTCCCCCGTCTCGGGCAGCGGGAGGAACGTGGCCTCCGCCACCGCCCCCTGGACCACCGGGAGGATCCCGGAGGGGACGGCCAGGGTGACCAGCCCGGCCCCCGCCCGGTAGGCGCCTCGGGCGGTGAGGGCGGCGGCCCCGGTCATCGTCCTGGACCCGGCCAGGACCACCACCACGCCCACCGACCGCTTGTGGGCCTCGGGGTCCCGGGGTTCCACCAGGGCGGCCGCGTCCTCCCGTTCCACCAGCCACAGGTCGCTTCGGACGAGGTCGGGAGGGAAGCCGATGTCGACCACCTGGACCCGGCCCGCGTAGGCCGCTCCGGGGTAGAAGACCACCCCCGGCTTGAGGGCCCCGAAGGTCACCGTGACGTCGGCCTGCACCGCCTCCCCCCGCACGGCCCCGCTCTCCCCCTCCACACCGGAGGGGATGTCCACCGCCACCACGGGGAGCGAGGAGGCGTTGAGGGCCCGGATGGCGGCCGCCGCCCCGTCCTCCGGCACCCCCCGGAACCCGGTCCCGAACAGGGCGTCCACGGCCACGTCGGCCCGGGCCAGCTCCCGGGCCAGGGTTTCGGGGGAGAACACCCTCCACCGGCCCCCCGCCTGGTGGAACCGGCGGAAGTTGTGGGCCGCCGCTCCCCGGAGGTCGTCGGGGGGGACCATGAGCACCACGCTCACCCCCATCCCCGCCCGCTCCAGGTACCGGGCGGCCACCAGCCCGTCCCCCCCGTTGTTCCCCTTCCCGCAGAGGACCACCGCCCGCCGCCCGTAGGGGGCGGCTACCAGCCGGGCCACGGCCCGGGCCACCTCCCACCCGGCCCGCTCCATGAGCTGGAGCGTGGTCACCCCGCGCTCGGCGCTGCGGCGGTCCAGGTCCGCGCTCTCCGCCGGGGTCAGGATCGGAAGCACGCCACCACCGCCCTCACCGCGGAGCCCCAGGGGGCCTCGGCCGGGGCTGACCCGTGCGTCACCCGATCACCTCCGCACCGCCAGGCAGAAGGCCGCCGCCACCCGCCGCTCGTGGGAGAGGGCCACCAGGACCTCGGAGACCCCCAGGGCCTCGGCCCGGGCCCTGGTGGCCCCCTCCAGCACCAGGCTGGGGGCTCCGGACGGGGCCCGGACCACCCGGACGTCGTGCCAGCGCATGCCCCGCACCCCCCCCAGGGCCTTCCGGCACGCCTCCCGGGCCGCCCACCGGGCCGCGAAGCACTCGGCCGGCGAGGCCTGCCCCTGGCAGTACGCCACCTCCTCGGGCGTGAACACCCGCCTCATGAACGAAGGCCTCCGGGCGAGGAGCCTCCGCACCCGCTCCACGTCCACCAGGTCCACCCCGATGCCCACGACCTCCACGCTGCCTCCGCCTCGCCGTGGGACCTCGTGGCCAATCGGCCTACTCGGCCACCCGGCCTACTCGACCGTGACGCTCTTGGCCAGGTTGCGCGGCTGGTCCACGTCACGGCCCAGGAGCTTGGCGATGTGGTAGGCGAACAGCTGCAGGGGGATGGCCACCACCACGGGGGAGAGGAGCTCGTGGGTGCGGGGGACGTAGAGGACGTGGTCGGCCAGGTCCCGGATCTGTTCGTCCCCCTCGCTGGCCACCGCGATCACCTCGGCCCCCCTGGCCTTCACCTCCTGGATGTTCGACAGAATCTTCGGGTAGACGTGACAGGCGGTGGCCACGGCCACCACCGGCACCCCGGGTTCCACCAGCGCGATGGGGCCGTGCTTGAGCTCCCCGGCGGGGTAGCCCTCGGCGTAGATGTAGGAGATCTCCTTGAGCTTGAGGGCCCCCTCGAGCGCCCCCGGGTAGCCGGTGTGGCGGCCGATGAACAGGGCCTCCCGGACGTCCCGGTAACGGGCGGCCAGGTCCCGGATCTGGCCGTCGAGCCCCAGGGCCGCCTCCACCTGCTCGGGAAGCCGCTGGAGCTGGCGGAGGTAGCCCGCCACCTCGTCGGGGAAGAGCGTCCCCCGCACTTGGGCCAGGTACAGGGCCAGGAGGTGGAGGGCCACCATCTGGGTGGTGAAGGTCTTGGTGGCGGCCACCCCCCGCTCGGGCCCCGCGTGCTGGTAGAGGACGGCGTGGGCTTCGCGGGCGATGGAGGATCCAACCGTGTTGGTGATGGCGATGACCCTGGAGCCCTGCCGGGCCGCGTGCCGCACCGCCTCCAGGGTGTCGATGGTCTCCCCCGACTGGGAGACCCCCAGGGTGAGGGTGTTGGCGTCCAGCACGGGGTCGCGGTAGCGGAACTCGCTGGCGATCTCGATCTCCACGGGGAGCCGGGTCCAGTGCTCGATGGCGTACTTCGCCACCAGGCCCGCGTGGTAGGCGGTGCCGCAGGCCACCACGAACACCTTGTCCACCTCGGCCAGGCGTTCTTCGGGGATCTTGAGCTCGTCCAGGACCAGCCGTCCTTCCTGGTCGCACCGTCCGCGGAGGGTGTCCCGGATGGCGGCGGGCTGCTCGAAGATCTCCTTGAGCATGAAGTCGGGGAACCCGCCCTTCTCCGCGGTGGCCAGGTCCCACTCCACCTCCAGGGGTTCGAAGGGGAGTTCGTGCCCCTCGAAGTCCGTGATCCGCACGGAGTGGGCCCGGACCTCCACGACCTGGCCCTCGGCCACAGGGACGAACCGGCGGGTGCGCTGCATGACCGCCGGGATGTCAGAGGCGAGGAGGTTCTCCCCCTCCCCCAGGCCCACGATGAGGGGAGAGGACAGCCTGACCCCCACGATGACGTCGGGTTCCTCGGCGGAGGCCACCACCAGAGCGTAGGCCCCCTCCAGCTGCCGGACCGCCTCCCGGACAGCTTCCCCGAGATCGCCTCGGTAGGCCTCCTCCACCAGGTGGGCCACCACCTCGGTGTCGGTCTCCGAGGAAAACGCATGCCCCTCCTTTTGCAGGCGCTCCCGGAGCACCTGGAAGTTCTCGATGATCCCGTTGTGGATGACCGCCACCCGTCCCGTGCAGTCCAGGTGGGGGTGGGCGTTCTCGTCGGTGGGGCCCCCGTGGGTGGCCCACCGGGTGTGGCCCAGGGCCGTGGAGCCCGTGAGGCCGTCGGCGTCCCGGAGGGCGGCCTCGAGGGCCGAGAGCTTCCCCGCCCGCTTGACGACCCGCACGGTCGGGCCGTCGCCCCGGTCCTCCCCCACCACGGCCACTCCGGCCGAGTCGTACCCCCGGTACTCCAGGCGGCGGAGGCCCTCGAGGACGATGGGGAGGGCCTGGTCGGGCCCCACGTAGCCCACGATGCCGCACATCGGACGGCCACCATCGTACCCCGGGTCCGGCCCCCTTCCGCCGCTCGGGTCCAGGGCGGCGTGGGCGGACCCGACGCCCGGGCCCAAGGCGACGCCTGAGCTCGGGCCTCCGCGCACGCGTTGCTCGCCGGCGCGCCCTCTGGGACTATCGGGGAGTGGCCAGGGTCCTCGTAGGGACGGCGGAGGGGCTCGGGGAGTTCGGCTCCGACGGCCGCACCGTGGCCACGCACCTCGAGGGGCGGTCGGTGACCGCCGTGGCCCCCGAGGCCTGGCGGGAGCTGTGGGCCGTGGTGGACGGGCGGGAGGTGTGGCACACCGCCACCGAGCGCTGGTTCCGCACGGGCAGCCTCGAGGACCTCGAGGCCACCTGCGTCACGGACACCCGGGCCGGCGTCCTGGTGGGGACCACGGAGGCCCACCTGTTCCGGGTGAGCGGCGCCCGGGGCCTCGAGCCGGTCGAGGGGTTCGAGCGGGTCGAGAGGCGGTCGAGCTGGTACACGCCCTGGGGCGGGCCGCCGGCCATCCGCTCGATCTCGGAGGACGACCAGGCGGTCTACGTCAACGTCCACGTGGGCGGGGTGGTCCGGTCCCGGGACGCTGGGGCCACCTGGGAGCCCACGCTCGACATCGGCCTCGACGTGCACCGGGTGTGGGCGGGGTGGGGAATGGTCCTGGCGGCCTGCGCCGAGGGCCTGGCGGTTAGCGAGGACGGAGGGGAGTCCTGGGAGCTTCGGGCCCAGGGGCTCCACGCCCGCTACTGCCGGGCCGTGACGGTGTGTGGAGACACCGTGCTGCTCTCCGCCTCGGGGGGGCCTCGGGGCGGACGGGCCGCCCTATACCGGGGAGCGCCCTCGGGCGGGCCGTTCGAACGGTGCCGGGCGGGCCTCCCGGAGTGGTTCCGGGGCAACATCGACAGCCTCTGCCTGGACGCCATCCCCGACCTGGCCGCCTTCGGGACCGAGGACGGGAGGGTGTTCGTCTCCGACGACCAGGGCTTGAGCTGGCGCGAGCTGGCCTCCGGCCTCGGCCGCGTCCAGGCCGTGCTGGTGCTCCCCTGAGGGCCTGACCGGTGGAGGCGGTCCCGGTCCTCCTCCGAGCGTCCCGCCCGGTCGGGTCCCGGCCCCGGGCCGCCTGCCGGCCGGCTCCCCCACCTCAGGGCCCGCCCAGGGCGGCCCGGACCGCGGCGGCCACCGCCTCGGCGTGGCGCCGGGCCTCCTCCTCAGTGGGGGCCTCGACCATCACCCGGACCAGGGGCTCCGTCCCCGAGGGTCGGACCAGCACCCTCCCCGAGTCGCCCAGCTCCGCCTGGGCCTGCCGGACCGCCTCCCACACCGGGGCCGCCCGGTCCAGCTCTTCCCGCCTCGCCACCTCCACGTTGAGCAGGACCTGGGGGTACCGCGAGATGACCGACGCCAGGTCGGCCACCGACGCCCCCTTCCGCCGGGCCAGGCCCAGGAACTGGACGGCGGTGAGGAGCCCGTCTCCGGTGGTGGCGTGGCGGAGGAAGATGATGTGGCCCGACTGCTCCCCCCCGAGCACCGCCCCCCGGGCCAGCATCTCCTCGAGGACGTACCGGTCCCCCACCCGGGTCTCCACGACCTCGATCCCCGCCTCCCGCATGCGCTTCCGGAACCCGAGGTTGGCCATGACCGTGCACACCACCAGGTTCCGGTCGAGCTCGCCGCGCTCGTAGAGGTCCAGGGCACAGGCGGCGAGGACCTGGTCCCCGTCCAACACGTTGCCACGGTGGTCGGCGAAGATGGCCCGGTCGGCGTCGCCGTCGTGGGCCACCCCCGCCTCCGCTCCCCGCTCCACCACGGCCCGGGCCAGCGTCTGGGGGTGGGTGGCCCCGTAGCCCTCGTTGATGTTGGCCCCGTCCGGACGGTCCCCGATCACCTCCACCCTTGCCCCCAGCCGCCGGAGGAGCTCCGGGGCCAGGGCACAGGCGGCCCCGTGGGCGCAGTCCACGACCAGGCGCATGCCCTCCAGGGAGCAGGGGGCGGCGGCCTCGAGGTGGCGGAGGTAGCGCTCGGCGGCCCCTGGCTCGGTGTGGATCCGCCCCACCGCCCGGCCCGTGGGCCGGGGACCGTCCTCCGAGCCCACCAGGGCCTCGATCTCGTCCTCGACCTCGTCGGGGAACTTGTAGCCGGTCCCGGCGAAGAACTTGATGCCGTTGTACTCGGCGGGGTTGTGGGAGGCGGAGATGACCGCCCCGGCCTGGGCCCCCAGGGCGGTGGTGAGGAAGGCCACCCCGGGGGTGGTGAAGACGCCCACGAGGAGGGCGTCCCCGCCCGCCGAGCAGATCCCGGCGCACAGGGCCGCCTCGAGGAAGTCCCCGGAGGCCCGGGTGTCCCGGCCCACCACCACCTGGGGACGTCGCTCTCCCCGCTCGGCCAGGACCGTCACCAGGGCCCGACCCAGCCGGAAGGCGAGTTCGCCGGTGAGCTCGAGGTTGGCGATCCCCCGGACCCCGTCGGTCCCGAACAGCCGCGCCATGGGCGCGGCTATCTTACGTGGCACGCTTCCCGCGGCCCGGCCCGGAGCGCCCTGCCCCACCGGGACCCAAGCAACGACGCAAGGGACGCAGCAGGAGGGGGCCGGCCGAGGGCGGCGGCTCGAGACCCCTCAGCGCTTGGAGTACTGGGGCGCCTTGCGGGCCTTCTTGAGCCCGTACTTGCGGCGCTCCTTCTCCCTGGGGTCCCGGGTGAGCATGCCCGCCCGTTTGAGGACCGGGCGGAGCGAGGGGTCCAGCTCGACCAGGGCTCGGGCGATCCCGTGCCGGAGGGCCCCGGCCTGCCCGGAGATCCCGCCCCCGTCCAGCGTGGCCAGGACGTCCAGCTCCCGCTCCTTCCCCACCAGCCGGAGGGGCTCGGTCACGACCATCCGGTGGGTACGGGAGGGGAAGTAGTCCTCGAGGGGGCGACCGTTGAGCTCGATCCGGCCCGTCCCCGGGAGCAGGCGGACCCTGGCCACGGCCTCCTTCCTCCGACCCGTCCCCCAGACGGGCTTCGCCGGCGCCTCGACCGCCACCTAGCCCTCCTTCCTCCGCTCCCTGGCCCGGGTCCCCTGGGCGCTCCCGTCGGACTCCTCGCGGGCGCGGGATCCCCCGCGGGCCGAGGCTCCCCGACGGGGCCCGGTCCGCGGGCGGGCCAGCCCCGACTCCTCCGAGCCGGGGAGGCCCGTCCACCTGGGGAGCGCCCCTGGCGCCAGCGGCTCGGGCCGCTGGGCCTGGTGGGGGTGGTCGGGACCGGGGTAGACGTTCAGCTTGCGCAGCATCCGCCGTCCGAGCCGGTTCTTGGGAAGCATCCCCCACACCGCCTTCTCCACGGCCAGGGTGGGCCGCTCCGCCAGCAGGCGGGCGTAGCTGATCCGCTTGAGCCCACCGGGATAGCCCGAGTGGCGGTACAGGAACTTCTTCTCGGCCTTGTCCCCGGTGAGCACGACCTGGCTGGCGTTCACCACGACCACGTGGTCGCCCGTGTCCATGTGGGGGGCGAAGATCGGCTTGTGCTTCCCCCGCAGGATGGTGGCCACCTGCGAGGCCAGGCGCCCTAGCACTTGCCCCTTGGCGTCGATCACGTACCAGCGGCGCTCGATGTCACGCGGCGTGGGAGAGAAGGTCTTCGTCATGGCGTCGTCACGTAAGAAGAAGCCCCACTTGGGGACCACCAGTACTGTAGCGGCGCCGCGCCGAAAGCGTCAATCAGCGAGCCGCACCGGGACCCCGTCCATGCCGCCGAGGGTCAGGACCCCTCCGGGCCGCGCAGGTCACCGACCAGGAGCTCCGGGGCCCCCTCGGGGGCGGCTGCTCCAGGTCGCAGCGGTAGTCGAACGGGAGGGAGCCCTCGAACTCCTCGACCTCGACGGAGCCGACGTCGGGCAGGACGAGGAAGAGCCGCCCTCCCGGCGGGAAGACCCCGCCGGGGCAGACGGCCTGGGCGATCCTGCGGGCCTGGGGCGGCTTCGCCTCACCTGACCGCCCGGGGCGCTGGCGTGTCAGTGGCCCTCGCTATAGTTGCGCTCGTGAGTCCGCAGTTCGGCAAGGGAGAGTTCGCCGCCTTCCTCGCGCTCCTCCGGGAGGACCGCGAAGCGAGAGAGGCCCTGGCCAAGCTGGTCCGCGACGAGACGATCGAGCGGTTGACGGCCGAGGTCCGGGCCCTCGCCGAGGCCCAGCGGCGCACGGAGGCCCGCATGGCCGAGTTCGCCGTCCTCATCGGAGCGCTCCATGGGGAGTCCCTGGAGCGCCGCTACCAGGAGAAGGCTCAGTCCTACTTCTCCCGGATCGCTCGCCGGGTCCGCGTGCTCCCCCTGGAGCAACTCGACCGGATCCTGGACCAGGCCGTGGCGAACCAGGCGATCTCCGACGAGGAGGCAGAGGACGTCCGGCAGGCGGACATGGTCCTGGTGGGACGCACGGTGCGCGAGGGAGCCCCCGTGTACCTGGTGGTCGAGGCCTCCGCCACGGTGGACGGGGACGACGTGGACCGGGCCGCCCGCCAGGCCGCCATCCTCGCCCGGGCCGGCCTCCCGGCGTTCCCGGTCACGGCCGGCGCTCGGATCACGGTGGACGGGGAGGAGGCGGCTCGGGCCCGCGACGTGTGGCGGGTGCTCGACGGCAGGACGTACCCGCCGGGCGCGCCCGTCGGCGCCGGCGCTGCGTGACAGCTACCCCACCACCGAGGGAGTTTCCCGTCCGGCCCGGCCGTACCACACCCGCACCAAAGACAGCCCGTGGGGTGGAGCGACCGGGCCCGCTGCGGCCCGGCTCCTGGCCTCGAGGACGGCGGGCATGGCCTCGGGCTCCATCCTCCCCTCCCCCACCGCCACCAGGGTCCCCACCAGGCTGCGCACCATCTGGTGGAGGAAGGCGTTGGCCCGGGCCCGGACCTCCACCCGCTCCCCCCGCACCGACACCGCCAGCCGCTCCAGGCGGCGGACGGTGCTGGCGGGGACCTTCGGGGCCCGGCAGAACGAGGCGAAGTCGTGTTCGCCCACGAGCAGCCCGGCGGCCCGCCGCATCCGGCCGACCGAGAGCCTCCCGGCCCGGTGCCAGACGAAGCGGGCGGTGAACGGGTGGGGCAGGGGCGAGGTGTCCAGCCGGTAGAGGTACTCGCGGGCCCGGGCGCTGCGGCGGGCGTCGAACCCCTCCGGAGCCCGATCGGCCCGCAGGACCACCACCTCCGGGGCCAGGGCGGCGTTGAGCGCCCGCTGCACCCGTCCGGGGTCCAGCCGCTCGGGGGCGGGGAAGGACGCCACCTGCCCCTCGGCGTGGACGCCCGCGTCGGTCCGGCCGGCCACCGAGAGCGGCGGGACCTCCCCCAGGAGCCGCTCCAGGACCCCCTCGATGGCCCCTTGGACGGTCCGAAGCCCGGGCTGCCTGGCCCACCCGTGGAAGTCGGTCCCGTCGTAGGCCAGGAGCAGCCGGATGACGGCCATGGGGCGGCCACCGGGGCCGGCGGCCGGCCCTAGTCCTCCCCCCGCTCGACCAGCTCGATCAGGGCCATGGGGGCGGCGTCCCCCTTGCGGGGCCCGAGCTTGACGATCCTCGTGTAGCCCCCGTTGCGCTCGGCGAACCGAGGAGCGATCTCCGAGAACAGCTTGTGGACCACCTCCCGGTCCGGCACGGTCTTCAGGACCTCCCGGCGGGCCGCCAGGTCCCCCCGCTTGGCGAACGTGATGAGCCGCTCAGCCACCGGCCGCACCGCCTTGGCCTTGGCCTCGGTGGTCTCGATGCGCCCGTGAACGAAGAGCTGGGCGGCCAGGCCGGCCAGGAGCCGCCTCTGGTGCCCCGGCCCCGCCCCCAGCCTGGGTCCCTTCTTCGGCTTCGGCACCTACTCCTCCCGCAGGGACAGGCCGAGCTCGGCCAGCTTCGCCTTGACCTCCTCGATGGACTTCTGGCCGAAGTTGCGGATGTCCATGAGCTCGGACTCGCTCTTCTGGACCAGGTCGCCCACCGTGTTGATCCCCTCCCGCTTGAGGCAGTTGTAGGAGCGGACCGAGAGGTTGAGGTCCTCGATGGCGAGGGCCAGGTCCCCGCTCACCTGGGCCTCCTGCTCCGCCGGCCCCACCTGGAGCCCCGGGCTCTCGGCCAGCTCGGCGAAGAGGTTGATGAGGTCGGCCAGGGTGGTCCCGGCGGAGGCCAGGGCCTCCCGAGGGGACACCGAGCCGTCCGTCTCCACGTCCAGGATCAGCCGGTCCCAGTTCGTCTCCTGCTCCACCCGGGTGGCCTCCACGGCGTAGGTGACGCGGCGGACCGGGGAGAAGATGGAGTCCACGGGGATGACGCCGATGGGGTCACGGGGCGACTTGTTCCGCTCCGCCGGCCGGTAGCCCACCCCTCGGTGGATGGTGAGCTCCATCTCAAGGCTCCCGCCCCGCCCCACGGTGGCGATGTGGAGGTCGGGGTTCAGGATCTGGACCCCGGCCGGGGTCTCGATGTCTCCCGCCTTGACCTCGGCCGGGCCCCGGGCCCGCAGGTACGCGGTGACCGGCTCATCCACCTCAGACCGGATCACCAGCTCCTTGAGGTTGAGGACGATGTCGGTGACGTCCTCGGTCACCTTGGGGATGGTGGAGAACTCGTGGAGCACGCCGTCGATCCGCACGGAGGCGACGGCGGCTCCGGGGATGGAGGAGAGCAGGGTCCGCCGGAGGGCGTTCCCGATCGTGTAGCCGAAGCCGGGGCGGAGGGGCTCCACCACGAACTTCGACCGCGTGGGGCTGATCTCCTCTTCCTGGATCTGAGGTCGTGGGACGATGAGCAACGTGCCTTACCTCCTTGGCGGGGGATCATCCACTTCTGCCCCGCCTCGTCTCTCCCCGGCCCCCTCGGCCGGGGAACCCTCCGCTAGACGCGGCGCCGCTTCCGGGGCCGACAC
The DNA here is from genome assembly GCA_035573915.1 of Actinomycetota bacterium. Classification (GTDB taxonomy): domain Bacteria; phylum Actinomycetota; class UBA4738; order UBA4738; family UBA4738; genus DATLZQ01. The sequence goes on along the minus strand of DATLZQ010000051.1, from coordinate 29,444 downwards.
CCGTTGTGGGGCACCGGGGTCACGTCCTGGATGCCCAGGATCTCCAGGCCCGCCGCGGCCAGCGACCGGATGGCCGTCTCCCGGCCCGAGCCGGGGCCCTTCACCAGGACGTCCACCTTCTGCACCCCGTGCTCCTGGGCCCGGCGGGCGGCCGCCTCCGCCGCCAGCTGGGCGGCGAACGGAGTGGACTTCCTGGACCCCTTGAACCCGACGTTGCCCGCGCTGGCCCACGCCAGCGTGTTCCCCTCGAGGTCGGTGATGGTCACGATCGTGTTGTTGAAGGTGGACTTGATGTGGGCCACCCCGTGCACGACGTTCTTCTTCTCACGCCGCCGTGGCTTCTTCGTCTTCCCGGCCATCGGGTCCTCGGTCTCCCCCGGTCACTTCTTCTTCCGCTTGACGCCCACGGTCTTCTTGGGGCCCTTGCGGGTCCTGGCGTTGGTGTGGGTCCGCTGCCCCCGGACCGGCAGGCTGCGCCGGTGTCGGATGCCCTGGTAGCAGCCGATCTCGATCTTCCGCTTGATGTCCTGGGCCACGTCTCGCCGCAGGTCGCCCTCCACCTTGTAGTTGCGGTCGATGAAGGCCCGGATCTTGGTGATCTCCTCGTCGGTGAGGTCGCGGACCTTCCGGCCCCCGTCCACCCCCACCGCCTGGACGATCTCCCGGGCCCGGGTGGGCCCGATGCCGTAGATGTAGCGCAGGGCGATATCCACCCGCTTCTCCCGCGGGAGGTCGACCCCGGCGATCCGTGCCACCTCAGCTCCCTCCTAGCCCTGCCGCTGCTTGTGCCGGGGGTTGGAGCAGATGACCATGACCCGCCCCCCGCGGCGGATCAGCTTGCACCGCTCGCAGATCCTCTTCACCGACGGACGGACCTTCACCTGCTCGACCCCCTGGACGTCGCGTGCCTACCCGGCTTACCGGTACCGGTAGACGATCCGGCCCCGGGTGAGGTCGTACGGGGACAGCTCCACAAGCACCCGGTCGCCGGGCAGGATCCGGATGTAGTTCATCCGCATCTTGCCCGAGATGTGGGTCAGGACCCGGTGCCCGTTGTCCAGCTCCACCCGGAACATGGCGTTCGGCAGTGGCTCCACCACGGTGCCCTCCACCTCGATGACGTCCTTCTTCGCCATGGGCTCCGGGTTTCCCTCCTCCAGACACGCTGAACACGGGGCAGACGCCCCGAAACCAGTGCCAGTATACGGGCCCGCCCGCTGCCCGTCCACGGCCCGGGCCGGCCCCCATAGGACAGGTCCCGGCCCGGCCCCCATAGCACGGGTCCCGGTCCGGCCCCCCCCGGAGCTCGGGCCAGGGCGGGCGAGGAGCTCAGCCGCCGTCCCTGGCAGTGAGGACCTCGGGGCCGTCCTCCGTCACCGCCACGGTGTGCTCGAAGTGGGCGGAGAGGCTCCCGTCGGCCGTGACCACCGTCCACCGGTCCCCCAGGACCCGGGTCCGCCAGCCGCCCACGTTCACCATGGGCTCGATGGCCACCACCAGCCCCGGCCGGACCACCGGTCCCCGGCCGGGGGGCCCGTAGTTCGGCACCTGGGGGTCCTCGTGGAGGCTCCGGCCGATGCCGTGGCCCGTGTACTCCCGCACGCAGGAGAAGCCCGCCCCCTCCACCACCTGCTGGACGGCGTGCCCCACGTCGGAGAGGCGAGCGCCCGGCCGGAGGGCGGCGATGCCCGCCTCCAGGGAATCCTCGGTCACCTGCACCAGCTTCTCGGCCACGTCGGAGGGGGCCCGGCCGCCCACGAACACCGACACGGCCGAGTCCGCGTGGTACCCGTCCCAGATGGCCCCCACGTCGAGCTTGAGGAGGTCCCCCTCCCGGAGCACCCGACGGCCGGGGATGCCGTGCACGACCTGGTCGTTGAGGGAGGTGCAGATGGAGGCGGGGAAGCCCCGGTACCCCTTGAAGGAGGGGAGGGCCCCCTGCTCCCGGATGGCGGCCTCCGCCACCTGGTCCAGGTAGGCCGTGGTCACTCCCGGCCGCACCTCGGCCAGGAGCCGCTCGATGGTCCGGGCCACCACCCGTCCCGCCTTCCGCATGCGGTCGATCTCCTCCGGAGACTTGAGGATGATCACGGGTCCCCTCCCCCCGCCTCCTGGAGGATGGCCTCCACCTTGGCGGCGACCTCCTCCTCCGTGCCGCCCGCGTCCACCTCCCGCAGCAGGCCCCGCCCCCCGTAGAACCCGAGCAGGGGGAGGGTCTGTTCCCGGTACACGGCCAGGCGTCGGCGAACGGTGGGCTCGTCCTCGTCCGAGCGCTGGACCAGCTCCCCGCCGCAGGCGTCGCACCGGCCCTCCACCCGGGGAGGGGCGAAGACCACGTTGTACACGCGCTGGCAGCGGGCGCAGGTCCGCCGCCCGGCGATCCGGGCCACGGCCGCCTCCTCGTCCAGCACGAAGGCCAGGGCCAGGGACAGGGGGCGGCCCGCGGCGGCCAGCTCCCGCTCCAGGGCCTCGGCCTGGGGGAGGGTGCGGGGGAAGCCGTCCAGGACGAACCCGGCCGGGGACCGGGCCACCTCCTCCATGACCATCCGCACGGTCAGCTCGTCGGGGACCAGCTCCCCTCGGTCCAGGTAGGACCGCACCTGCGTCCCCAGCTCCGTCCCCTCCTGGACGTGGCGGCGGAAGAGATCTCCCGAGGCGATATGGCGCCACCCGTGGCGTTCAGCGAGGCGGGCCGCCTGGGTTCCCTTGCCGGCCCCGGGCGGGCCCAGGAGCACCAGCCTCACGAGCGGAGGAACCCCTCGTAGTGCCGCATCATGAGCTGGGACTCGAGCTGCTTCATGGTCTCCAGGGCCACGCCCACCGTGATCAGGATGGATGTCCCCCCGAAGGGGAAGGCCTGGATGGCCCAGATGGCCAGGAACACCGAGGGGAGGAGGGCGATGGTGGCCAGGAACAGAGACCCCGGCAGGGTGATGCGGTTCAGGATGGCGGAGAGGTATTCCGCGGTGGGGCGCCCCGGCCGGATGCCCGGGATGAACCCCCCGTACTTTCGGATGTTGTCCGCCGTGTCGATCGGGTTGAAGGTGATGGCGGTGTAGAAGTAGGCGAAGAACACCACGAGCAGGCCGTAGATCAGCATGTACACCACGTTGGCCTGGTTGAGCAGGATGTTGTTGACCACGTTCTGAAACCAGTCGGCCTGGATGGCGTTCTGGAGCAGGGTGGGGAAGTAGAGGACCGACGAGGCGAAGATGATGGGGATCACCCCCGACTGGTTGACCTTGAGCGGAATGTAGGTGCTCTGTCCTCCCACCATCCGACGCCCCACCACCCGCTTGGCGTACTGGACGGGGATGCGGCGCTGGCCCTGCTCCATAAAGACCACGGCCAGGATGATCCCGATCCCCAGGGCCAGGAGGAACCAGAACTTGGCCTGACCCCCCTGGGAGAGGATGGCCGCCCCCTCCGCGGGCATGGTCGAGATCACGCTGGTGAAGATGAGGATCGACATCCCGTTGCCGATCCCCCGCTGGGTGATGAGCTCCCCCATCCACATGATGAGGGCGGTGCCCGCGGTCATGGTGATCACGATGAGCGCCACCCGGGGCGGGGTGAAGGCCCGCACCACCCCGAACTGGTTGTGGAACAGGAACACCAGAGCCGTGGACTGGAGGAGGGCCAGGGTGACCGTCATGTAGCGGGTCCATTGGGTGATCTTCTTGATCCCGATCTCGCCCTGCTTCTGCCACTGCTCGAGGCGGGGGATGACCACCGTGAGCAACTGCATGATGATGGAGCTCGTGATATAGGGCATGATGCCCAGCGAGAAGATGGCGAAGTTCGTGAGCGCCCCGCCCGAGAACAGGTTGATGAACTGGAGAGCGGAGAGCCCCTGGCTGCGGGCCTGGGCCTGGAAGTCGGCCAGCCGGGAGATGTCCACGTTCGGCACCGGGATGTGGGAGCCCAGGCGGTACACGGCCACCATGAACAGGGTGAAGAGGATCTTGTTCCGGAGGTCCGGGACCTTGAACGCGTTGACGAACGCCCTGAGCACCTGTGGCCTGACTCCTCGCCGCCCTCAGCCGGTCCCAGTCTAACGGGTGAGGAGCAGCTCCACCCGCCCCCCGGCCGCCTCGATCTTCTGGCGGGCCGACTCGGAGACAGCGTGGACCCGCACCGAGAGCGGCCGGTCCAGCTCTCCCTGGCCCAGGACCTTGACCGGCAGGCCCTTCCGGACCAATCCCCGCTCCCGCAGAGCCTCGGGCGTCACCTCCGCCCCGGCCTCGAAGGCCTGGGCCAGCCGCTGGACGTTGACCACGGCGTACTCCACCCGGCCGGGGTTGGTGAAGCCCTTGAGCTTGGGCACCCGCCGCTGGAGCGGCATCTGTCCACCCTCGAACCCCTGCTTGGGGTTGTGGCGGGCCAGGTAGCCCTTGGTCCCCCGCCCGGCCGTCTTGCCCTGCCCGGCGGCCCGGCCCCGCCCCACCCGCCGGCGGGGCCTCCTCGAACCTGGGGCGGGGCGCAGGTGGTGGAGCTTCATTCCTCCACCTCCTCCACCCGCACCAGGTGCGAGACCTTGGCGATCATGCCCCGGATCTCCGGCCGGTCGTCCTTCACCACGCTGTGGTTGACGCGCCGCAGGCCCAGGGCCCGGACCGTGGCCTTCTGATCCCTGGGCCGCTCGATCACGCTCCGCACCTGGGTCACCTTAAGCTTCTTCGCCACCGTCGGCCTCCTGCGTCTGGGCCCGGCGGGCGGCCAGCGCCACCTCGGCCCGGGCCACCCCCTCCAGCATGGCCCGGGGGGCTACCTCGCTGGGGTCCCGGCCCCGGAGCCGGGCCACGTCCTCCGGCCGCCGGAGCTGCTTGAGCCCCCGGATGGTGGCGTGGACCATGTTGATGGGGTTGTCCGAGCCCAGGGACTTGGACAGGATGTCCTTGATCCCCGCGGCCTCCACTACCGCCCGGACCGGACCGCCGGCGATCACGCCCGTCCCCGGGGCGGCCGGCTTGAGCAGGACCACGCCGGCGCCGTCCTCCCCCACGACCTCGTGGGGGATGGTGGTGTTCATGAGGGGGACCTCGAACATGTTCTTCTTGGCTTCCTCCACCCCCTTCTGGATGGCGGCCGGGACCTCCTTGGCCTTCCCGTAGCCCACCCCCACCCGGCCGGCCCCGTCGCCCACTACCACGAGGGCGGTGAAGCTGAACCGGCGGCCGCCCTTGACCACCTTGGCCACCCGGTTGATGGCCACCACCCGCTCCTCGTACGGGGCCCGCTCGGCCTGCTGGTCCATCCTCCTCAAATCTGCAGTCCTCCCTCCCTGGCCCCCTCGGCCACGGCTCTCACCCGCCCGTGGTAGAGGCGCCCCCCACGGTCGAACACCGCCCGCTCCACCCCGATGGCCCGGGCCCGCTCGGCGATGGCCAGCCCCACCCTTCGGGCCCGCTCGGTCTTGGTCCCGTCCCCCATCCCGAGGTCGGAGGCGGCGGCCAGCGTCCGGCCGGCCACGTCGTCCACGAGCTGGGCGTAGATGTGCCGGTTGGACCGGTACACGGAGAGGCGCGGGCGGTCGGGGGTGCCGAACACCTTCTTCCGCACCCGCCGGTGCCGGCGGATCCGGGCCTCACGCTTCTCCGCGGCGTGCACGGGCACCGGCTACTTCCCTCCCTTGGCGGCCTTCCCGGCCTTCTTGCGGACCTGCTCGCCCTCGTAGCGGATTCCCTTGCCCTTGTAGGGCTCGGGCTTGCGGATCCGGCGGATCTCCGCGGCCACCTCGCCCACCTGCTGCTTGTCGATCCCCCGCACCACGATCCGGTTGGGGGCGGGGACCTCGAACTCGATGCCCGGAGGGGCGGGGTAGACGACCGGGTGGGAGTATCCCACCGAGAGCTCCAGGTCCGAGCCCCGCAGGGCCGCCCGGTAGCCCACCCCCACCACCTCCAGCCGCTTCTCGAAGCCCTTGGTGACCCCCTCCACCATGTTGGCGATGAGGGTGCGGGTGAGCCCGTGCAGCGCGCGGTGGAATCCCTCGTCGCTGGGGCGCTCCACCTTCACCACCCCGTCCTCCAGCACGATGCGCATGTCGGGGTGGAAGGTCTGTTCCAGGGACCCCTTGGGGCCCCGGACCGAGACCCGGGACCCGTCCACCTGGACCTCCACCCCCTCGGGGATCTGGATGGGCCTGCGTCCGATGCGCGACATCTCCCTCGCCCCTCACCACACGTAGGCCAGGACCTCGCCCCCCACCCGGAGCTTGCGGGCCTGCCGGTCGGTGAGGACCCCCCGGGAGGTGGAGAGGATGGCCACCCCCAGGCCACCCATGACCCGTGGGAGGTGGTCGGCGTCCACGTACACCCGCTTCCCGGGCTTCGACACCCGCTTGATCCCGGTGATGGTCCGTTCCCGGTTGGGCCCGAACTTGAGCCGCATCCGGATCACCCGGTCCTTGCCCTCGCCGTCCACGGTGGCCTCCGCCAGGTAGCCCTCCCGCAGCAGGATCCGGGCCACCTCCTCCTTCAGCTTGGAGCTGGGGACCACGACCTCCTCCTTGTACGCCATGTTGGCGTTGCGGATGCGCGTGAGCATGTCCGCGATGGGGTCGGTCATCACCATGGCGGTCACCACGACGCCTTCGTGACGCCCGGGATCTCACCCTGGTGAGCGAGCTGGCGGAAACACAGGCGGCACAGCATGAACTTACGGAACACGGCCCGGGGCCGTCCGCACCGCAGGCAGCGCGTGTAGTAACGGACCCGGAACTTCTTCCCGGACCGCTTCTGCTTCTCGATCAGCGCCTTCTTGGCCATCCCGTCCCTTCCTCGCTCAGCTCGCCGCGACGGCCACCGCCGGCTGCCCGGCGAACGGGAAGCCCAGGGCCCGCAGCAGCGCCCGGGCCTCCTCGTCGTCTCGGGCCGTGGTCACGATGGTGATGTCCATCCCCCGGACCTTGACCACCTTGTCGTAGTCGACCTCCGGGAAGATGAGCTGTTCGGTGACCCCGATCGTGTAGTTGCCGTGCCCGTCGAAGGCCTCCGGGTCCAGCCCCCGGAAGTCCCGGATCCGGGGCAGGGCCGTGGAGAGCAGGCGGTCCAGGAACTCCCACATCCGGGCCCCCCGGAGGGTGACCTTGGCCCCGATGGCCATGCCCTTGCGGAGCTTGAACCCGGCGATGGACTTCCGGGCCCTGGTCACGGCGGGCTTCTGCCCGGTGATGGCGGCCAGGTCGGCCACGGCCGCGTCCAGCAGCTTGGGGTCTCGCACGGCGTCCCCCACGCCCATGTTCACCACGACCTTCTCCAGGCGCGGCACCCGCATGGGGTTGTCGATGCCGAGCTCGCGCATGAGCTGGGGCACCACCTCCCGGCGGTAGCGCTCCCGGAGCCTGGGGGGCGGGACGGTCTGGACCACGGTCAGAACTCCCCTCCGCAGCGTCGACACACCCGGACCTTGCGGCCCTCCTCCACCCGGTGGCCCACCCGGGTGGGCCGCCCGCAGCTCTTGCACACCGGCAGCACGTTGGAGACGTGGATCGGGAGCTCCTTGGTGATGATCCCGCCCTCCTGGATCCGGCCGGACTGACGGGAGGGCCGGACCCGCATGTGGCGCTTGACCCGGTTGACGCCTTCCACCATCACCCGGTTCTCCCTGGGTAGGACCAGGACCACCCGGCCCCGCTTCCCCTTGTCCTTGCCGGCGATGACCTCCACCTCGTCGTTCTTCCTGATGTCCAGCCCTGGCATAGCTACAGCACCTCCGGGGCCAGCGAGATGATCTTCATGAACTTCTTCTCCCGGAGCTCACGGGCCACGGGGCCGAAGATGCGGGTCCCCTTGGGGTTGCGCCCGTCGGTCAAGAGGACCACGGCGTTGTCGTCGAACTTGATGTACGAGCCGTCCGGCCGGCGGCGCTCCTTGACGGTGCGGACCACCACGCCCTGGACGATGTCGCCCTTCTTCACCGCCCCGCCGGGGAGGGCGTCCTTGACCGAGGCGATGACGACGTCCCCCACCCCGGCGTAGCGGCGGCCCGACCCACCGAGGACCCGGATGACCTGGACCTCCTTGGCCCCGGTGTTGTCCGCCACCCGGCAGCGGGTCTCCTGCTGGATCACGGCTACTTCGCCCTCTCCACGATCTCCACCACCCGCCACCGCTTGGTCTTGGACAGCGGGCGGGTCTCCATGATCCGCACCACGTCGCCCTGGCGGGCCTGGTTGCCCTCGTCGTGGGCCTTGAACTTCTTGGACCGCCGCACGGTCTTGCCGTACAGGGGGTGGCGGACGACGGAGGTGACCTTGACCACCACGGTCTTATCCATCTTGTCCGAGACCACCACCCCGGTCCGCACCTTGCGGGTGCCCCGCCGACGAGCCGCGGTCTCCGGAGCCTGCGTCCCCTGGTCCGCCATGCGCTACGCCTCCTCCGGCTCCGGGCCGGGCTCCTGGGCCCCGGCGGCGCGCTCCTCGCGGGCCGCGGCCACCCGCCGCTCCTCCAGGGCCTCCCGGTCCGCCGCGGCTACCTGCCGCTCTAGCTCCTCCTCGGGACGGCGCTCCCGCAGGATGGTGAGGATCCGGGCGATGTCGTGGCGGACCTGCTTGATCCGCATGGGGTTGTCCAGCTGGCCGGTGGCCGCCTGGAAGCGGAGGTTGAACAACTCCTCCTTCTGCTCCTCGAGGCGGCTCAGGAGCTCGGCGTCGGACAGCTGCCGGAGCTCGGCGGCCTTCACGATTCGGTCACCCCCGTCCGGACCACGAACTTGCACTTGACGGGGAGCTTGTGGGCCGCCCTCCGCATGGCCTCCCGGGCCACGGCCTCGGACACCCCGGAGAGCTCGAACATCACCCGGCCCGGCTTGACCACCGCCACCCAGCCCTCGGGGTTGCCCTTCCCCGAGCCCATCCGGGTCTCGGCCGGCTTCTTGGTGACGGGCTTGTCGGGGAAGATGTTGATCCACACCTTGCCGCCCCGGCGGATGTGCCGGGTCATGGCGATCCGGGCCGCCTCGATCTGGCGGTTGGTGATCCAGCCCGGCTCCAGGGCGAGCAGCCCGTAGTCGCCGAAGTGGACCTCGGTCCCGCCCTTGGCCTGGCCCTTGGTCCGGCCCCGGTGCTGCTTGCGGTGCTTGACCTTCCTCGGCTGGAGCACGGCCTACTCACCCCCCTCCGGAGCCTCGTGCCGGTCCGGAGCCTCGTGCCGGGCCTCGGGGGCCTCCCCGGCGGTCCCGCCACCGGCCTCCCTCGGACCGGCCTCCCCGGGACCCTGCTCGGAGCCCCCCTCCTTGGGGCCGGCGCCCTTGGGGGCGGCCTTGGAGGAGCCCTTGGCCCGCCTGGCCGGGGCCCGGGCCGGGGTCCGGGCCGGGCGGTCGGCCGGGACCTCCTCCTGGGCGGTCCCACCCTCAGGCACGGCCACGGGGAGCGGGCGCTCCTCCTCCAGGATCTCCCGGACGTCGGTGATGAGGGCTCCCGTGGAGGCCGCGCCGGTGCGGGCCACCGAGACCCCCGCCAGGGCCCGGGCCCGGACCCGTTCGATCTCCTGCTCCTGGGCGGGGATCTCGTCCCCGTGGTAGACCCAGACCTTGACCCCGATGACCCCGAAGGTGGTCTTGGCCTCGGCCGTCCCGTAGTCGATCTTGGCCCGCAGGGTGTGCAGGGGGACCCGCCCCTCCCGGTACCATTCCCTCCGGGACATCTCGGCCCCTCCCAGCCGGCCGCTGCACTGGACCCGGACACCCAGGGCCCCCGCCCGCATGGCGGTCTGGACCGCCCGGCGCATGGCCCGCCGGAACGACACCCGGCCCTCGAGCTGCTCGGCCACGGACTGCGCCAGGAGGGTGGCGTCGGTCTCGGGCCGGAGCTCGCTGGCGGCCTGGTTCATGTCCTCCACCTTCACGTCCACCCGGCGCCCGGTCATTCGCTCGATGTCCCGCCGGATCCGGTCCACCTCCGCCCCTTTGCGGCCGATCACGATGCCCGGCCGGGCGGTGCGGATGAAGATCTGGACCTGGTCCCCCTTGCGCTCGATGTCCACGCTGGAGATGCCGGCCCGGGTGAGCCGGGAGGTGATGTAGCTGCGGATCCGGATGTCCTCGTGGAGGGCCTGGGCGTACTCCCGCCCTCGGGCGAACCACTTGGACTTGTGGGGGTAGATGATGCCCAGCCGAAGACCGTAGGGGTTAACCTTCTGACCCACCGGGCACCCCCTCCATGGTCTCCACCACCACGGTGACGTGGCTGGTGCGCTTGCGGATCCGGGTGGCCCGCCCGAAGGCCCGGGGCCGCCACCGGCGCAGCGTGGGCCCCTCGTCCACCCAGGCCCTGGACACCACCAGGTTCTCCACGATGGCCTGCTTCTGCTCGGCGTTGGCCACCGCGGACTCGAGGACCTTGGCCAGGGTCCGGTTGGCCGCATAGGGAGTGAGGCGGAGGACCCGGCGGGCGTCCTCCACGTGCCGGCCCCGGATGAGGTCGACCGAGCGGCGCATCTTGCGCGGGGAGATCCGGACGTATCTGGCGGTGGCCCTGGCCTCCATCCCCACCCTCACTTGAGCGCGGTGCTCCGCTCGGTGTGGTGCCCGTGGGCCCGGAAGGTCCGGGTCACCGCGAACTCCCCGAGCTTGTGGCCGACCATGGCCTCGGTGATGTAGACGGGGACGTGCTTGCGACCGTCGTGCACGGCGATGGTGTGCCCCACCATCTCCGGCACGATCGTGGACCGCCGCGACCAGGTCTTGATGACCCGCTTCTCCCCGCGGCGGTTCATCTCTTCGATCTTCTTCATGAGGTGCTCGTCGACGAACGGCCCCTTCTTCACCGAACGCGGCATGGCTTACCCTCTTCCCTTTCCACGGCGCCGCACGATGAGCCTGTCCGACGGCTTGCGCTTGCGGGTCCGGCCCTCCTTCTTGCCCCACGGGCTGGTGGGGTGCCGGCCCCCGCTGGTCTTCCCCTCGCCCCCGCCCAGCGGGTGGTCGACGGGGTTCATGGCGACGCCCCGCACGGACGGCCTCCGCCCGAGGTGGCGGCTCCGCCCGGCCTTTCCCAATGATACGAGCTCGTGTTCGGGGTTCCCCACCACCCCCACGGTGGCCCGGCACCGGAGGGGGACCATCCGGATCTCCCCAGAGGGCATCCGGAGGGTGGCGAAGTCTGCCTCCTTGGCCAGCAGCTGGGCCCCCGTCCCGGCCGCCCGCACCAGCTTCCCCCCGGCCCCCGGCTTGAGCTCCACGTTGTGGACGACCGTCCCCACCGGGATGTTGGCCAGGGGCAGGGCGTTCCCCGGCCGGATGTCGGCCTTCTCACCGGACTCCACGGTCTGGCCCACCTCCAGGCCCTGGGGGGCCAGGATGTAGCGCTTCTCCCCGTCCGCGTAGTGGAGCAGGGCGATGCGGGCGCTGCGGTTGGGGTCGTACTCGATGGCCGCCACCTTGGCCGGGATGCCGTCCTTGTCCCGGCGGAAGTCGATCACCCGGTACTTGCGCTTGGCTCCTCCCCCCCGGTGCCGGGCGGTGATCCGCCCGTAGACGTTCCGTCCGGCCTTCTTGGGCAGCGGCCGGGTGAGGGACTTCTCGGGCTCGGTCTTGGTGATCTCCGAGAAGTCCGGAACCGTCATCCCCCGCTGTCCGGGCGTGGTGGGCTTGATCTTCTTGATCGCCATCGCTCACGGTCTCCCGGCCTCGAACAGCTCGATCCGGTCGCCCTCGGCCAGCTTCACGATGGCCCGCTTCTGGTCGGGCCGCTTGCCGAAGGTGTACCGGGTCCGCTTCACCTTGCCCCGGCGCCGCAGGGTCCGCACGTCCACCACCCGGACGTTCCAGATCTGCTGGACGGCCTGCTTGATCTCGGTCTTGTTGGCGTCCGGGCGGACCACGAACGTGTAGGTGTTGCGCTCGATGCCCGCGTAGGACTTCTCCGAGACCACCGGGCGGATGATCACGTCCCGCGGGCTCTTCATGGCTCCACCTCCTCGGTCCGGTCGGCCGTCGGTTCGGCCTCAGAGCCTTGGGACGCCTCCTCCCGAGACTCCCCCGAGCCGTCCTCTCCCCGTTCCCGGGCCAGGGCGTCCAGCGCCTCCTCGGTGAACAGGACCCGGTCGGCGTAGAGGAGGTCGTACGTGTTGAGGTGGGACACCCGGTCCACCTTCACGTGGGGGAGGTTCCGGAAGGACTTCTCCACGGCCTCGTCCCGCTCCGCCAGCACCACCAGGACCTTCCCCTCGAGCCCCAGGGCCTCGAGGACGGCCAGCGCCCGCTTGGTCTTGGGCTCCTCGAACCGGAGCTCGGAGACCACGGCCAGCTTGCCGCTGCGGACCGCGTCGGTGAGGGCCGAGCGGAGCGCGGCCCGCTTCATCTTCTTGTTCACCCGCTGGGTGTAGTCGCGGGGCTTGGGCCCGTGGGCCACCCCGCCTCCCACCCAGATCGGGGAGCGGATCGAGCCGTGCCGGGCCCGGCCCGTCCCCTTCTGCCGCCAGGGCTTGCGGCCGCCCCCCGACACCTCCCCCCGGGTCTTGGTGGAATGGGTCCCGGCCCGCTGGGCGGCCAGGGCAGCCACCACCACCTGGTGCATGAGGGGCACGTTGACCGGGGCCTCGAACAGGCTCGCGGGAAGCTCCCGCTCCCCGAGGACCTGCCCCTCCGGGCTGCGGACCTCGACCGTGGCCATCAGTGGCGCTTCCTCTTCTTCTCGGTGGTCTTCACGCTGGAGCGGACCATGACCAGCCCCCCCACGGGCCCGGGCACGGCCCCCTTGAGCAGCAGGAGGTTCCGCTCCGGGTCCCGGTCCACCACCTCCAGGTTGAGGACCGTCACCCGCTCGTGGCCCATCTGGCCGGCCATCCGCATCCCCTTGAACACCCGGGAGGGGGTGGCCGCGGCCCCCACCGACCCCGGCGACCGGTGCTTGCGCTCGGTGCCGTGGGAGTCTGGGAGCCCCCCGAAGCCGTGGCGCTTCATGGTCCCGGCGAACCCCTTGCCCTTGGACACCCCGATCACGTCGGCCCGCTCGCCGGGCTGGAAGATGTCCACGGTGATGGTCTGCCCGAGCCGGTAGCTGGAGGCGTCGTCCGTGCGGAGCTCCACCAGGTGCCGCTGGGGCGGGACCCCGGCCCGGGCGAAGTGGCCGGCCATGGGGCGGTTCACCCGGACCCGCCGCCCCCCGTCCGTGTAGGCGAGCTGGACGGCCTCGTAGCCGTCCCGCTCCCGGGTCTTGACCTGGGTCACCACGCAGGGCCCGGCCTGGATCACCGTGACCGGGACGGCCCGGGCGTCCTCCGTGAAGACCTGGGTCATCCCGAGCTTGGTGCCGAGGATGCCCTTCGCCGTCGCCATCCCGGCCCTCCGCTACAGCTTGATCTCGATGTCGACGCCGGCGGAGAGGTTCAGTCGCTGGAGCTCCTGGACCGTCTTGGAGGTGGCGTCGAGGATGTCGATGAGCCGCTTGTGGGTGAGCATCTGGAAGTGCTCACGGCTGTCCTTGTCCTTGTGGGGGGACCGGATCACCGTGAACAGGTGACGCTCCGTGGGGAGGGGGACCGGGCCCACCACCCGGGCCCCCGTCCGGGTCACGTGCTCCACGATGTCCCGGGCCGCCTGGTCGATGAGCTCGTGGTCGTAGGCCCGGAGCTTGATGCGGATCCTGGGGGCGGCCATCAGGCCCCACCCCCCCAGGCGGCAGCCGGGCGGAGGGCCCCGGCGGGGGACGCGACGACGCCCCCGACGATGGCCCCGGCGGGGGACGCGACGACGCCCCCGACGATGGCCCCGGCCGCCGTCCGCCCGAGCTCCCGAGCACGTCCCAGAGCACTCACTTGAGGATCTTGGTCACCCTCCCGGCGCCGACGGTGCGGCCCCCCTCACGGATGGCGAACCGCAGCCCCTCCTCCATGGCGATGGGGCTGATGAGCTCCACCGTGAGGGTGGTGTTGTCGCCCGGCATCACCATCTCGACGCCCTCCGGCAGCTTGATCTCCCCGGTCACGTCCGTGGTCCGGAAGTAGAACTGGGGCCGGTAGCCGTTGAAGAACGGCGTGTGGCGGCCGCCCTCCTCCTTGGACAGCACGTACACCTGGGCCTCGAACGTGGTGTGGGGGGTGATGGTCCCGGGCTTGGCCAGCACCATGCCCCGCTCCACCTCGTCCTTGCCGATGCCCCGCAACAGGACTCCCACGTTGTCCCCGGCCTGGACCTCGTCCAGGAGCTTGCGGAACATCTCGAGGTCGGTGGCCACCGTCTTGCGGGTCTCCCGCAGGCCCACGATCTCGACCTCTTCCATCTTCTTGAGCCGGCCCCGCTCCACCCGGCCGGTCACCACCGTGCCCCGGCCCGTGATCGAGAACACATCCTCGATGGGCATGAGGAACGGCTTGTCCACGTCCCGGACGGGCTCGGGGATGAAGTTGTCGATGGCCTCCAGGAGCTCCTCGATCTTGGCCTTCCACTTGGGGTCGCCCTCCAGGGCCTTGAGCGCGGAGACCTGGACCACGGGGACCTCCTCCCCCGGGAACTCGTAGTTGGAGAGGAGCTCCCGGACCTCGAGCTCCACGAGGTCCAGGAGCTCGGGGTCGTCCACCATGTCGCACTTGTTCAGGGCCACCACGATGTAGGGCACGTTCACCTGGCGGGCCAGGAGGACGTGCTCCCGGGTCTGGGGCATGGGGCCGTCGGCGGCGGACACCACGAGGATGGCCCCGTCCATCTGAGCCGCCCCGGTGATCATGTTTTTGATGTAGTCGGCGTGCCCCGGGCAGTCCACGTGGGCGTAGTGCCGCTTCTCGGTCTCGTACTCCACGTGGGCGATGTTGATGGTGATGCCCCGCTCCTTCTCCTCGGGGGCCTTGTCGATCATCTCGAACGGCGTGTAGTCGGCCAGTCCCTTCTCGGACAGGACCTTGGTGATGGCTGCCGTCAGGGTGGTCTTGCCGTGGTCGATGTGACCGATGGTCCCGATGTTCACGTGGGGCTTGGTCCGCTCGAACTTCTGCTTCGCCATCGCTTCTCCTCCCGGCTCTCGCCTGCCTCGTCCCTCCGACTTCCCCGGCCTACTCGCCCCGGACCCGGGCCACGATCTCCCGGGCGATGGCCGGGGGAACCTCCTGGTAGGAGTGGAGCTGCATGGGGGTGTGGGAGGCCCGTCCCTGGGTCCTGGAGCGCAGCTCGGTGGCGTAGCCGAACAGCTCCGCCAGGGGCACCTGCACCCTGACCACTCGCATCCCCGCCCGCTCCTCGATCCGCTCGATCTTCCCCCTGCGGGCCGTCACGTCGCCCAGGACGTCCCCCAGGAACTCCTCCGGGGTGAGGATCTCGAAGGACATGACCGGCTCCAGCAGCACGGGGCCGGCCCTCCGGGCCGCCTCCCGCAGAGCGGCCTGGCCGGCCAGCTTGAACGCCACCTCCGAGGAGTCCACCTCATGGTACGACCCGTCGACCAGGATGGCCCGGACGTCCACCAGCGGGTAGCCGGCCAGGACCCCCGACTCCATGGCCTCCTGGATGCCCTGGTCCACGGCGGGGATGTACTCCCGTGGGATGACCCCGCCCACGATCCGGTTGACGAACTCGTAGCCCCCGCCCGGGCCCGTGGGCTCCAGGTCGATCACCACGTGCCCGTACTGGCCCCGGCCCCCGGTCTGCCGGATGTAGCGGCCCTCGACCCCCCGCACGGCCTTGCGGATGGTCTCCCGGTAGGCCACCTGGGGCTTGCCCACGTTGGCCCCCACGTTGAACTCTCGGGTCAGGCGGTCCACCAGGACCTCGAGGTGGAGCTCCCCCATCCCCGAGATCAGGGTCTGGCCCGTCTCCTCGTTGAACTTGACCTGGAACGTGGGGTCCTCGTCGGCCAGCCTGGCCAGGGCCGCGGAGAGCTTGTCCTGGTCGGCCTTGGTCTTGGGCTCGATGGCCACCGAGACCACCGGGGTGGGGAAGGTCATGGACTCGAGGACCACCGGGTCGGCGGGGTCGCACAGGGTGTCCCCCGTGGTGGTGTGCTTGAGCCCCACCACGGCCACGATGTCCCCGGTGAAGGCGGCCTCCTTGTCCTCCCGGTGGTTGGCGTGCATCTGGAGGATCCGCCCCACCCGCTCCTTGCGGCCCTTGGTGGAGTTCTCCACGTGCTGGCCGGCGCGGAGGGTCCCCGAGTACACCCGGAGGTAGGTGAGCCGCCCCACGTACGGGTCGGACATGATCTTGAAGGCCAGGGCGCAGAAGGGCTCGGCGTCGTCGGCGTGCCGGACGACCTCGGCCGTCTCGTCCCCCGGACGGTGGCCCCGCACCGGCGGGACGTCCAGTGGGGAGGGCAGGTAATACACCACGGCGTCCAGCAGGGGCTGGATGGCCTTGTTGCGGAAGGCCGACCCGCAGAGCACGGGGGTCCCCGTGTTCTCCAGGGTGGCCGTGCGCAGGGCCCGCCGCAGCTCGTCGGGGGTGGGCTCCTCGTTGTGCACGAACTTCTCGAACAGGGCCTCGTCGTGGTCAGCCAGCAGCTCGAACAGCCGGTGGCGCCACTCCTCGGCCTTGGGCCTGAGCTCCGGGGGGATCTCCACGGTCTCCCAGGTCTCCCCCATTCCCTCCTCCCACCGGAGGGCCTTCATCTCCAGGAGGTCGATGACCCCGACGAAGGAGGCCTCGGCCCCCCAGGGCAGCTGGACCACCAGGGGGACGGTGTGCAGCCGCTCCCGGATCATGGCCACAGTGCGCTCGAAGTCCGCCCCCACCCGGTCCATCTTGTTCACGAAGCAGATCCGGGGGACCCGGTACCGGTCAGCCTGCCGCCACACGGTCTCGGACTGGGGCTCCACCCCGGCCACCGCGTCGAAGATGGCGATGGCCCCGTCCAGGACCCGGAGGGACCGCTCCACCTCCACCGTGAAGTCCACGTGGCCCGGGGTGTCGATGATGTTGATCCAGTGGTCCTTCCACAGGCAGGTCGTGGCGGCGGAGGTGATGGTGATCCCCCGCTCCCGCTCCTGGACCATCCAGTCCATCTGGGCGGTGCCCTCGTGGACCTCGCCCACCTTGTAGGACTTGCCCGTGTAGTAGAGGATGCGTTCGGTGGTGGTGGTCTTGCCCGCGTCGATGTGGGCCATGATCCCGATGTTCCGGGTGCGGGCAAGCGGGTACTCCCGGATGACCAGGGCCTTGTCCGCCCTGCCGGGTGCTCGCGCCACCGTCTGCCGTGCCGTCTGTGCCATCTCCTCCGTGCTCCGCCCGTCCCTGGACCGGGGGCGTTCCTCCCTTTCCTGCCTCTCGCCTCCGCCTCGCTCCTCGTGCCCGCCTACCAGCGGTAGTGGGCGAAGGCCTTGTTGGCCTCGGCCATCTTGTGCAGGTCGTCCCGGCGCTTCACCGACGGCCCCTGCCCCGAGGCCGCGTCCATGATCTCCGCCGCCAGCCGGTCCGCCATGTGCCCGCCCTTGCGGGTCCGGGCGTGCTGGACGATCCACCGCAGGGCCAGCGTGGTGCCCCGCTGGGGGCGGACCTCCACCGGCACCTGGTAGGTGGCCCCTCCCACCCGCCGCGACCGGACCTCGAGGAGCGGCCGAGCGTTCTCCACGGCCTTCTTGAGCGTGATCACCGGGTCGTTGGACGTCTTTTCGCTGATCTGCTCCAGGGCCCGGTACACGATCCGCTCGGCCAGGCTCTTCTTGCCGTTGCGCAGCACCTTGTTGATGAGCTGCGCCACCAGTGTGTTCTGGTAGATGGGGTCCGGCTGGACCTCGCGCTTCGGGACGGGTCCCCTCCTCGGCATGGCCGACCCCCTAGGCGGTCTTCTTGGCGCCGTACCGGGACCGGGCCTTCTTCCGGTCCCGCACGCCGGCCGCGTCCAGCGTTCCCCGGATCACCTTGTAGCGGACGCCCGGGAGGTCCTTCACCCGCCCGCCCCGGACCAGCACGATGGAGTGCTCCTGGAGGTTGTGGCCGATGCCCGGGATGTAGGCGGTGACCTCGATCCCGGAGGTCAGGCGGACGCGGGCGACCTTCCGGAGGGCCGAGTTGGGCTTCTTCGGGGTGACGGTGTAGACGCGCGTGCAGACGCCGCGCCGCTGCGGAGACCCGCGAAGAGCGGGGCTCTTCGTCTTGCTCCGCGGGCGCTCGCGCCCGTTCCTGACCAGCTGCTGTACGGTCGGCATAGCTCTCTCGTCTGCACTCTCGTCGTCTTCCCGTCGCCCCGAATCAGTCCGTCGACAGGCCTGATTGGTGGTCGCTCGGCCGGTGGGGGCCTCCCCGGGCCGCCCCCACCCGAAATCCTACAGGGAACGGCCGGACGCCGCCGGCAGGCCGCACGGCACCCGAACCGACAGCTCAGTGTAGGTGAAAGCGACAGTCACGACAACTCTCCCCCCGTGCCGGGGGCCGTCACGGCCCTCCTCCTCCCGCCCGGTGGAGCAGCTCATGGAGCTCGTCCAGGGGCGCCCCCCGCTCCAGGGCCACCAGGAGGCTGGCCCGGAGCTTGGTGAGGGGGGTCCCGGCGTCCGTCCACCACCCGGGCAGGACGTCGTAGGTCATGGTCCCTTCCTCGATGTAGAGGTTGTTGAGGTCGGTGACCTCGAGCTCCCCCCGCCAGGAGGGGGTCAGGGTCCGGATCAGGGAGAAGACCCGCTCGTCGAACATGTAGCAGCCGGTCTGGACCAGGTCGCTGGGGGGCTCGGCCGGCTTCTCCACCACCCGGATGATCCTCCCGTCCCGGACCTCGGCCACCCCGAACCGCCGGGCCTCCTCCCTGGGCACCCGCTTGAGCAGGATCTTGGCCCCCTTGGGCTGCTCCTCGAACTTCCGGACGTAGGGGGTGAGGTCGTCCTCGAAGAGGTTGTCCCCCAGGACCACCACCACCCGCTCCCCGTCCACCAGGGCCTCGGCCTTGGCGATGGCGTCGGCGATCCCCCCTTCGGGGTTCTGCTGGAAGGCGTACTCGAGCTCCACCCCGAGCTCCGACCCGTCCCCCAGGAGCTTCTTGAACTGGGGGATCTGGTCCCCGGTGACCAGGACGATCTGGGTGATGCCGGCCCGGGCCAGGGTGCGGATGGGGAAGAAGACCATGGGCTCCCCGAACACGTCCAGCAGGTGCTTGTTCACCACCCGGGTCACCGGGTCAAACCGGGTCCCCAGCCCCCCGGCCAGCACGATCCCGCGCATCGGCCTCCTCCTCCGCCCGGGCCCGCCCCCCGGTCGGCCAGGGCCCGCACGTAGGCCTCCACCGCCTCCCGCCAGGGCCGGAGGGCGACCCCCAGGCCCGCCGCCTTCGAGCAGTCCAGGACACTGTAAGGGGGCCGCCGGGCCACCGGCCCCGGCCGGGCGGCATCGTACTCTCTTGTGCTCACCCGGCGCACGGCGGGGGCCGAACGGAGGAGGCCGGCCCGGACCGCCGTCTCCAGCACCGCCTCCGCCAGGTCCGCCCAGGTACAGGGCTCCCCGCCACCGGCCAGGTGGAAGGTCCCCCGGGCCCCCGCCCGCAGGAGGGCCAGGATCCCCGAGGCCAGGTCCCCGGCGTGGGTGGGCCGCCCCACCTGGTCGTCCACCACCTCGAGGTCCTCCCCCCGCGCCGCCCGCTCCAGGACGGCGCGCACGAAGTTCCTCCCCTCCCCGAACACCCAGGACGTCCGCACCACCAGGTGGTGCTCCCAGGCCCGGACGGCCTCCTCCCCCTCGAGCTTGGTCCGCCCGTAGACCGAGAGGGGGGAGGGGGGGTCGTCCTCCCGGTAGGGGCGGCGGAGCTGCCCGGAGAACACGTAGTCCGTGGAGGGGTAGACCACCACAGCCCCCGCCCGGGCGGCCGCCCGCACCACGGCCTCGGTCCCCAGGACGTTCACCGCCCGGGCCGCCTCCGGCCGGGCCTCGGCGGCGTCCACCGCCGTCCACGCCGCCGCGTGCAGGACCACGGCGGGCCGGGCCCGCTCCACGGCCCTGGCCACCGCCTCCGCGTCGGTCACGTCGAGGTCGGCCCGGGTGAGGAGGAGGGCGTCGGGGACCAGGGCCGCCACGGCCCGCCCCAGCTGGCCTCCCGCCCCGGTCACCAGGAGGGGGACCACCGCACCCGGGCCCCGGCCCTTCAGCGGGCCTCCTCCTCGTGGTAGAGGGACTCGGCCTCGGGCACGAGCGGCCCCCACCACTCCTCCCGCCGCCGGTACCACTCCACGGTCTCGGCGAACTGCCGCCACACGTCCTCGGACGGCCGCCACCCCAGGGCCTCCAGCCGGGCGGGGTCCACGGCGTACCGCCGGTCGTGGCCGGGCCGGTCGTAGGCCGTGAGGACCACCCGGTCCTCGGGCAGGCCCAGGTACCGGCACACCCACCGGGCCAGCTCGAGGTTGGTGATCTCCGGGTCGTGGCGGGGGGCCACGTTGTAGACGCGCTGGGGGGCGGGGGCCTCGAGGACCAGGAGGACGGCGGCCGTGAGGTCCTCAGCGTGGAGCCACTGCCGGACCTGCCCCCCGTCCCCCCATACCGGGAGGAGCCGGCCCCGGAGGGCCCGGGTCACCCACCGGGCAAAGGCCTTCTCCGGGTGCTGCCACGGCCCGAAGCAGTTCGTGGGCCGCAGGACCACCACCTCCATCCGCCCCCGGAACCCCGCGGCCAGGTCGTCCGCCACCGCCTTGCTCCGGGCGTAGGCGCTGGTGGCCCGGCCCTCCCCGGGCTCCTTGTCCTCCTCCCGGAAGGCCCCGTCGGGGATGGGGCCGTAGACCTCGTCGGTGGAGACGTGGACGAAGCGGGCCACCCCGGCCGCCTCGGAGGCCTCCAGGAGGACCCGGGTGCCCTCGACGTTCGACCGCCAGAAGCGGGCCGCCTCCCGCTCGCTCCGGGTGACGTGGGACTCGGCGGCGAAGTGGACCACGGCCCGGGGGGCGAACTCCCGAAGGGCCGCCTCCACCGCCTCCCGGTCGGCCACGTCGGCCCGGAGGAACCGGTAGGCGGGGCTGGCGGCCACCTCGGCCACCCGGGCCTCGCTCGCCGCGTAGGTGAGGAGGTCCAGGTTCAGGACCTCCCCCCGCCCCTCCGCGACCCACCGCCGGACGAGGAAGCTCCCCAGGAACCCAGACCCCCCGGTGACCAGGAGCCTGGTCACGGCCCGCGCCCCGGTCCGGTCGGCGCGGGGCGGGAGGGCCCGGGCGGCTCGGCAGCGGGCCCGGCGGGCCGGAACGGCGGGGGGTCGGCGAGGGCGGCCAGGGGCGGGTTCGAGCGGTCCCGCTCGGAGAGGACGGGGTCTCGGGCCGGCCAGGCGATCCCTACCTCGGGGTCGTCCCAGGCAACCCCGAACTCGTCCTCCCCTGTGAAGTAGCGGTCCACGAGGTAGAGGAGGACCACGTCCTCCTCGGCGTAGAAGCCGTGGGCCACCCCCGGGGGGATGTACAGGGCCCGGGGGGCGTCCGCGCTCAGGCGGAGCTCCGCCCGGTGGCCCCGGGTGGGCGAGCCCTCCCGGCAGTCGAAGAGCCCCACGAAGGCCCTCCCCGAGAGGACGCACCAGTAGTCGGCCTGTCGGCGGTGGAAGTGGAGGCCCCGCAGCACCCCCCGTCGGGAGACCGACACGTTGGCCTGCACAGCCTCCCCGGCCTCCGGGACCCAGGCCCGCCGGTACACCTCGGCCAGCCACCCCCGGGCGTCCTCGTGGCGGCGGAGCGGCAGGACCCGCACCCCCGCGATCCCCGGCTCCACCACCTGGTCCGGCTCGGAGTCCACCCGCGCGCCCCCGAGGTCGCCTCCGGCCGGCCGGGGCCGGCCCGCTCAGGCCTCTTCCAGCCCGACCGGCCCGCCCAGGGCCTGCTCGGCCTCCTCCCGGGTCATGGTGCCCACGGCCGGGGCCCGGCCCTCGGCCTCCCGGGCCTCGGCCAGCTCGCGCTGGCGGGCCAGCCAGTACTCGGGGATGGCCTCGGGCTTGATCCGGACGGCGATGTTGCGGTACCGGGCCATGCCGGTCCCGGCCGGGATCAGCTTGCCGATGATGACGTTCTCCTTGAGCCCGAGGAGCGGGTCGGACTTGCCGCTGATGGCCGCCTCGGTGAGGACCCGGGTGGTCTCCTGGAACGAGGCCGCGGCCAGCCAGGAGTCCGTGGCCAGGGAGGCCTTGGTGATGCCCATGAGGATGGGCCGGGCCAGGGCCGGTTCCTCCCCCCGCTCAACGACCTCGGTGTTCTTCTCCTCGAACTTCTTGCGGTCCACGAGCTCCCCGGGCAGGAAGTCCGTGTCCCCCGGTTCGATGATCTGCACCTTGCGCAGCATCTGCCGGATGATCAGCTCGATGTGCTTGTCGTGGATGGTCACGCCCTGGCTCCGGTACACCTGCTGGACCTCCTCTACCAGGTGCAGCTGGACCGCCTGGACCCCCTCCACCCGGAGCTTCTCGTGGGGGTTGACCGAGCCCTCGGTGAGCTGCTGGCCCACCTCCACCCGGTCCCCGTGGGAGACGGCCAGCCGGGCCCGGAACGGCACCGCGTACTGGACCTGCTCGCCGTCGTCGGAGGTGATGGTGATCCGGCGGACCTTCTTCTCCTCGTCGTCCTCGATCTCCACCACCCCGGAGAGCTCGGTGATCTGGGCCTCCCCCTTGGGCCGACGGGCCTCGAAGAGCTCCACCACCCGGGGCAGACCCTGCGTGATGTCCTCCCAGACGACCCCGCCGGTGTGGAAGGTCCGCATGGTGAGTTGGGTCCCCGGCTCTCCGATGGACTGGGCGGCGATGATCCCCACGGCCTCCCCGATCTCCACCAGGCGCCCCGTGGCCAGGTTCCGCCCGTAGCACAGCTGGCAGACCCCCACCGCGGCGTCGCACGTGAGGACGGACCGGACGTAGACGGTATCCAGGCCCTCGCCCACGAGCTCCACGATCCGGTCCACCTCGGCGTCGCCCACCTCAGTGCCCCGGGGCAGGACCACTCGCCGGTCCACCCGGACGTCCTCGGCCAGGACCCGGCCGAAGACCTTGGTGTCCAGGATGGCCCGGGAGAGGGGCTCCAGCCGCCCGTCGGGGGTGGGCTGGGCCACCCGGATGGGGAGGCCCCGGTCCGTGCCGCAGTCGTGCTCCCGGACGATCACCTCCTGGGCCACGTCGACCAGGCGGCGGGTGAGGTAGCCCGAGTCGGCCGTCCGGAGGGCCGTGTCCGCCAGGCCCTTCCTGGCTCCGTGGGTGGAGATGAAGTACTCCAGGACCGTGAGCCCCTCCCGGAAGTTCGACTTGATGGGCCGGGGGATGATGTCGCCCTTGGGGTTGGCCACCAGGCCCCGCATCCCCGCCAGCTGGCGGATCTGCGTGATGTTCCCCCGGGCCCCCGAGTCGGCCATCATGTAGATGGGGTTCCGCTCGGAGAAGCTCTGCTCCATGGCGTCCGTCACGTCGCGGGTAGCCTTGTCCCAGATGGCGATGAGCTCCTCCCGGCGCTCGTTCTCGGTGATGATGCCCCGGCGGTACTGCTGCTCGATCCTCCCAGCGAGCTTCTCGTAGTGGTCGAGGATCTTGCCCTTCTCCTTGGGCACCACCACATCCTCTACCCCGATGGTCACCCCGGCCCGGGTGGAGTAGTGGAAGCCCAGTTGCTTGAGGTTGTCCAGGATCCCCTGCACGGTGGGCCGGTCGTAGCGGTTGACCACCGCGTCCACCAGGGCGGCCAGCTCCCCCTTCTGGACGTGGCGGTTCACGTACTCGAAGTCCGCCGGGAAGGCCTCGTTGAAGATGAGCCGCCCCACGGTGGTCTCCACGAGCGGGCCGTGGCCGTTGGTCTGGGCCGCCCACCCCTGCTCGAAGGCCTCCCGGGGCAGGGCCTTGCCCGGCAGCCGGACCTTGACCACGTCGTGGAGCCGGACCTTGCCCGCGTCGAGGGCCATGAGGGCCTCGGCCGGCCCGGAGAACCGCGGGATGTCCCGCTCGTCCCGGGGCCGGGGGTTGGCCACGGTCAGGTAGTAGATGCCGAGGACCATGTCCTGGGTAGGGACGGCGATGGGCCGCCCGTGGGCCGGGGAGAGGATGTTGTTCGTGGAGAGCATGAGGACCCTGGCTTCGGCCTGGGCCTCCGCCGACAGCGGCAGGTGGACGGCCATCTGGTCCCCGTCGAAGTCCGCGTTGAAGGCGGTGCAGACCAGGGGGTGGATCTGGATGGCCTTGCCCTCCACCAGGACTGGCTCGAAGGCCTGGATCCCCAGCCGGTGCAGGGTGGGGGCCCGGTTGAGCAGAACCGGGTGCTCCTTGATGACCTCCTCCAGCACGTCCCACACCTGGGGCCGGGCCCGCTCCACCATCCGCTTGGCGCTCTTGATGTTCTGGGCCAGGTTCAGGTCCACCAGCCGCTTCATCACGAACGGCTTGAACAGCTCCAGGGCCATCTGCTTGGGCAGACCGCACTGGTGGAGCTTGAGCTGGGGCCCCACCACGATGACCGACCGGCCCGAGTAGTCCACCCGCTTGCCCAGCAGGTTCTGGCGGAACCGCCCCTGCTTGCCCTTGAGCATGTCCGAGAGGGACTTGAGGGGGCGGTTCCCCGGGCCGGTGACCGGCCGGCCCCGGCGCCCGTTGTCGAACAGGGCGTCCACGGCCTCCTGGAGCATCCGCTTTTCGTTGTTGACGATGATCTCGGGGGCCTGGAGGTCCAGGAGCCGCTTGAGCCGGTTGTTACGGTTGATGACCCGCCGGTAGAGGTCGTTGAGGTCGCTGGTGGCGAAGCGGCCCCCGTCCAGCTGGACCATGGGCCGGAGGTCAGGCGGGAGCACCGGGATGGCGTCCAGGACCATCCCGAGGGGCGAGTTCTTGGTCCCGATGAAGTGGTTGACCACCTTGAGCCGCTTGATGGCCTTCTGGCGGCGGGTCCCCTTGGTCGTGCGGATCTGCTCCCGCAGGGCGGCGGCCTCGGCCTCGAGGTCCAGGTCGAGGAGGAGCCGCTTGATGGCCTCCGCCCCCATGCCCCCCTCGAAGTAGTCGCCGAACCGCTCCCGCAGGCTGCGGTAGACCTGGTCGTCGGCCACCAGCTGCTTCACGTGGAGGTTCTTGAAGGCGGCCAGGACGTCGTCCAGGTGCTGGATCTCGGCCTGGGCCGACTCCCGGATCCGCTCGATGTCCCGCTGGGCCTCCCGGCGGGCCGCCGACAGCTGGGCCCCCTTGGCCCCCTCCGCCTCCAGCTCCCGGAGCCGGTCCTCGAGCTCGGCCATGCGCTTGGCCACGGCCTGGTCCCGCTGGGCCTCGATCTGGCGCTTCTCCTGCTCGAGGTCGGCCTCGATGGCCGGGAGATCCCGGTGGCGCCGCTCAACGTCCACCCGCGTGATGATGTAGGCCGCGAAGTAGATGACCTTCTCCAGGTCCTTGGGCGGGATGTCCAGGAGGTAGCCCAGGCGGCTGGGGACCCCCTTGAAGTACCAGATGTGGGTGACGGGGGCGGCCAGCTCGATGTGGCCCATCCGCTCCCGGCGCACCTTGGACCGGGTGACCTCCACCCCGCACCGCTCGCAGATGATCCCCTTGAACCGCACCCGCTTGTACTTGCCGCAGTGGCACTCCCAGTCCCGGGTGGGCCCGAAGATCCGCTCGCAGAACAGCCCGTCCTTCTCGGGCTTGAGGGTGCGGTAGTTGATCGTCTCGGGCTTCTTGACCTCGCCGTTCGACCACGCGCGGATCTGGTCCGCCGTGGCCAGCCCGATCCTGAGCTCGTCGAAGTAGTTGACGTCGAGCACCTAGCGCTTCGCCCCCTTCGTGTCTCGAACGGTCCCTGACACAGACGTCGTGCTCGCCTCCGGCACGGTGGCTCGGGAGCCCCTCACTCGTAGTCCGCCCCCGCCGGCTCCCGCCGGGAGAGGTCGATCCCCAGCTCCTCGGCGGCCCGGAAGACGTCCTCGTCGGTCTCCCGCATCTCGATCTCCTTGCCCTCCGCCGAGAGGACCTCCACGTTCAGGCACAGGGCCTGCATCTCCTTGATGAGGACCTTGAAGGACTCGGGGATCCCGGGCTCGGGGATGTTCTCGCCCTTGACGATGGCCTCGTACACCTTGACCCGGCCCAGGACGTCATCGGACTTGATGGTGAGGAGCTCCTGGAGGGCGTAGGCCGCCCCGTAGGCCTCCAGGGCCCACACCTCCATCTCCCCGAACCGCTGGCCGCCGAACTGGGCCTTCCCGCCCAGGGGCTGCTGGGTGATCATGGAGTACGGGCCGGTGGACCGGGCGTGGATCTTGTCGTCCACGAGGTGCAGCAGCTTCATGATGTAGATGTAGCCCACGGTCACCGGCACGTCGAAGGGCTCCCCGGTCCGGCCGTCGTAGAGGATGGCCTTCCCCATCTCGTTCACCAAGGGCACCCCGTCGTGGGTGGTCTTGGCGGCCTCGGCCAGAGCGGCCATGATGTCCGACTCCCGGGCCCCGTCGAAGACCGGGGAGGCCACGTAGGTGGGCTCGGCCTCGATGGCCCCCCGGAGCGGCCGGAACCCGTTCCGGCCGTTGCCCGAGGCCACGGAGCGGGGCTGGGAACCGTTGCCCACGGCCCCCACCGCCGCCGCCCACCCCAGGTGGGTCTCCAGGACCTGGCCCAGGTTCATCCGGGAGGGGACCCCCAGGGGGTTGAGGATGATGTCCACCGGGGTGCCGTCGGGCAAAAACGGCATGTCCTCCTCGGGGAGGATCTTGGCGATGACCCCCTTGTTGCCGTGGCGGCCGGCCAACTTGTCCCCGTCGGAGATCTTCCGCTTCTGAGCCACGTACACCCGGACCAGCTCGTTCACCCCGGGCGGGAGCTCGTCCCCCGCCTCCCGGGAGAACACCCGGACCCCGATCACGATCCCCGACTCCCCGTGGCGCATCTTGAGGGAGGTGTCCCGGACCTCCCGGGCCTTCTCCCCGAAGATGGCCCGCAGGAGCCGCTCCTCGGGGGTGAGCTCGGTCTCCCCCTTCGGGGTGACCTTCCCCACCAGGTAGTCACCGGGGTTGACCTCGGCCCCGATCCGCACGATGCCCCGCTCGTCGAGGTCCTTGAGGATCTCCTCGGAGACGTTGGGGATGTCCCGGGTGATCTCCTCCGGCCCGAGCTTGGTGTCCCGGGCGTCGATCTCGTGCTCCTCGATGTGGATGGAGGTGAGGATGTCCTCCTTGACCAGGCGCTCGGAGATCACGATGGCGTCCTCGTAGTTGTGCCCCTCCCAGGGCATGAACGCCACCAGCAGGTTCTTGCCCAGGGCCAGCTCCCCGTGGTCGGTGGAGGACCCGTCGGCCAGGACCTGGCCCTTGCGCACCCGCTCCCCCACCTTGACCAGGGGCTTCTGGTTGATGCAGGTCCCCTGGTTGGAGCGGCGGAACTTCTGGAGCTGGTAGGTGCGAAGGGTCCCGTCGTTCTCCCGGACCACGATCTCCTCGGCGGAGACCTCCTCCACCAATCCGGCCTTCTCGGCCAGCAGGACCTCCCCCGAGTCCACGGCGGCCCGGAACTCGATGCCCGTCCCGATGAGGGGCGCCTCGGCCCGCAGCAGGGGCACGGCCTGCCGCTGCATGTTGGCCCCCATGAGGGCCCGGTTGGCGTCGTCGTGCTCGAGGAAGGGGATGAGGGCCGCCGACACCGAGACGATCTGCTTGGGGGAGACGTCCATGTAGTCGACCTCTTCGGGCGGCACGTAGTCCACCTCGCCCCCCTTGCGCCGGACCAGCACCCGGTCCCCGGTGAACCGGCCCTGGGCGTCCAGGGGGGCGTTGGCCTGGGCGATGACGTGTCGGTCCTCCTCGTCCGCCGTGAGGTAGTCGATCTGGTCGGTGACCCGGCCGTTGACCACCTTGCGGTAGGGGGTCTCCACGAACCCGAACTCGTTGATCCGGCCGTAGGTGGAGAGGGAGCCGATCAGCCCGATGTTGGGGCCCTCCGGGGTCTCGATGGGGCACATCCGCCCGTAGTGGGACGGGTGGACGTCGCGGACCTCGAATCCAGCCCGCTCCCGGGACAGCCCGCCCGGGCCCAGCGCCGACAGCCGCCGCTTGTGGGTCAGGCCGGCCAGGGGGTTGGTCTGGTCCATGAACTGGGAGAGCTGGGAGGTCCCGAAGAACTCCTTGATGGCCGCCACCACCGGCCGGATGTTGATGAGGGTCTGGGGGGTGATGGCCTCGACGTCCTGGGTGGTCATCCGTTCCTTGACCACCCGCTCCATGCGGGTGAGCCCCAGCCGGACCTGGTTCTGGATGAGCTCCCCCACCGAGCGGACCCGGCGGTTGCCGAAGTGGTCGATGTCGTCCACCTCGTAGCCCTCCCGGCCGGCGTGGAGCCCCACCAGGTACTGGACGGTCTTGACGATGTCCTCCAGGGTGAGGATGCCCTTGAAGGAGGGGGCGGTCCGGTCTCGCTCCGGCCCGTAGGGCTCGGCGAACACCCGCCACCGGGGCTGCTCCCAGTCCGGCCGGTCGGGGTGGTCCAGCTCCCGCAGGGCCTCGTAGCGGGCCTTGAGCTGGCGGCGGGCCACCTCGGAGGCCTCCCCCAGCTTCTTGCCCATCTTGTACCGGCCCACCTTGGCCAGGTCGTACCGCTTGGGGTTGAAGAACAGGTTCTCGAGCAGGGTCTGGGCCGAGTCGGCCGTGGGCGGCTCGCCCGGCCGCAGCCGCCGGTAGATGTCCTCCAGGGCCTCCACCTGGGTGCGGACGTGGTCCCGTTCCAGGGTGGCCTTGATGGACTCGGCCCCCTCGAACAGCTCCAGGATCTCCTCCTCGGTCCAGCCCAGGGCCTTGAGCAGCACGGTGGCGTTCTGGCGGCGCTTGCGGTCGATGCGCACGCCCACCGTGTCCCGCTTGTCCACCTCGAACTCGAGCCAGGCCCCTCGGGCCGGGATGATCTTGGCCAAATAGATGTCCTTGTCCGAGGTCTTGTCGAGCTCCCGGCTGAAGTACACCCCGGGGCTGCGGACCAGCTGGGAGACCACCACCCGCTCGGTCCCGTTGATGATGAAGGTCCCCTTGTCGGTCATCATGGGGAAGTCCCCCATGAAGACCTCCTGCTCCTTGATCTCCCCCGTGTCCTTGTTGATGAACATGGCCTCCACGAACAGGGAGGCGGAGTAGGTCATGTCCTTTTCCTTGCACTCCTCCACGGAGTGCTTGATCTCTCCGAAGTGGTGCTTGCCGAACCGGAGCTGGAAGGTCTCGGTGAAGTCCTCGATGGGAGAGACCTCCTGGAAGACCTCGGCCAAGCCCTCGGTTAGAAGCCACTCGAATGATTCCCGCTGGATGGCGATGAGGTCGGGCAGGTCCAGGACCTCGGGGATGCGGGAGAACCCCACACGCTCGCGCGCAGGCACTAGGGCTTCAGGCAAGAATGATCCCCCTCCTAGAGGAAGAGTCGCGACGAACC
Source organism: Actinomycetota bacterium (assembly GCA_035573915.1). GTDB lineage: Bacteria > Actinomycetota > UBA4738 > UBA4738 > UBA4738 > DATLZQ01. The sequence goes on along the minus strand of DATLZQ010000051.1, from coordinate 217 downwards.
ACGGCTCGCGGGAGACGGCACGGCAAACGCTTATGATACGGCCCCGCCCGGGCACAGTCAACTGGATCCGGTCCCGGGGGTAGCGTCGCCCGGACGGCAGCGCTGAAAGAAGTGACCGAGCTTCCGAGGTCCGGATGAGAGAGGCACGTAGGCTCGCTCCCGAACAGCACCGAACCGCCGGAAGGAGCCTACGTGCGCACCCTCACTGTAACGGTCG
>DATLZQ010000050.1:0-18909 GCA_035573915.1 Actinomycetota bacterium | reverse complement strand
CGACCGTTACAGTGAGGGTGCGCACGTAGGCTCCTTCCGGCGGTTCGGTGCTGTTCGGGAGCGAGCCTACGTGCCTCTCTCATCCGGACCTCGGAAGCTCGGTCACTTCTTTCAGCGCTGCCGTCCGGGCGACGCTACCCCTCGCTCGGGTCCCGCTTGACGGTGGGCGGGGTCCTGGCGTATCTTCCCCGCCAACCATGAGCGCGACGCCCGTCCGCACCTGGTGGTGGCCGACCGCCTCGAGCGGGGCGGGAGCGTCGCGTGGGGTGACGTAGCCACCCAGCCGAAACCGCAAACGTCCCACTCGAGGCCCTTCGGAGACCGGAGGGCCTCTTCGTTTCCCCGGACGGCCGAGACGAAAGGAGGCGGCGGTGATCCAGGAAGCGCTCAAGCAGGTGGTGGAGGGCCGGGACCTGGGCCGGGCCGGGGCCCGGGAGGCCATGGACGCCATCATGCGGGGGGAGGCCACCCCCGCCCAGATCGGGGGCTTCCTCGTGGCCCTCCGGGCCAAGGGCGAGACGGCCGAGGAGGTGGCGGGGTGCGCCGAGGCCATGCGGGCCCACGCCGTCCCCGTCCGCCCCCGCCGGGACGGGGTCGTGGACACCGCCGGCACCGGCGGGGACGGGGCGGGGACGGTCAACCTCTCCACGGCGGCCGCCCTGGTGGCGGCGGCCGCCGGGGCCCGGGTGGCCAAGCACGGCAACCGGGCGGTGTCCTCGGTCTCCGGCTCGGCCGACGTCCTGGAGGCCCTGGGGTTCTCCATCGAGCTGGCCCCGGAGGCCATCGCCGCCTCCATCGACCAGCACGGGTTCGGGTTCATGTTCGCCCCCGCCCACCACCCGGCCATGCGCCACGCGGGCCCGGTGCGGCGGGAGCTCGGGGTGCGGACCGTCTTCAACGTCCTGGGGCCCCTCACCAACCCGGCGGGGGCCCGCCGCCAGCTGGTGGGGGTGTACGCCGAGGGGCTCGTGGGCCTGGTGTCCGGGGTCCTCTCGCTGCTGGGGACCGAGCGGGCCCTGGTGGTCCACGGGGCCGGGGGGATCGACGAGCTGTCGCCGGCCGGCCCCAACCTCGTCCACGAGGTGGTGGAGGGCCGGGTCCGGGAGTTCCGCCTCGACCCGCTGGAGCTCGGCATCCCCCGCTGCGAGCCCGCCCAGCTCCGCGGGGGGAGCGCCGAGGAGAGCGCCCGGGCCATCCGCCGGGTGTTCGAGGGGGCCCGGGGGCCCGTCCGCGACGCCGTCCTCCTCAACGCGGCGGGGGCCCTGTTCGTGGCGGGGCTGGCGTCCTCGCTCCGGGAGGGGTTGGCCCTGGCGGCACAGACCGTGGACTCCGGGGCGGCGGGGGAGCGGCTGGAGGCCCTGGTCGCCTTCAGCCGCCGGGCCGCGGCGGAGGCGACCCTCGCCAGGGCCGGGGAGAGCGGGCGGTGACCGGCGGGGGGTTTCGGTTCCGGGCGGCCCTGGCCGGGCGGGGCTTCTCCCTGGTGGCTGAGGTCAAGCGGCGTTCGCCCTCCGCCGGCGACCTCCGCCCCGACGCCGACCCCGCCCGCCTGGCCCGGGCCTTCGAGCGGGCCGGGGCCTCGGCCCTCTCGGTCCTGGTCGACGCCCGCTTCGGGGGGAGCCTGCAGGACCTCCGGGCCGCCCGGGCCTCCACCGCCCTCCCCATCCTGGCCAAGGGGTTCTTCCGGGAGGAGGACGAACTGCGGGCCCTGCGGGAGGCGGAGGCCGACGCCGTCCTCCTCATCCTGGCCGACCTGGAGGACGGGGACGCCCGCCGCCTCATGGCCACGGCCCGGGCCCTCGGAATGGACGCCCTGGTCGAGGCCCACACGGCGGCCGAGCTGGAGCGGGCCGTGCGCCTGGGGGCCGACCCCATCGGGCTCAACGCCAGGGACCTCCGGACCTTCCGGGTGGACCGGCGGGCCCAGCTCGAGTTGGTCCGGCGGGCCCCCCAGGACCGGGTGGTGGTGGCGGAGAGCGGCGTGGAGAGCCGGGCCCAGGCCGCCGCCGCCGAGCTGGCCGGGGCCACCGCGGTCCTCGTGGGCTCGGCCCTCATGCGGGCCCCGGACCCCGCGGCGAAGCTCTCCGAGCTCGCCTCTCGGCCCCTGGTCAAGGTCTGCGGGCTCACCAGGGAGGAGGACGTGGAGGCGGCGGCCGAGGCCGGGGCCGACCTGGCCGGGTTCGTACTGGCCCCGAGCCCGCGGCGGGTGGAGGCCCCGCTCCCGGTGCCCGAGACCATGCTCTCGGTGGCGGTCCTGGTGGGGGACCGGCCCCCGACGAAGGCCCTGCGCTCGCTGGGGACCGACCTGGTCCAGGTCTACCCGGAGGAGGACGGGCACCGGGGGCGGGACGGGACGCTCCTGGACCCCGATGGGAGGGCGGTGGCGAAGGTCCTGGACCTGCCCTGGGGCCAGACGGACCCGGCGCGGTTGGAGGCCCACTGGCGCCGGGCGCGGGCGGAGCCGGGGCGGGTGGTCCTGGCCGGAGGCCTCACGGCGGAGAACGTGGCCCGGGCCGTGGAGGCCGTGCGGCCCTGGGCGGTGGACGTGAGCCGGGGCGTGGAGGCCAGCCCCGGGGTCAAGGACCACGGACGGGTCCGGGCCTTCGTCCGGGCCGCCCGCCGGGCGGGAGGTGGCCCGGAGGGCGCTCGGGCTGGCTTCTCCGGCCCTGAGCGAGGCCGGCCCGACTTCGACCGCTCCCAGGGCGCGCGGCCTGGCTTCTACGGACCCTACGGCGGGGCCTTCGTCCCCGAGACCCTCGTCCCCGCCCTCCAGGAGCTGGAGGCCGGGTGGCGTGCGGCCCGGGAGGACGCCGCCTTCGCCTCCGAGCTCGACGGCCTCCTCCGGACCTACGCCGGGCGGCCCACCCCGCTCTTCCTGGCCCGCCGCCTGGCCCCCGGCCGCCGCCTCTACCTCAAGCGGGAGGACCTCTGCCACACCGGCGCCCACAAGGTGAACAACGCCCTGGGCCAGGCCCTGCTGGCCCGGCGCCTGGGGAAGGTCCGGGTGGTGGCGGAGACCGGGGCGGGCCAGCACGGGGTGGCCACGGCCACGGCCTGCGCGCTCCTCGGACTTCAGTGCGTGGTCTACATGGGGGCCGAGGACATGCGCCGACAGCGGCCCAACGTGGAGCGGATGCGGCTCTTGGGAGCGGAGGTGCGGGCGGTGGAGTTCGGCACCCGCACCCTCAAGGAGGCCATCTCCGAGGCCATCCGGGACTGGATCACGAACGTGGAGACCACTCACTACCTGATCGGCTCGTGCGTGGGCCCCCACCCCTACCCGGAGCTGGTGCGGGAGCTCCAGTCCGTCATCGGCTGGGAGGCCCGGGCCCAGGTCCTCGAGCTCGAGGGGCGGCTCCCCGACGCCGTGGTGGCCTGCGTGGGCGGGGGGTCCAACGCCATCGGGCTGTTCTCGGCCTTCCTGGACGACCCGGGGGTCCGGCTGGTGGGGGTGGAGGCGGAGGGGGCGGCCAGCCTCTGTCGGGGCCGGCGGGGGATCCTCCACGGGGCCCGCTCGGCGGTCCTGGCCGACGAGGACGGGCAGGTGCTCCACACCCACTCGGTCTCGGCGGGCCTGGACTACCCGGGGGTGGGGCCGGAGCACGCCCACCTCCGAGACCTGGGCCGGGTGGAGTACGTGACCGCCGCCGACCGGGAGGCGCTGCGGGCCTTCCACCTCCTGGCCCGTCGGGAGGGGATCCTCCCGGCCCTGGAGCCCGCCCACGCCCTGGCTCGGGCCCTGGAGATGGAGGAGGAGCTCGTGGTGGTGGGCCTGTCCGGCCGCGGCGACAAGGACCTGGAGGTCGTCCTGGCCCACATGGGCGAGGGGCCCGGGGAGCCCGCGGCGGCCGGGCTCCGAGGAGGGCCCCGGTGAAGCGCCTGGCCGTCTACCTCATGGCCGGGCCCGAGGCTCCCACCCTGGCCGAGGCCGCCGTGGCCGGCGGGGCCGACCTCCTCGAGCTGGGGTTTCCCTACTCCGACCCCCTGGCCGACGGTCCCGTCATCCGCCGGGCCGCCGAGCGGGCCCTGGCCCGGGGGATGAGGACGAGGAGCTGCCTGTCCTGCCTAGAGCGGGTCCGGTCCCTGGTGGACGTCCCCCTCGTCCCCATGACCTACGCCGCCCTCCTCGAGGCCTACGGGTACGAACGGTTCGAGCGGGATGCCCGGCGCGCGGGGGCCTCGAGCCTCATCGTGGCCGACCTCCCCGTGGACGCCGAACCCTGGCTCCAACGGGTCCAGCTGGTGGCCCCCATCACCCCCACCGAGCGGATCCGGCTGGCCGCCGAGCGGACCGACGGGTGGCTGTACCTCGTCTCGGTGACGGGCACCACCGGGGCCCGGCGGGCGCTCTCCCCCCAGCTCCCCGGGCTCGTGGCCCGGGCCCGGCAGGTGACGGACGTGCGGCTGCTCGTGGGGTTCGGGATCGCCACCCCCGAGCAGGCCGCCCTGGCCGCGGCCCTGGCGGACGGGGTGGTGGTGGGGAGCCGGGCCCTGAAGGTGGCCGAGGAGCGGGGGCCCGACGGGCTGTTCGAGTTCGTCTCCTCCCTCCGGCGGGCCCTCGACGGGGAAGCCCTGAACGGGGAGCCCCTCCACGGGGAGGCCCTGGACGGTCAGGCGGCGGACGGGCCGGGCCTGGAACGGCAGGCCGGGACGGAGGCGGGAGGTCCCCCGTGAACCTGCGGGTCCGGCCCGACCTGAGCGAGTTCCGCTCCCTGGCCGCTCGGTGGCCCCTGGTCCCCGTCTGGGCCGAGCTCATGGGCGACACCGTCACCCCGGTAGGCGTGTTCCCCTCCCTGGTCGGGCCCGGGCCCGGAGCCCTCCTCGAGAGCGTGGAGCGCTCGGAGCGGTGGGGGAGGTACTCGTTCGTCTCGGGGGACCCCGCGGCCCTGGTCGTGGTGGACGCCCGCGGCCTTCGGGTCGAGGACCAGGTCCGGGACCTGCCGCTCCCGGCCTCGCCGGCCCCGGGCCCCGCCCTCGGGCTCCTGCGGTCGGTGGCGGCGGGCCTGCGCGCCCCCCGCCTCCCCAAGCTCCCCCCGCTCACCGGTGGCCTGGTGGGCTTCCTCGCCTACGAGGCGGCCACGCTCCTCTGCGGCTACCCGTGCCCCGGCGGCCCGGAGCTCCCCTGCCCGCCGGTCTGCCTCCAGGTCGTGGACCGGGCCGTGGTCTTCGACCACTGGCGCCAGCGGATCCTGCTCGTGACCCACGTCCCGGGCGGGGGCCGCCACGCCTACCTGCGGGGGGTGGAGGCGCTGGAGGACCTGGCCGGACGGGTGAGGCGGGCCCGCCCCCTGTCCCTCGACCCGCTCCCAGGGGACGGCTCGCCCCCCGTACCCTGGAGCACGAACATGCCGGACGAGCGCTACCAGGAGGTCGTCCGGCGACTGAAGGAGCACGTCGCGGCGGGGGACATCTTCCAGGCCGTGCCCTCCCGGCGGCTCACCTTCCCCGCCCCCGAGGGTGGGTTCCCGGTCTACCGCCGCCTCCGGGTCGTGAACCCCTCGCCATACATGTTCTTCCTGCGCATGGCCGGGGTGGAGCTGGCGGGGTCCTCCCCCGAGCCGCTGGTGCGGGTGGAGGGGAAGCGGGTGCTGACCCGACCCATCGCCGGCACCCGGCCGAGGGGGGAGGACGAGGAGGAGGACCGGCGGCTGGAGCGGGAGCTCCTGGCCGACCCCAAGGAGCGGGCCGAGCACGCCATGCTGGTGGACCTGGCCCGGAACGACCTGGGGCAGGTGTGTCGACCCGGGACCGTGCGTCCCACCGAGCTCATGGTGGTGGAGCGGTTCTCCCGGGTCATGCACATCGTGAGCACCGTGGAGGGCGAGCTCGAGGAGGGGCTCGACCCCCTGGACGCCCTGGCCGCCGCCTTCCCTGCCGGCACGGTCACCGGGGCCCCCAAGGAGCGGGCCATGGAGCTCATCGCCGAGCTCGAGCCCACCCCGCGTGGTCCTTACTCCGGGGCGGCGGGGTACCTGAGCTTCGCCGGGGACCTCGACTTCTGCATCGCCATCCGGACGGCCGTGGTGGAGGGAGGCCTGGCCCACGTGCAGGTGGGGGCGGGGGTGGTGGCCGACTCCGACCCCGAGCGGGAGCTCGCCGAGACCCGGGCTAAGGCCTCCGCGCTGGCCCTGGCCCTGGTCCGACCCGGGACGGACGGGGAGGAGCCGTGATCCTGGTCGTCGACCACCACGACTCGTTCGTCTACAACCTGGTCCAGCTCCTGCGGGGGCTGGGGCGGGAGACCCTGGTGGTGAGCTCGGACGGGGCCGACCCCCGGGAGCTCGTGGCCCTGCGGCCCGAGGCCGTGGTCCTCTCGCCGGGCCCGGGCCGCCCGGAGGAGGCCGGGTGCATGGTGGAGCTCCTGCGGCTCCTGGACGGGGCCACGCCGGTCCTCGGGGTGTGCCTGGGGCACCAGGCCCTGGGTGTGGCCCACGGGGCCCGGGTGTGCCGGGCCCCGGTCCCGGTCCACGGGAAGGTCTCCCTGGTCCACCACACAGGGGAGGGCGTGCTGGCCGGCCTGCCCAGCCCGTTCGAGGCGGGCCGCTACCACTCCCTGGCCATCGACCCCTCGAGCCTCCCCGAGGAGCTGGTGGTGACGGCCCACTCCGAGGACGGGGTGGTGATGGGCGTCCGCCACCGCCGCCTTCCCCGGTTCGGGGTCCAGTTCCACCCCGAGTCGATCCTCACGCCCCTGGGCCCGAGGATCGTGGAGAACTTCCTGTCCCTGGTGGGCGACCCCTGAGCCGTCCACCGGGCCGGCGGGCGTGGGGTCCGGGGGCGGCCGGCGGCGGGTCAGCGCACCGCGAGGCGGAGGGCCCGCGCGGCCCGGGCCCGCTGCCGGTCTCGGTTCACGAAAACCACGTCCTCCCCGCCCGCCAGGGATGGGACTCCTCCAGGGCCACCGCGAGGTGCACGGCGTCCAGGGTCCGGAGGGCGTGGCCGAGCACGAGCTCGCGGGCCCTGGGCAGAACGACCGCGCTGGGGGCGGGCGCCGTCTCGGTGGCCATGGTCCTCGCGTCCGCGTCGACCGCCATGCTCCCGCTCCTTCTGCCCGCGGGACTCATGGTCGCCAGCGTCGCCCTCCGGCGCGGACGCGGTTGACCGCGTCGTTCGCCCTGGCCAGCCCGGGGTGCCGACCCCTGGCGGGTGACGCGTCGGCAGGGCTCGAGCGTCGGTCGTGCTCGAACCAGGCCAGGGGCTTGGCCAGGGCCACCACGGGCCCGACCACCAGGGTGGCTGGGGGCCCGACCCCCCACTCCTCCGCCAGGGCGGGGAGCTCCCCCAGCGTGGCCACCACCGAGCGCTGCCTCGAGGTCGTGGCCCACTGGACCACCGCGGCGGGCTCACCGGGGGGCCGGCCGGCCCGGACCAGCCCCTCGCACACCTGCCCCAGGCGCCCGGCCACCATGAGCACGACCAGCGTCTCGGCGGCCCCGGCCAGCGCCCTCAGGTCGACCGGCTCGCCGCCCGCCGCCACCGCCGTGGCCACCCCCACGCTGGAGGACAGGCCGCGGTGGGTGAGGGGGACCCCCAGGTAGGCGGGGGCGGCCACCACCGAGCTCACCCCGGGGACCACCTCGAATGGCACGCCGGCCCGGGCGCAGGCCAGGGCCTCCTCCCCGCCCCGTCCGAACACGAACGGGTCGCCGCCCTTGAGCCGGACCACCACCTTGCCCTCCCGGGCCCGGGAAACCAGGAGCCGGTTGATGGCGTCCTGGGTGGGCCGGGGGCGGCCGGGGGCCTTGCCCACGTCCACGCGCTCGGCCCTGGCCGGGGCCAGGTCCAGGAGAGCCGGGGCCACCAGGCGGTCGTGGACCACCACGTCGGCGGCCCGGAGGACCTCGGCCCCCCGCAGGGTGAGGAGCCGGGGGTCCCCAGGCCCGGCCCCGACGAGGAAGACCTTTCCACTCACGCCAGCTCCAGCCGGGCCAGAAGGAGCTGCCGGGCCTCCTCCCTCCGCCCCTGACGCAGGAGCCCCCGGAGCTCCTCCAGGTCGTCGGCGGGGTCCAGGGCCCGCCGCCACCGCCTGGCCCGCTCCCGCAGGTCAGGGAGGGCCGCCAGGGTCTCCTCGCGGACCGAGCCCACCAGCTCCAGCAGCCCCCCCCATTCGGGGCCGAGGGTCCGGGAGAGCCACAGCCGGAGCCACCGGGCCAGGGCCGGCGACCGCCCGCCGGTGGACACCGCCACCACGAGGTCCCCCCGGCGGAGCACGGCGGGGGCGGCGAAGTCGCACCGCGCCGGGTCGTCCATGACGTTGACGAGCACCCCACGGGCCCGGGCCTCCCGGAACACGGCCTCTCGGGTCTCGGGGTCGGGGGAGGAGGCCACGCAGACGAAGGCGCGAGCCAGGTCCCCGGGCCGGTAGGGACGCCGGAGCACGGTGGCCCTGGGGTGGCGCTCCAGCCGGGCCAGGTCCTCGAGGGGCCCGGTGGAAACGACCGTCACCTCGGCCCCGGCCTCGAGGAGGGCGTCGGCCTTCCCCTGGGCCACGGCCTCCTCGCCCACCACCACGGCCCGCCGGCCCGCGACCTCCAGGCTCACCGGGTAGCCGAAGGCCACCGCCCCTCCTCGCTCCCCGCTACTCACCGATGCCCCCGCCGCCCACCTCGATGCTCCGGAGGTGGACTCCGGCCCGGTCGGCCACGAGCCGCACCTCGTCGTCCCCGGCGGCGATCCGCACGGCGTAGGTCCCCGGCCCGGCCGCGGAGACGCTGACGGCCCGCAGCGGGCGCCCTCGCAGGGCCGACAGGGCCCGGTTGAGCTCCTCCAGCCTGGCCTCGAGCTCGAGGGCCCGGGGCGTCCGCTTCCACAGGGCGAGGAGGGCCCGCACCCCGGCCGGGCCGTACACCTCCCGGGCCCGCCCCGTCTCCAGCGAGAGCTCCACGAGGGTGGCCACCAGCCCCGCCCACTCCTCGGGGACCTCGCCGGCCTCTGCCCCCGCCGCCACCTCCTCGTAGGGGCGCCGGGCGGCGGGGTCCGCGAGCCGCTGGGCCAGGGCCCGGGCCTCGGCCACGAGGTAGGGGCGTTCGTCCTCGCCCACCTTCACCGCTCGGCTCCCCGGCCCCTGGGCCACCTTCACCGTGGGTCGGCCTCCTCACCTTCCTCCCGAGCCCCGAGGAGGGCGTGCAGCTCGTGTTCGAACCCGCCGGTGTAGATGGCGCAGTGGATGCCGCACTCCTTGGGGGCGTCCGTCTCCCACCACCACCGCCCGGCCCGGTCGGGCTCCCCGGGGGCCACGGGCCGGGTGCAGGGGGCGCAGCCGATCGAGGTGTAGCCCCGGTCGTAGAGCTCGTTGTAGGGGACGTCGTGGGCCCGGATGTAGTCCCACACCTCCTCCTTGGTCCAGTCGGCCAGGGGGTTGACCTTCACGATCCCCCCGTGGTCGTGGTCGACCTCCACCTTGCGAACGTTGGAGCGGGTGGCCCACTGCTCCCGTCGGACCCCCGTCACCCAGGCATCCAGGCCCTGCAGGTACCGGTTGAGGGGCAGGACCTTCCGGACCTGGCAGCACAGCAGGCGCAGGTCCACGCCTTGGTACATGAGGTTCGGGCCGTGGCGGGCCACCATCCGCTCGACGTGCTCGGCCTGGGGGAACTGGACCTCCACGCTTACCCCGTAGCGGTCCCGGACCCGCTGGAGGAGGTCGTGGGTCTCCTGCGGGAGGCGGCCGGTGTCGAGCGTGAAGGCCCGGACGTCGGGGCGGATCCGCCAGGCCATGTCCAGGATGACCATCCCCTCCGCCGCCCCGCCGAGCGAGATGGCCACCCGGGGGTGGAAGCGGTCCAGGGCCCAGGCCAGGACCTCCTGGGGCGGCTGGTCCTCGAAGAGGACGGCCAGCTCCCCCGCCTCGTACTCGTCGATGAGCGCCTCCCTCATTCGCCTCCACCTCCGGTGGCCGCGGCGGTCGCCGCGGGGGCCACCCCTGCGGCGATGGCCTGGAGCTCCTCGTCGGGGGTCCGGATGCAGAAGTCCCGGAAGCTCTCGCCCTCCCGCCGGCCCTCGAGCCAGGCCCCGATGAGCCGGTCCAGGGTCTCCTCCACCTTGGGGAAGGGAACTCGGCGGACGAGGGGGCGGCCGATGGCCTGCTCGGGGCCCACCCCGCCCCGCAGGAACAGGTCGAAGGCCTGCCGCTCCCCGTCCACGGCCTCCCGGGCCGTGGTCCCCATGAGGCCCACGTCGCCCACCCAGTGCAGGGCGCAGGCGTGGGGGCAGCCGTCGAGGTTCAGCCGGAACCCGCCCAGCCGCTGCCCCCACCGGGCCTCCAGGTGGGCCAGGATCTCGAGGAGCTTCCCCTTGGTCTCCGTGACCGAGTAGTTGCAGTGGGGCTCGCCCGTGCAGGCGATGGCCGTGGCCCGCAGAGGGTGGGCATCCACCGGGAACCCGATGGCCGCGAGCTCCGCCTTCACCTCCCCCAGGCGCTCCTCGGGGACGCCGGTGAGGATCAGGTTCTGCTGCTTCGTGATGCGGACGTCGCCCCCGAAGGACCAGGCCAGGTCGGCGATGCGGACCAGCTGCTCGCCCCGGACGATCCCGGCCGGGACGGGGACCCCCACGTGGTAGAGGCCCGGCTGCTTCTGTTCGTGGATCCCCATGTGGTCGGTGGAGCCCCGGGGCTCAGGGGCCCGGAAGTCCGACAGGCGCCGCCCCAGCCGCTCCTCGACCCTGGCCCGCACCCCTTCGGGTCCGTAGTCATCGACCATGAACTTGAGGCGGGCCTTGATCCGCGACAGCCGGTACCGCCGGTCCTCCTTCCATACGTCCAGGATGGCCCGGAGGACCTCCAGGGCCTCGCCCACGGGGACGAACACCCCGAGGTCCCGGGATAGCCGGGGCACCGTGGAGAGCCCGCCCCCCACCCGGACGGCGAACCCGGGCTCCCCCTGGCGGAGTGCCCCCACCAGCCCGATGCAGTTGACCTCCGGGAGGTCGCACTGGTATGGGCAGGCCGAGATGGTGATCTTGTGCTTGCGGGGGAGGTCCATGTACTCGGGGCTGCCGTAGAAGAACCGGGCCGCGGCCTCCACCACGGGGGTCACGTCGAAGAGCTCCTCGGCCAGGACCCCCTCCAGGGGGCAGCCGGTGATGTTGCGGACCGTGTCCCCGCACCCTCCCGCTGTGGTGAGCCCGGCCTCCCGCAGTCGGGCGAAGATCTCCGGGACCTGGGCCAGGCGGATGAAGTGGAGCTGGACGTTCTGGCGGGTGGAGAGCTCGGCGTAGCCCTGCCCGTACTCCTCGGCGATCTCCCCGATGGCCTGCAGGCTCGGCGGGGGGAGGAGGCCGGCGGGGACCTTGATCCGCATCATGAACGTCCCCACCTTGGGCTTGTCGTGGTAGAGCCCGTACCACTGGAGGCGGACGATGTCCTCCTCGGCGATGTCCAGGTAGTGGCGCCGGGCGAGGTCCGGGATCTCGTGGACGATCCCCACCGGGGGCTTCTCCTTCTTGAGGCGCTCCACGGTGTTGCGCTGGAGCACCTGCTCCCAGGAGGGCTCCTCCGGCAGCGGCCGCCCGCCGCCCCCGAAGCGCCGGTCCTCGCCCCGAGCTCGCTCGCCTGCCTCGCTCACCTGGTCCCTCCGCCCTCCTTTCCACCGGTCGCTGCTTTCCTGGCCCAAAAGGGAGGGCCGCCCCTGGGGCGGCCCTCCGGCGAGGTGGTGGGTGTGGGGGATACGCTCGCTCAGGGTGCTACGGGGGGCCGCCCCGGGCGCCCGCGCCCGCCAGGGCGCGGGCCGCCGGACAGCAGCAGCGGCAGGGGATCATCTTCCCCACCACGCCGTAGCACCTGGTCCTGAGCAATTCCTACTCCTTCAGTCGGATTTAGGTCCTTTTTACCCGGAGCGGGGCCCAGCTGTCAAGCTGATGGGGGTGGAGCCATCGAGGAGAGAGGAGGAGCCAGTGAAGGAAGCCCCCTGGGCCCAGGTGGAGGGGGAGTGGGACCTCACCCCCAGGCCCCCCTCGGCCTCGGCGGTGACCCTGGCCCGCCAGATGGAGCTGACCGACGCCAACGTCCTCGGCAACGTCCACGGCGGGGAGATCATGAAGATGGTGGACACGGCCGGGGGCCTGGCCGCCGTGCGGCACTGCGGGGGCCCGGTGGTCACCGTGGCCATGGACGAGATGTCCTTCCTCGAGCCCGTCTACGTGGGCGACCTGGTGACCGTGAAGGCCATGGTGAACGACACCGGGCGCACGTCCCTCGAGGTTGGCGTGCGGGTGGAGGCGGAGAACGTGATCACCGGCCGCAAGGTCCACACCTCCAGCGCCTACCTGGTCTACGTGGCCCTGGACCGGGAGGGGCGGCCCCGGCCCGTCCCGCCGGTGGCCCCCCAGACCCCCGACGAGCAGCGGCGGCAGCAGGAGGCCAAGCTCCGGCGGGAGGCTCGCCTGGCCCGGAAGGAGGCCATCCTCCAGGCCCGCGGGGAGCGGGGCGAAGCCTGAGGCCCCGGACCGTCAGAGGGCGGCCCGGACGGCGTCCAGGGCCCCGGGGTTCTCCAGGCTCGAGAGGTCGCCGGGGTCCCGGCCCAGGACCAGGGCCCGGATGGCCCGCCGCACGATCTTGGCGCTCCGGGTCTTGGGGAGCTCGGGGACGAACACCACCCGCGCCGGGCGGAAGGCCTTCCCCAGGTGCTCGCCCACCGCCCCGGCCAGCTCCTCGGCCAGCTCGGGCCCGGCCTCCGCCCCCGGCTTGAGGACCACGAAGCACCAGACCACCTCGCCCTTGACCTCGTCGGGGATGCCCACGGCGGCGCTCTCGGCCACCGCCGGGTGCTCGGCGAGGACGCTCTCCACCTCGGCCGGGCCCAGCCGCTTGCCGGCCACGTTGAGCGTGTCGTCGGAGCGGCCGTGGAGGAACCAGAACCCGTCCCGGTCCACGCTGGCCCAGTCCCCGTGGACCCAGACGTCGGGCCACCGCCGCCAGTAGGTGTCGAGGTACCGCTCGGGGTCCCGCCACAGCCCCCGGGTCATGCCGGGCCAGGGCTTTCGGCAGACCAGCTCGCCCACCTGGCCAGGGGGGACCGGGCGGCCGTCGGGGCCGAAGACGTCCACGTCCATCCCCAGGGCCGGGCCCCGGAGCGTGCACGGCTTGAGGGAGGTGATGGGAAGGGGGGAGAGGAAGCAGGCCCCCACCTCCGTCCCCCCGGAGATGTTGATGATGGGGCAGCGCCCGCCCCCCACCTCCCGGAAGAACCACAGGTAGGGCTCGGGGTTCCACGGCTCCCCCGTGGAGCCCAGGATCCGGAGGCTCGAGAGATCGTGGCGGCGGAGGGGCTCCTCGCCCGCCGGGATGAGGGCCCGGATGAGCGTGGGGGAGACCCCGAGGACGTTCACGCGGTGCCGCTCCACCAGGGCCCACAGCCGGTCCGGCCCCGGGTGGTTGGGGGCCCCCTCGTAGAGGAGCACCGAGGCCCCCAGGGCCCCAGCCCCGATGAGCTCCCAGGGCCCCATGATCCAGCCCAGGTCGGTCACCCAGAACAGGAGCTCGAACCGGTGGAGGTCCACCTGGTAGGCCACCTCCGAGGCCAGCTTGACCAGGACCCCGCCGTGCACGTGGACGGCGCCCTTGGGCCTGCCCGTGGTCCCCGAGGTGTAGGCGATGAACAGGGGGTGCTCGGAGTCCAGGGCCTCGGCCTCGAACCGCTCGGGCCGGCCCGCCGTGAGCTCCTCCCACCGCACGTCCCGGCGGGGGTCCCAGGGGAGGTCGTCCCGGCCCAGCCGGGACCACACCACCACCCGCTCCACGCTGGGGGAGGCCGAGGCGGCCCGGTCGGCGGTCTCCTTCATGGGGACCACCGAGCCCCGCCGGAGGAACCCGTCGGCCGTGAGGAGGACCCGGGCCTCGGCGTCCTGGAGCCGGGTGGCCACGGCGTCCGGGGCGAAGCCCGAAAAGATCGGGAGGTAGACCGCCCCCAGCTTGGCACAGGCCAGGGTGGCGGCCACGGTCTCCGGGGCCAGGGGCATGAAGATCCCCACCCGGTCCCCCAGCTCCACCCCGAGCTCCCGCAGGCCGTGGGCCAGCCGGTCGGTCATGGACCGCAGCTCGGCGTAGCTCACCCGCCGCACCGAGCCGTCCTCCCCCTCCCAGACCAGGGCCGTGGCCCCCGGGGTCCGCTCCGCCCACCGGTCCAGGCAGTTGTGGGCCTGGTTGAGCTTGCCCCCCACGAACCAGGTGGCCCAGGGCTTGCCCCTGGAGAGGTCCAGGACCCGTCGGTAGGGCTCGTAGAACTCGATCTCGAGGTCGCGGACCACGGCGTCCCAGAACCACTCGATGTCCTCCTGGGACCGCTTGACGAGCTCCTCGTAGGAGCCGATCCCGTGGACCCGCATGAACCGGGTGACGTTGGCCCGCTCCACGTACTCCTCGCTGGGGGTCCAGATGATCTCCTCCACGGGCACCTCCCGCCCGACCTCGTTTCCGCTCCCGGCCTGTACGCTGGTGCGCGAAGCGATGGCAACGCCACCGCCGACCTCCAGTATGCCTCCGGGGCGCTCGCGTTCCACGACCGCCTTCCTCGTGCTGGCTGGCCTGCTCTCGCTGGCCATCGCCGGGGGGAGCGGGGCCTCGGTGTTCGGCATCCACGCCCTGGAGCAGCAGCTCGTCCATGTGCCGGTGGGCCCGGGCTGCACGGGGCCGGCCTGCATCCCCTCGGTGGAGCCGGCCTGCGTGCGGCACGCCTGCACCTACCTCGTGCTGGGCAGCGATACCCGCCGGGGGCTTTCCCGGGAGGAGCAGGCCCGGTTCGGAACCGAGGAGCGGGTCCAGGGCGAGCGGGCGGACACCATCATCCTGGTCCAGGTGGACGTGCCCCACGACCGGACGGTGGTCCTCTCCATCCCCCGGGACCTCCGGGTGGAGATCCCCGGGCACGGGGTGGGCAAGATCAACACGGCCTTCAGCTACGGGCCCGAGGTCATGGTCCGGACCGTCCGCCGCCTCACCGGCCTTCGCGTCAACCACTACCTCCAGATCAACTTCGTGGGGTTCCGGCGGGCGGTGGACGCCCTGGGCGGGGTCCCGATCTGCGTGAACCGGCCCATGGTCGACGAGAAGGCCGGCCTGCGGCTGCCCCGGGCCGGCTGCTACAACCTGAACGGGGCCCAGGCCCTGGCCTTCGTCCGGGCCCGGAGCGTGGAGGGGGACCTCATCCCGGACTTCTCCCGCATCGCCCGCCAGCAGCAGTTCATGCGGGCCGTGATCAACAAGGCCCTCTCCATCTGGTCGGTGTTCAAGCTGCCCTCGCTGGTCCGGGCCGTGGGCCGAAACCTGGTCCTCAGCCGAAACCTCGACCTCTACGACCTCCAGGACCTCTCCCGGGAGCTGGCCGACCTCGGCCAGCGCAGAGTGATCTTCCGGGTGGTGCCCTCGGTGCCCGAAGAGGTGGACGGGGTGAGCTACCTGCGGCTGGTGGAGCCCGACGCCTCCGAGCTGTTCCGCCGGATGCGGGAGGGGAGGCCCCTCGGGCCCTACGGCCGGGCCCTCCCCCTCACCGCCCTGTCGCCGGCCAACATCACCGTGCGGGTGCTGGACGCGGGAGCGGGGGAGCGAGCCCGGGAGGTGGCCGACTACCTCACCCGGGCGGGGTTCGTGGTGGCCGGGCCGGAGCCCTCCCCGCCCCGGTTCGACCGGAGCGTCGTGGTGGCCCGGCCGCCGCGGGCCACCGAGCGGGAGGTGGTCTCCACCTACCTCCCCGGGGTCCCGCTCAAGCTGGGGCGGCTGGTGACCCAGGGCGTGGACGTGGTGGTGGTGGTGGCCCCGGACTTCCCCGAGCTCCCCGTCCTGCCCTCGGCCTGAGGCGGGAGGGCGGAGGGCGGGCTTCGTCCCGGCGTCTTCGGACCGGCCCCCGGCGCCCGGCTACACTGGCCCCGATGCCCGTCGACATCGACGTGGACCACGTGGCCCGCCTGGCCCGCCTGGCCCTCACCGACGAGGAGCGGGAGCGATACCGGCGCCAGCTCGGGCTCATCCTCGAGCACGCGGCCCGGGTCCAGGAGGTGGCGGCCGAGGACGTGCCCCCCACCTCCCACCCCGTGCCCCGGGCCAACGTGTGGCGCCCCGACGAGCCGTGGGAGCCCCTGCCCCACGAGGAGGCCCTGGCCACCGCCCCCGACGCCGAGGACGGCTACTTCCGGGTCCCGCCCATCGTTGAGCAGGAGTAGGGGACGGGTGGAAGCGGGGGAGCGGCCCGCGCGGGGCCCGGCCGGGGGAGGGCGAGCCAGCGGCCCGGCCGGGGGGTCGGTGAGGGTCCGGGGGAGGCCGGCGCGGGGCCGGGTGAGGGGAGGGCCGTGACCGAGCTGGCCGACCTCAGCGCCCACGAGCTCGGAGGCCTGCTCCGGGCCCGGGAGGTGAGCGCCGCCCAGGTCCTCGAGTCCTCCCTGCGGCGGGTGAAGGCCGTGGAGCCCAGGGTCCGGGCCTTCCTCCTCCTCACCGAGGAGGTGGCCCGAACGCAGGCCGAGGCCGTGGACCGGGCCCTGGCCGAGGGACGGGACCTCCCGCCCCCCGCGGGCATCCCCCTGGCCGTGAAGGACGTCCTCACCACCAGGGGCATCCGGACCACGGCGGGCTCGAGGATCCTCGAGCCCTACGTCCCCCCCTACGACTGCACCCCCTGGGCCCGGCTCAAGGAGCAGGGGTCGGTCCTCGTGGGCAAGACGAACTGCGACGAGTTCGCCATGGGCTCCTCCAACGAGAACTCGGCCTTCGGGCCGGTGTACAACCCCTGGGACCTGGAGCGGGTGCCGGGGGGCTCCTCCGGGGGCTCGGCGGCGGCGGTGGCCGCGGGGGAGGTGGTGTGGGCCCTGGGCACCGACACCGGGGGCTCGGTCCGGCAGCCCGCCGCCCTCTGCGGGGTGGTGGGCCTCAAGCCCACCTACGGCCGGATCTCCCGCTACGGGCTGATCGCCTTCGCCTCCTCCCTGGACCACGTGGGGACCTTCACCCGGACCGTGCGGGACGCAGCCCTGCTCCTCTCGGCCGTGGCCGGGCACGACCCCCTGGACGCGACCTCCCTCCCCGACCCCCCCCGCGACTACGGGGCCGCCCTGGAGCGGGGGGTGGAGGGGCTCCGGGTGGGGCTCCTCGAGGGGTGGCTGGCGGCGGAGGGGATCCAGCCCGCCGTGCGGGAGGCGGTGCGGGAGGCGGCCCGCCGGTTGGCGGGCCTGGGGGCGGTGGTGGAGGAGGCCGAGCTCCCCCACGCCGCCTTCGCCCTCTCCGCCTACTACATCCTGGCCCCCGCCGAGTGCTCCTCGAACCTGGCCCGCTACGACGGGGTCCGCTACGGGTACCGGTGGGAGGGGGCCCGGGACGTGGTGGAGATGAACATGCGAACCCGGGGGGCGGGGTTCGGGGACGAGGTCAAGCGGCGGATCATGCTCGGCACCTACGCCCTATCCGCCGGCTACTACGAGGCCTACTACGGGCAGGCCCAGAAGGTGCGCACGCTCGTCATCCGGGACTACGAGCGGGCCTTCGAGCGCTTCGACCTCCTGGTGGGCCCGACCTCGCCCACCACGGCCTTTCGGATCGGCGAGAAGGCCCAGGACCCCCTGGCCATGTACCTGTCGGACATCTTCACGATCCCCGCCAACCTGGCCGGGGTCCCCGCCATCAGCATCCCCTGCGGCCTGGACGAACAGGGCCTCCCCATCGGGGTCCAGCTCATGGGGAGGCTCCAGGACGAGGAGACGGTGCTCCGGGGGGCCTTCGCCCTCGAGCAGGAGCTGGCCTTCTCCGCCAGGCCGCCCCTCCTCGAGGAGCTGGCCGCCTGAACATTCGCTGCGATCGTCGGCTCGTGTCGCCGACGGTGCGGTGGGATGACCTCTCTTTAGCTGGTCCGCGCCTCGCCGAGAAACCGAATTTGGGCTTGACGGGAAAGAGGCACACACCTACGATTCGGTCAGTTCCTCGAAGGAGGTGGCGGGTGCAGGGCTCATTGCTATGGTTTATACCTGTGTTCTTCTGTCGTCCGGAACAATCGCGTCTCCTGTACGGGCATCCCATTCTGATCCGAAGCCCCTGACGACCACGTCGCTTTATATGGACACTACGGACCCCACCACCCTCTACAACATGGGCTGTGCAGAAGCGAATAGGGTGGAGGGCGGGACGAGCCCGAAGAACGGACAGATAATTTTTGACTTCGGGGATCCTCGCAAATTCTCCAGCACCAGCTGGGGCGCGACCTGCTACTCGGGTCCTGATTGCACGCTCTCCAATATTCGGGAAGGTGCTCAGCAGTACGCACGCGGCTATTTTAAATGCTTGACTGCGTCAAACGGTTCCGACCCGGCCGTTTTCTTGCGTGTGGCCCTGGGAACGAACAGTCATTTCCCGAGTGGCTTTGACTCCTCGCTGGTTTACGAACATGGCAAACAAGTGGGCTAATATGGTAAAGAATGGGAACACGTGGCTGGTGAACAACAGTTACAACCATAAGGTTACCTTCCGCGGGGCCTCCGACATTGAGCTCGGCTTTTGCGGTCCGAGCCTGGCCCGAGCTTGGGTAAACGGCTACGATTCCCTTTCAGGTCGACCATTCTACGTTCACTTCGGAGACGCCGCCGGGTGTCAGACCTTCAGTACAGGGGGCCCTGACTCGCAGTACAGGGGGCCCTGACTCGTGTGGAACGCCGGCTTACCCGGAATGGAGAAGCGCGGATGTCTACTACGTTGCATGGGAGGTGCCGTCGGCACTTTCGCAACCTGAGATATATTTGAACGATGGCACGGGCACGAATGCGGAACAATGGGTCATGATCAGCCTGTGGGCATTGAACAACTGAACCGGCCCCGGTTCCTTGGACACAAACCTGACCTAATGTCCTGAGCGATCCTACGGCCCCGCTGTGCGTCCCGCGACCGCGAAACGCCCTCGATCCGATCGAGCCGCTCGGAGACGAGGCGTCGAGAGGCACGGAGAG
>DATLZQ010000049.1:0-6017 GCA_035573915.1 Actinomycetota bacterium | reverse complement strand
GCGGTGGCACCCGTGGCCGCTGCCGGGGCGGCCGCCCGCAGCTCGACGGCCCGGGCGTGCCCCGGGAGCCCCTCGGCCCGGGCCAGCCGGGCCACCTCCGGGGCCAGCCGGCCCGACCCCTCCGCGGACAGCGCCACCACGGCCCGGACGGTCACGAAGTCCGAGGCCCGGAGCCCCGAGGAGAACCGGGCCGAGCCCATGGTGGGGAGGACGTGGTTCGACCCCACCCCGTAGTCGCCGAACGGGACGGCCGAGGCGGGGCCCAGGAAGACGGCGCCGGCGTTGCGGACCCGCCCGAGGAAGGGCTCGGGACGGGCCAGGACCACCTGGAGGTGCTCCGGAGCCAGGGCGTCCACGGCCCGGGCCGCGGCGGCCTCGTCCTCCACGAGGACCGCCCGGGCCTGGCGCAGGGCCGCCCGCACCACGTCCCCCCGGTCGGCCCGGGCGAGCTCCGCCTCCAGGGCCCGGGCCACGGCGCCCGGGAGCTCCGGGTCGGTGGTGACGAGGGTGGCGGCGGCCAGGGGGTCGTGCTCGGCCTGGGCCAAGAGGTCGGCCGCCACGAGCAGGGGGTCCGCGGAGGAGTCGGCCACCACCACGAGCTCGCTGGGGCCCGCCAGCCCGTCGATGCCCACGTCCCCCGCCACCTCCCGCTTGGCCAGGGTGACGTAGAGGTTGCCGGGGCCCACCACCTTGTCCACGGGGCGGACCGACTCCGTCCCGTAGGCCAGGGCGGCCACGGCCTGGGCCCCGCCCACCTTGAGGACCTCGGTGGCCCCGGCCCGGCGGGCGGCGTAGAGGACCGTAGCGGGGAGGCTCCCGTCGGGCCGGGGCGGGGTGGCCACCACCACCTCCTCCACCCCGGCCACCCGGGCCGGGACCACGGTCATGACCACCGTGGAGGGGTAGGCCGCCCTCCCCCCCGGCACGTAGCAGCCCACCCGGCGCAGGGGGCGGACCACCTCGCCGAACCGGTAGCCGGGGCCCTCCGCCCACCACTCCCGGGGCAGCTGCCGGGCGTGGAGATCGGCCACCCGCTCCGCCATGCGGTCGATGGCCCGGGCCAGCTCGGGGTCGGTGGCTCCCAGGGCGGCCTCGATCTCCTCGGGGGAGGCGAAGAGGCCCCGGGCCCGGAGGTCCGCCCCGTCGAAGCGGGCGGTCAGGTCGTGGAGGGCAGCGTCGCCCTCGGCCCGGACCCGGGCCACGATCTCCCGGACGGCCCGGACGAGGTCGGGGTCGACCTCGAGCCGCCTGGGTGCGAGCTCCACCGGCCTCCCCCGCAGGTCGACCACGAGCAGCTGCTCCGACACGCCTTCCTCCTTGGACCTTGCACTGTACCCGATGGGGGTGAGGCCGGCCGGTCCGAGGCTCGGGCCCAGCGAGCGGCCGGACGGCGGCGGGCCGACCGGGGTAGGGCCGGTGACGGCCAGCTCGGGTGGACAGCCCCGGGCCCAGGGGACAAGCTATTGGGTCAGAGGCCAGGCGACGCGGCCCTGGTGACCGCGCCCGTCCTGGCTCCACGGCCCGGGGGCCGGGACGGGATTCGGCCAGGAGGGGAGCACAGGAGGGAGGAGCCATGGCGGTGGAAGAGGTGGAGGTCTCCGAGGCGGAGATCGCCGTTCACTGGCGCGAGGAGGAGTACTACTACCCCTCCCCCAGGTTCATCGGGCAGGCCAACGCCTCGGACCCGAGCATCCTCGAGCGGTTCAGCGAGGAGCGCTTCCCGGAGTGCTTCCGGGAGTACGCCGACCTCTTGCACTGGGACGCCTACTGGCACACCACGCTGGACACGAGCAACCCGCCGTTCTGGAAGTGGTTCGTCGGCGGACGGCTCAACGCCTCGTACAACTGCGTGGACCGCCACCTCCAGCGGGACCCGAACAAGGCCGCGCTGATCTGGGTGCCCGAGCCGGAGGAGGTGGACCCCATCCCCGTCACCTACCGGGACCTCTGGGTCTGGGTCAACGAGTTCGCCGCGCTGCTGCGGGACTTCTGCGGCCTCCAGGCGGGAGACCGGGTGACCTTCCACCTGCCCATGGTCCCCGAGCTGCCGGTGGCTATGCTGGCCTGCGCCCGGCTGGGGGTGATCCACTCCGAGGTGTTCGGCGGGTTCAGCGGGGCGGCCTGCGGGGACCGCATCGCCGACTCGGGGAGCCGGGTCCTCGTCACCATGGACGCCTACTACCGCAACGGCGAGCTCCTCGACCACAAGGTCAAAGCCGACGAGGCCGTGGCCCGGGCCGAGGAGCTGGGCCAGAGGGTGGACAAGGTGCTGGTGTGGCGCCGCCACCGCGGGGAGTACGCCTCGAAGGCCCCCATGCAGAGGGGGAGGGACTTCTTCGTCGACGACCTACTCCCCAGGTACCGGGGGGCCCGGGTGGACCCGGTGCCCATGCCGGCCGAGGCGCCGCTCTTCCTCATGTACACGAGCGGAACGACCGGCCGGCCCAAGGGGGCGCAGCACAGCACCGGCGGGTACCTGGCCTACGTGGCCGGGACCTCCAAGTACTACCTCGACATCCACCCCGAGGACACCTACTGGTGCATGGCCGATATCGGGTGGATCACCGGGCACTCCTACATCGTGTACGGGCCGCTGGCCCTGGGCACGACCAGCGTGATCTACGAGGGGGTCCCGACCTACCCCGACGCCGGCCGACCGTGGCGGATCGCGGAGCGCCTGGGGGTGACGATCTTCCACACCGCCCCCACCTCCATCCGGATGCTGCGGAAGGCCGGGCCGGACGAGCCCAAGAAGTACAACTACCGGTTCAAGCACCTGACCACGGTGGGCGAGCCGATCGAGCCCGACGTCTGGCGGTGGTACTACGACGTGGTGGGCAAGGGCGAGGCGGTCATCGACGACACCTGGTGGATGACCGAGACCGGCGGCTTCCTGGGCGCCACCCTGCCCGCCCTCCAGCCGATGAAGCCCGGTAGCTGCGGCCCGGGGGTCCTCGGGGTCTACCCGGTCATCTACGACGAGGAGGGCCGGGAGATCAAGGCCGGGAGCGGCAAGGCCGGCAACATCTGCATCCGCAACCCCTGGCCGGGCATCATGCAGACGATCTGGGGGCAGCCGGAGCGGTTCGTCCAGATCTACTACCAGAAGTACTGCCGGAACAAGGACAGCACGGACTGGCGCGACTGGCCGTTCCTCTGCGGCGACGCCGCCGTGCAGGCGGCCGACGGCTACTTCCGGATCCTGGGGCGGATCGACGACGTGATCAACGTGGCCGGCCACCGGCTCGGGACCAAGGAGCTGGAGTCGGCCGCCCTCACCGTGGACGAGGTGGCCGAGGCGGCCGCCGTGCCGGTCATCGACGAGGTCCGGGGCCGGGCGGTGGAGATGTACGTCTCGCTCAAGCCCGGCGTCTCCCCGGGGCCGGAGGTCGAGGAGCGGGTGGCCAAGGCGTTGGAGACCGAGATCGGCAAGATCGCGCGGCCCAAGAACATCTGGGTGGTGCCGGACATGCCCAAGACCCGGTCGGGGAAGATCATGCGGCGGGTCATCGCCGCCATCTCCAACTTCGCCGACGTGGGCGACATCACGACCCTCGCCAACCCCGAGGTCGTGGACCAGATCCGGCGGCAGGTCCAGAGCGAGAAGGTGAAGCGGGGGGAGGTCCCCCGGGAGCTGACGCCCTCCGAGCTCGAGGAGCTCCAGGCCTTCGGCCAGGTGAGCTAGGGACCGGGGGCGCCGGTGACCAGGCACTACCTGGCGGGCGAGCTGTCCCAGCTCCTGGGCGAGCTGGCGGCCGCGGCGGCCGGCGACCGCGACGCGGACGAGGTGGTGTGGCTCCGCCGTCAGGCGGAGACGGTGGGGCCGGGCCGGCTCGCCCCGGTGGCCCGCCGGGCCCTGGGGGTGGCCGACCGCCTGTGCTGGGAGTCGCTGTCCCGGGGCGACGTCCGGGCCTTCGACCTCCGGGCGGCCGTGAGCGCCCGGCTCTGGGCCTTCGGGGTGGCGGCCGGCCTCCTGGGCGAGGGCTGACGCCGCCTGGCTTGCCCCCGGCGGACAGGAGCCTGGCGGCCTCCCGGTAGGGATGCTCCGCGGCTGGAGCCCCCGGGGTTGCGACCGACAGGCTCCCCCCGCTACCATCAGCGCTCACAACCGAAGAACGCGCCGTCGGGCCGCCTGTCACGGCTCCGGCGGTGGACCTCATCCAGAGAGGCGGAGGGACAGGCCCTGTGAAGCCTCGGCAACCCTGACGGCAGGGTGCCAATTCCTGCCCCCGGGCCACCGGGGGGAAGATGAGGGAGATCTGGATGGGGGCTCGCGCGGCGAGCCCCTTCGACACGGAAGGGGCCTCCCGACTTCGAGGCGGATCGAGGAAGAGGAGGCTGCGGTGCGAAGCTACCTGACCGGCCTGGAGTGCCGCGAGTGCGGGGCCCGCTACCCCGCGGAGCCCCGCTCGGCCTGCGACCGGTGCTTCGGCCCGGTGGACCCCACCTACGACTTCGAAGCCGTCCGCCGGTCCGTGAGCCGGGAGGCCATCGAACGGGGCCCCCGGAGCCTCTGGCGGTACCAGCCGCTCCTTCCCGCCCTCCGGGACGAGCGGGTCGACCTGGGCGACGGGTTCTCGCCGCTCCGGAGGGCGGAGCGGCTGGGGGCGGAGCTGGGGCTTCCGCGCCTGTTCCTCAAGGACGAGACCCGCAACCCCACCCACTCGTTCAAGGACCGGGTGGTGTCGGTGGCCCTGGCCAAGGCCAGGGAGTTCGGGTTCGACACGGTTGCCTGCGCTTCCACCGGGAACCTGGCCCACGCCGTGGCCGCCCACGCCGCGGCGGCCGGGCTCCGGGCGGTGACCCTGATCCCGGCCGGCCTCGAGGAGGCGAAGGTCACGGCGGCCGCGGCCTATGGGGCCACGGTGGTCGAGGTCGAGGGGACCTACGACGACGTGAACAGGCTCTGCGCGGAGGCGGCCGACGAGTTCGGGTGGGCCTTCGTGAACGTGAACCTCCGGCCCTACTACGCGGAGGGCTCCAAGACCATCGCCTTCGAGACGGTCGAACAGCTCGGGTGGCGGGCCCCGGACCACGTTGTGGTCCCCATCGCCTCGGGGGCCCTCCTCACCAGGATCGCCCGGGCCTTCCGCCAGCTCCACGAGGCCGGGCTCCTGGAGGAGGAGCCGGCGGTCCGGATCTCCGGGGCCCAGCCCGCCGGGTGCTCCACCGTGGCCGCTGCCTTCGAGTCCGGAGCTGAGGAGGTCCGCCCGGTGCGCCACCCGGCCACCATGGCCCGATCCCTGGCCATCGGCGACCCCGCCGACGGCGACTTCGCCCTCCAGGAGATCCGGAAGTCGGGCGGGGCGGCGGCGGCCGTGGACGACGAGGAGATCGTAGAGGCGGTGGGGCTCCTGGCCCGGACGGAGGGGATCTTCACCGAGACCGCAGGAGGGGTGACGGTGGGGGTCCTGGCCCGCCTGGCCGCTTCGGGGGTGGTCCGTCCGGACGAGACGGTGGTGGCGTACGTGACCGGGATGGGGCTCAAGACCCTGGAGGCCTTCACCGGGAGGTTCCGGCCGGCGGCGCGGGTCCGGGCCAGGCTCGAGGCCCTGGCGGAGGCGGTCCGGTGGTGACGGTCCGGATGCCCACGGTGCTGCGCTCCTACGCCGAGGGCCGCTCCACGGTCACGGTGGAGGGATCGACCGTCCGGCAGGTGCTGGAGGCCCTGGAGAGGGCGTGCCCGGGGATCGAGGAGCGGCTGTTCGAGGCCCCCGGGAAGCTGCGGCGGTTCATCAACGTGTTCGTGGACGACCAGGACATCCGGTTCGCCCAGGGCCTGGACACCCCGGTCCCGGACGGGGCCACGGTCTCCCTGCTCCCCGCCGTGGCCGGGGGCTGCGGGCAGCCGACCCGTCCAAGACGCGGGGGGCCGAGAGTAGCGTTCCGCAATAGGCAGTAGGGCTGCTCCCTTCTTCTTCGCCTCCCCGGTCCTCGGGGACGCGAAAGTTGCCCTCCTTAGGAGGGCCATCCACCTGGATCTGTTCCTAGGCGGTCACCTCCTTCCACCACGCCCG
>DATLZQ010000048.1:0-25481 GCA_035573915.1 Actinomycetota bacterium | reverse complement strand
GCCGCCGGTAGGCCTCCTCGCGGGACCGCGCGACGAGGTCCTCTAGGCGGCGGGCGTGGCGGGCGGCCTCCCGGACGGTGGCCGCCCGTCGCATCTCGATCCCGAGGGGGTGGAAGCGGTAGTAGGGGGTCCCCGCCAGCCTGGCCGGGTCCGGGGGCACCCGGAGCCCGACGGGCCCGGGCGGGGCCCCGGGCGAGGGAGGTTCGCCGGGCCCGGGGGCGGGCTCCCCCCACGCCAGGACCAGCTCCCGGTACGAGCGGTGGGCCTCGGCGCCCGGCACCTTCTGCTCGATGACGGTGCCCAGGAGGGCCTCGAACACCGCCCGGGACCGGGGGATGCGCAGGCCCGGCATGCGGTGGTGGAGCTCGCGGACGAGGCCCGGCCCCGGCGCGAACCCCTCCAGGGGGTCGCGGGCCCCGACCAGGTCCGGGGCGGCCTCGAGGGCCCAGCGGGCCCCGGGGCCCCAGGCCGCCGCCCGCACCTCGCCGCCGGCCTGGCGCACCCACAGCGTGGCCGGGCCCTCGGGCGTCCGGGTGGCCCGCCACCACGACCCGTCGTCCGCTTCCCGGAGGCTGGGGTCGCCCCGCCCCCGGCGGAGGGCGCTGAGGGTCAGGCGCAGGTCGACGGGGAGCCGAAGCCGGACGGTGGTCTCGAGGGGTGCGTTCCAGGGCCGCACGAGAGCGGATGCTACCGCCCGGGTGGGACACGCTTGGCCCCCCCGGGCCCCCGGCCGTGGGACTCGGGCGCCGGCCGGGGACCTGATCGTCCAGCCGCGTCAGCGGTAGGTCTTGCGGGGGAAGAGGTCGGAGGCCGAGCTCACCCGGTCCAGGATGAGGAGGCCGTCGAGGTGGTCGAGC
The DNA here is from genome assembly GCA_035573915.1 of Actinomycetota bacterium. Classification (GTDB taxonomy): domain Bacteria; phylum Actinomycetota; class UBA4738; order UBA4738; family UBA4738; genus DATLZQ01. Next base: position 24,624 of record DATLZQ010000048.1, on the reverse strand, counting down.
TCGTGGAGGGCGGCCCGGGCCTCGAACCCCTCCATCTGGTAGACCAGCCGTCGCCCGTCCGGCCCCGTCCCCGCCACCACGATGCGGCGGGCCCGGCGGACGTCCGCCGTGAGGTGCGGCACCGAGAGACACCCCTCCCGGCGGACCTCCGGGTCGTGGGCCTCAAGGAGGACCGGGTCGAACAGGACGACCAGGCCGTGGGAGCTCGTGGCCCTGGGGTGGCCGCTCACGTCCAGGACGAAGGCCCGGAGGCCGACTCCGACCTGGGGCGCGGCCAGGCCGACGGTGGCCGGGGAGGCCCGCATGGTGTCCACGAGGTCCCCGGCCAACTCGAGGTAGGCGGGGGTGGGCGCTCCGACCCGGGCCGCCGGGGTCTTGAGCGCGGGGTGGGGGTAGCGGAGGACCTCCCGCACCGCCACCGGCCCGGGCGCTACAGGGTCTCCACCTCGACCGGGCGGAAGGTCACGTCCACCGAGAGCTCCTGGGCCAGGCTCCGCAGCTCCGCCCCCAACCGGTCGGGGTCCAGCTGCGGCGGGAGGGCGAGCTCGGCCACCATGGCATACACCGACTCCGGCGGCTCCCCGCCCACGAGGCGTGAGGAGAGGGCCGTGATGTTCACCCCCCGGTCGGCCAGGAGCCTTGCGATCCGGGCCACGATCCCCGGACGGTCCGCGCCGTAGGCCACGAGGACGTGGGTGGCCTCGGGCCGGGTTGGGACCCCTGCCTCCACGTCCCGAACCGCCACCGACACCCCCAGCGGGTCGGCGGCCGCCCGCAAGGCCGCCTCCAGGTCTGCGGCGCTCACTCCCTCCGGGGCGTCCACCATGAGCATCATGGCGAAGTGGCCGCGGAGGATCGTCGAGGAGATGTCCTCGAGGTTCGCCCCTCGCTCGTAGAGGGCCCCCGTCAGGGCGGCCACGATCCCTGGCCGGTCGGCGCCGATGGCGGTGACGGCGAAGTGGGCCACTCCGGGCGCCGCCCTCTCAGGGCCCCCCAGCCCGCGTTCGGCCCCGGGCGGTGGGGGCCACCAGGAAGATGACGACGTCCCAGACCGCGTGGCTGACGACGAGCGTGCCCATGGAGGCCCCGAGGGCCCGCAGCGCCGACCAGAAGGCCCCGGCGGTGGTGGCCGCCCCCACCAGGGTCAGGTTCCGGCCGGGCAGGTGTGCCAGGCCGTAGGCGACCGCGGCGAGGGCGGCGCCCGCCCACCGTCCGAACCGCTTCGCCAGGCGGCCCTGCACCAGGCCCCGCCAGAAGAGCTCCTCGGCGGGGGCGATGACCAGGGCCAGGCGGGCGGCGAGCCGCCCGGGGGGCTCGAGGTCGCTCAGGGCGTAGAGCGCGTCGACCTCCTCCGCTCCCCGGGGGAGGACTCGACGGGCCAGACGGTCACCGGCCACGAACACCCCGTAGAGGAGGCCCGCCGACCCCAGGCCCGCCGCGGCCTGCGGGGGGCCCGCCCGGAGGCTGCGAAGGTCCGGCTCGGCCAGGAGCGCGACGGCTCCCAGGCCCAACGCCAGCCGCGTCATCCGGGGCCAGAACCGCTCGCGGGCCCCGCCGAAGACGAGGGCGAACCCGGCCAGCGCGGCTGCCAGGGCCGAGGCCAGGGCGGGGTCCCGAGGCGGCCCGACGGGTCCGGCTCCAACCCTCACCGGGGACCGCAACTCACCTGGCTCCCGGTGCTCACCTCAGGGCGGCCAGGACCAGGCCCAGGACGAGGAGGAAGCCGAAGCTCGCGTGGAGCTGGGCGGTCTGGAGGTCGATCGTGGCGATGGCCCGCTGCTGCCCCGCCGCGCCGAGCTCGGAGGCCCGCAGGACCCGGACCAGGAGCGGGAGGGAGAGCATGGCCGTGAGGCTCTGGGGCGGGAGCGCCCCCACCGTCACGGCCATGGCCAGGGCCAGGTAGGCCCCGACCACCAGGGCCACGTAGCCCGCGTGGGCCACGGACCTCCCGAACCGGATGGAGAAGGTCCGGATCCCGGCCCGGGCGTCCTCGGCGATGTCCCGCCACTCGTTGCCGTGGAGGATGGCCGCCACCAGGAGCCCCACCGGCACGCTCACGGCGAGCGTCTCCGGCCGAAACCCTCCGGAGACCACGTAGTAGGCGCCCACCACCATGAGCGGCCCCATGAGGAGGAACACGAGGGGAAGCCCCAAGGCCCGGAACTTGTACTGCAGGGGCGGGCCCGTGTAGCCGTACCCGCCCACCAGCCCCGCCAGGCCCAGCAGCGCCACCGGCCACCCCCGCCTGAGGACGAGCCAGCCGCCCAGGGCCGCGGCCAGGAGGAAGGAGACGGTGGCCAGGACCAGGGCCTCCCGCTCGGTGAGCCGCCCCTTGAGCAGGGCGTGGCTGGCCCGGGGGGAGGTGATGGCGTCGATCCCCTTGCGCACGTCGTAGACCTCGTTGGTCACGTTGGTCCCCACGTGGAGCAGGAGGGCCGCCCCCAGCGAGGCCAGGAACAGGGCCCACGAGAACCGGCCGTGGAGGGCGGCCAGGGCACCCCCCGCCGACACGGGCACCGTGGACGCGGTGAAGCTGAAGGGACGGGCGATCTCGTACCAGGCGCCGACCCGCCGGCGGAGCCGTCCGGCCACGGAAAGCCGCTCCCGGTCGATGGGCTGAGGGGCGGCGACGGCCGTCCCCCGTTCGGCCCCGTAGGAGACGGCGGCGTCGAAGACCAGGCGGACCTGCTCCTCCTCCTGGACCACGGGCTGGAGGACGGGGAGGTCCATCCCGGCCTCCCGGTACTCCCACACCCGGGCCGCCACGTCCTCCCGGGTGCCGCAGAGGAGGAAGGCGTCCAGCATCTCGTCGGGGATGAGGCTGGCGGCCCCGTGGTAGTCCTCGGCCCGCCACCGTTCGAAGATCCGGTCCCGGAGCTCGAGGTCGATCCCCGCCCGCCGGAGGGCCACGTCGGTCTGGATGGCCATCATGTAGATTACGAAGGGCTCCCGCTTGGCCCGGTTCAGGGCTTCCCGCCTGGTGTCGTCCACCAGGGCGAACAGGTAGCCCGCGACGTGGACGGCGTCCGGGGGCCGCCCCGCTTGCTCCGCGGCCCGCCGGACCTTGGGGACCATGGCCCGGAACGAGGGCAGGGACTCGAGGGGCCTGGCCAGGTAGCCGTCGCCCTTCCGCCCGGCCAGCTCGAGCATGGGGGTGCGGTAGCCGGCCACGTAGATCGGCACGTGGTGCACGGGCGGGAACATGGGCTCGAGGGGCGGGACGCCGGGGGTCCCCGGAGGGACACGCTCCCCGGCCCAGAGGGCCCGGAGGGTGTCGATGGCCCTGGCGATCCGCTCCACCGCCTCCCGGGGCTCGTAGGGGATCCCCATCTGGGCCAGGCGGAGGGGGAGGGCGCTCCCCAGGCCCAGGACCACCCGGCCCGGGGCCATCTCGTCGATGGCGCTCACGGTCATGGCGATGAGGACCGGGTGGCGGGTGAAGGGGTTGAGGGCCCCCAGGGCCACCCGGACCCCGTCCACCTGGGAGGCGATGGCCGAGGCGTAGGTGACCGCGTCCCGCTCGAAGTAGGAGTCGTGGACCCACACGGAGTCCAGGCCCAGGCGGCGGGCCCAGCGGGCCCACTCCACGACCCGGTCCACCGACCCCCGGGCCGCGAGGCCCAGCCCCACCGGCCTGGCGAGCTCAGGCACCGCCGTAGAGCGCCCGGGCCACGGTGGCCACCACGTAGCCCAGCACCATGAGCGTCCCGGTGGCTAGGTGGAGCTGGATGTTCCGCCACATGGCCGGCATCAGGCCGTAGGGGTCGTCGTAGGAGGCCCGGAGCCCCCGGACCACGGGGACGGCCAAAGGGGCGGCGGCCAGGGCCAGGAGGGTGGGCAGGGGGAGGACCCCGGCGGCCACGCCGCCCACGAGCAGCCCGAAGGCGGCCCCCACGGCCCCCACGTACCCCCCGATCACCGCGGGCCGGGACAGCCGGACGGGGAGGGTCCGCTTGCCCGCCAGCGCGTCCCCGGCCCGGTCCGGGACCTCGTTCACGTAGAGGATCAGGGCCACCAGGATGGCCACGGGGAGGGACGCGTAGAGGGCCTCCCAGGAGAACCGCTGGGCCTGCACGTAGTAGGCGCCCAGGGTCATGACCGGCCCGAACCCCAACCCCACGGCCACCTCCCCCACCCCTCGGTGGACCAGCCGGAACGGGGGCGCGGTGTAGGCCAGGGAGAGGAAGGTGCCGATGGCCCCGATGGCGAGCAGCGGCCACAGGGCCCGGGCGAGGGCGAGGTAGACCCCGAGCCCCAGGCCCACGGCGTACAGGCCCGCCGCCAGCAGGGCCATCTCCCGAACCGTGAGCAGGCCGTAGAGGATGACCCGGGACCCCCCGCTGTAGGGGGTGGGCGTCCAGTTCGCCTCGTCGGCTCCGCTCAGGGTGTCGAAGACGTCGTTGGTCACGTTGAGCCCGAGGTGCACGCAGGCCGCCCCCACCAGGGTGAGGAGGGCCAGCCACCAGACGAAGCTCCCGTCCAGGGCGGCCACGGCCGTTCCCAGGAACACCGGAACGGCCGTGGCGGAGAGGAACGGGAGGCGCGTGGCCCGGAGGAACAACCACCCCGGCGACAGCCGGGGGCGGACCCGCCGGCCCGTGGCCTCCGACAGCCGGGCCAGGTACCGGCGAGCCTGGGGGACGCCCCGCTCGGAGTACTCGAAGAAGGTCATCTCCTGTTCGTCCCAGTGCTGGACGCGCTCCGGGACGAACTCGAACCCCTCCTCCACGGGCCGCAGGGTCCCCCAGAGGGAGACGTAGCGCCGCTCGTCGTAGCCGATGCCGGGCCGGGGGCGGATGTGGCTGAACACCACGTTGACCTCCCGGCCGGGCGGAGGGGCCACGCCTTCCCCCGCGATGGGCTCGAGGAGGATCGCGCCCCGGTCCGGGAGGGGCCGGAAGCCCGTGGCCACCGACAGCGGGTAGCCGGCGTCGTCGATGAAGGCCACCACGGCGTGGCTGTACCCGTGGTGGGACAGCCCCTCCAGGAGCTCCCGGTCGGGCCGGGCCACCGCGGGGTGGTCCTCGCGGCGCCAGGCGGGCCGGACCTTCACCGGGTCACCCCCTCCACCTCGAACACCAGGGGCGGGCGGTCGGTCCGGCCGTCCTCCCAGAGGAGCACGCGTCGGGGGCGTACCTCGATCACCGCCCGCTCCCAGAAAAGGGGGAGGGCGAACCGCTTGGCGAGGAAGAGGTCCACAGCCGGTTCCTTGGCCCGCCACAGCGGGAGCAGCCGCTCCCAGCCGTGGTGGACGTCGGCGTCGTCCACCCTTGCGTCCCCTTGGATGGTGGCCCGCCGGAAGCGTTCCGTCCGGACCGCCACGGGGTCGCTGATGGAGATGGCCACCCGGGGGTTGGCCTTGATGTGCTCGAGCTTCCGAGAGAAGAGGACGCTCGAGGTCATGTAGATGAGCCGACCGTCGTAGAGGGGGATGAGGGGATGGGTCACCGGGCGCCCCCGCTCGTCCACGACGGTCAGCTCACCGACCAGGGCGGTGGCCAGCAGTTCCTCGACCGGCTCGGGTAGCGCTCCCACCGTCGAACCTCCCGGACCCCGGCTCAGGGGTGGTTCGACTCCACCTCCACCGCCGCCGAGAGCGCGGCGGAGCTCCGTTCCAGGTCCGGGAGCTCGTGGCCCCCGGTGAGCTCTTCCACCGCCCACGACGTGAGGTCCCGGATGGAGATGATACCCACGAGCTCCCCCCGGTCGACCACGGGGAGGTGGCGGATCCGGCGGTCCGCCATGAGCTTGGCCGCCTCGGCGATGTCCGTCCTCGACTCGACCGTGGCCACGTCTCTGGTCATGCGGTCGCCGATCCTGGTGGCCGCCGGGTCCAGCCCGTCCGCGATGAGGTTCACGAAGTCCCGCTCGGTCACGATGCCGCTGACCCCGCCGTCGGCCTTGACCACCACCGACGAGATCCGGTGCTCCCGCAGCACCTTGGCGGCGTCCGCGAAGGTGTCGTCCGCCGAGACCGTCACCACGTTCCGGCTCATGATGTCACCCACCTGCATCGCGTCCTCCTGAGGTCAAGAGGGGCGTCCGACCGTGTCTCAGGGCTAGGGTACCCTCTCCTGGGTCGTTCGGCTTTCCCGGGCCTTCGGGCCTGGGGGTGCGTGGCGCCGGTGGCCGTGCAATGCTCCCTCTCGTCGGGACGTCGTAACGGTTGCGAAGCCGGGGCGGCCCGGCCGGGGAGGGAACCGTGGGGGAGCAGGTCGATCGGTCGGACGGGGAGGCCGTCCCCTCCGGGCTGACCTTCCAGGAGGTGGCCAGGGCCCACCTCCCGCGGCTGTACCGCCTGGCCCGGCACCTCGAGGGCGACGGGGCCGAGGACCTCGTCCAGGAGTGCCTTCTCCGGGCCTACCGGGGGTACGGGAGCCTCCACCGGGAGGCCGCCGCCGGGGCGTGGCTCACCACCATCCTCGTGAACTGCCACCGGGACCGCCTCCGCAAGCAGCTCCGGTCCGTGCAGGAGGTCAGCCTGGAGGGGCTGGAGGAGTTCTCCCTGTACCGGCAGGTCGCGGAGGAGGACCCCTTCCCCTATTCGGACTCCCTCCACACCGAGTTCCTCGGGCTGTTTGGGGCCGAGGACGTGCACGGAGTCCTCCAGTCCCTCCCGCCCATCTACCGGACCGCCCTGGTGCTTCGCTACATCGAGGGGTTCTCCACCAAGGAGATCGCCCGCATGCTGGAGTCCCCGCTGGGGACCGTCCTGGCCCGGCTGCACCGGGGGAGGAAGCTCTTCGAGCGGGCCCTGTGGGACTATGCGGAGGCCAACGGCCTCCTGGAGGGGGTGGCCGTGAGGAAGGAACCCGAGGACGTGGAGGTGGAGGCGCGGTGATCACCTGCGCGGAGGCGGTCCGTCAGCTGTGGGAGTACCTGGACCGGGAGCTGTCGGCGGAGGACCGGGAGCGGGTGGAAGAGCACCTGGCTTTCTGCCGGCAGTGCTGCGGGGAGCGGGAGTTCGCCGAGGAGCTGCGTCGGCTCCTGGCGGCCCAGCGCCGGGACGAGATCCCCCGGGACGTCCTGGGCCGCCTGGAGTCTCTGCTGGCGGAGCTGGGGTCCTGAGGGGAGAGCGGTCCACGCCTGGGGCCGACGCGGGACGAGGACACCCGGTCAGGGAGGGGTGAGACGAAAGATGGGGCGGGACCTGTTGTTCCAGGAGGAGATCAGGGAGGTGGTGCGGCGAGCCTACGCCGCCATCCCCACCGGCGGGGGGGAGCCCGTCGTGCGGTCCCTCTACTCGGAGGAGGAGCTGGCCGGGATCCCCCAGGGGGCCCTGGAGTGGGCCCTGGGGGTGGGCAACCCGGTCCGGTGGGCGGAGCTCCGCCCCGGGGAGACCGTGCTGGACGTAGGCTCGGGCGGAGGGATCGACACCATCATCGCGGCCCGGGCGGTGGGCCGGACGGGAGAGGCCATCGGGGTCGACCTCCTCGAGGAGATGTGCGAGCGGGCCCGCCGCCACGCGGAGCAGGCGGGGGTGGGGGCCTGGACCAGGTTCCTGCGGGGGGCGATGGAGGAGCTGCCCCTCCCCGAAGAGAGCGTGGACGTGGTCATCTCGAACGGGGTCATCAACCTCTCCCCCCGGAAGTCCCGGGCCCTGGCCGAGATCCACCGGGTCCTGCGCCCTGGGGGGCGGCTGTGCGTCTCCGACCTCGTGGTGGAGGAGGACCTTCCCCCCGAGGTCCTCACGGCCGACGCGGCCTGGGCGGGCTGACTGTCCGGGGCATTGGCGGAGCGGGTCTTCGCCAGGAAACTCGAGAAGGCGGGCTTCGCGGACGTGGAGTTCCTCGACCGGCGTCCCTTCGGGGTCGGCGACGTGGCCCTGTTCCCCCTGTTCACGCCGGAGCTGGTCGAGCTGATGCGGCGGCTGATCCCGCCGGAGCGGCAGGCGTCGGTGGCCACCTCTGTGGTGGTCCGGGCCCGCCGGCCGTAAGGGGGCGGTCGGGGCGAGCCACGCGGGCCTCATGGCGGCCGGAGGGCCTGGCCTGAGGCTCGGGCTGGCTGCCAACTGGCAGCAGTTCTCCCTGCTCGTCGCGGTCAACGCGTTCGTCGGGGGGATGGTCGGACTGGAGCGGACCGTGGTCCCCCTGCTGGCGGGGTCCGAGTTCGGGGTGGCCTCCAGGACGGCCACGCTCTCCTTCATCGCCTCCTTCGGCCTGGCCAAGGCCCTGGCCGACCTGGCCGCCGGCCGCCTGGCCGAGCGGTTCTCCCGCCGGTCGGTCCTGGTCGCCGGGTGGCTCGCCGGCCTGCCGGCCCCGGTGGTCCTGATCCTCGCCCCCAGCTGGGGCTGGGTGGTGGGCACCAACGTGCTGCTCGGAGTGAACCAGGGGCTGGCCTGGTCCATGACGGTGACCATGAAGATGGACCTGGTTGGCCCGGCCCGCCGGGGCCTGGCCATGGGCCTCAACGAGGCGGCCGGGTACCTGGCCGTGGCGGGGGCGGCCTACCTCACCGGGGTCGTCGCGGAGCGGTTCGGGGTCCGTCCCGAGCCCTTCTACCTGGGCCTGGGCCTGGTCGCCGCGGGGACGGGCCTCTCGGCGCTGTTCGTCCGGGACACCACGCCCTTCGTCCGCCTGGAAGGGGCCGCCCGAGGCCTCGCCGCCGGCTCACTGGGGCGGTCCTTCGCCGAGCTGAGCTGGGGCCGGCGGGCGCTCCTGGGCGCCAACCAGGCCGGCCTGGTGAACAACCTGAACGACGTGCTGGCCTGGGGGACCTTCCCCCTGCTGTTCGCGGCCAGGGGCCTGTCGGTGGACCGGATCGGGGCGCTGGCCGCTACCTACCCGCTGGTGTGGGCCTCGCTCCAGCTCCTGACCGGCTGGGTGGGCCCCTCGTGGTGGCGGGGATGGTCCTGCAAGGGGGAGCCATCGCAGCCGTGGGGCTCGCGGGGTCCTTCGGGCCGTGGCTGGGGGCGGCGGCCGTCCTGGGCCTGGGGACGGCCCTGGTCTACCCGACGCTCCTGGCGGCGGTGGGCGACGCGGTCCCGCCTGAGGACCGGGCCACCGCCCTGGGCGTCTACCGGTTCTGGCGGGACCTCGGGACCATGGTGGGGGCTCTCTCCGCCGGGGCCCTGGCCGACGCCTTCGGGTTCGAGCCAACGGTGCACGCGGTGGCCGCGCTCACCGTGGCCTCGGGGGCGGTGGCCGCGGTGACCCTGCGGGCCCGGCGTCCGGGCCCCCGCCCCCCACGGGCCGCTGGGGCCGGCCCCCAGCCGGACCCCTCGCCTACCGCACCTCGAGGGAGACCCTGACCGGGACCGGGTTCTGGAGCACGTCGCCTACGGGCGAGGTGGCCTGCACGTAGCGGCAGAGCTCTTCCAGCTGCTCCCGGGTGGCGTTGCGGGCCCGGACCCGACCCTTCACCCGGATCTCGGTGAACCCGGCCCGCGGACCCTCCTCGATCCCCACGAACCTCCGGAGGTCCAGGTCGCCCTCGACCTCGTAGGAGAGCTCGTCGAGCTCGATCCCCAACGCGGCGGCGTTGTAGACGAATCCCACCGAGTAGCAGAACCCCAGGGCCGCGAGGACCAGCTCCACGGCGTTCGGCCCCCGGTCCCCGCCCAAGAGGACCTCGGGCTCGGAGCCCACCAGCACGTGGGTCCGGGCGTGCGCCGCCTCGCTCCCGGCGTGGGCGAACGAGGCGATCTCGGCCCGGCTCGTGCTCCCGCTCTCCCAGGAGGTGGTGGTACGGAAGGTGAACCGGGCGAGGTTGGCGTCCTCCTTGATCGCGTCGATCGTCTGGACCAGCCGCTCGACGTCCACTCCGTTGCGCTGGGTCGTGGTGGCCATGCTGTCCTCCCTCCCTCCGCCGTCCTCTCCCTGCCGTCGTCGTGTAAGACGGCGGCGGGCGGAGGGCGATTGCGGGGAACGTCGGAGGCGGGGGAACGAGGTATTGACACCCCAGCGAGGCCAGGGCATCCTCTGCGCGACCGGCCGGCGGGTAGGGACCCGCCGGGGCAGCGGGGGACCTGGCTGAGGGGGCCAGGGCTGGAGGGGGAAGGAGTCTCGCCATGCACATCCGAGGGAGGGTGCGCCTCGGGGCCGCGCTCGTCGCCGCAGCCCTGGTGGGTGGATTGGTCGTGGCCGGGGGGCCGGCGCGGGCGGCGACGCAGCGGCTGCTCATCTTCACCTCCCGCAACGTCAAGGTGAACGACGGCTACAAGATGAGGGTGTCGGTCATCAAGGACCTCAACGCCGGGACGGTCCAGCTGATGGTCGTCTTCGTCAAGCGGCTGGGAGATGGGGTCCAGACCCACCGCTACTCGTTCAGCCTGCCGGGCAGCTCCTTCTCGATGAACAGGACGCTCACGGGCGGCAAGATCGCCACCGGCACCAAGCTGGGCGACTACGGGGAGATGAACACCACGTGGAGCAACCCCGGGGACCTCGTCCGGAGGCAGACGAGGTGCGTCTCCATGAGGAGCCGCAAGGGGACCTTCCGGGGAACGTTCCATTTCACGGTCTCTGGGGGCGCTTTCGATATCCGGCGCAGCGCCCTCGAGGGCACCGTGCGCAAGATCGTGACCGACACCGACTGCCTCGGCGGGGGCGGCGGCGGAGGGGGCCAGACGTGTGTCGCCGGTGACACGTATGCCGCGACGCACCTGGACGAGGCCAGCGACACGTCCGTGTTCCTGTCCGCGTTCGAGGGCCTCGGGACGGGCACGGTGACGATTTCGGTGGTCCTGACCGAGGGCCCGGGGGCCGCGCCGGCGTCGGCCTCTCACTCGATCGTGGTCAGGGGCCTGCCCGGGAGCGTCCTCGAGGTGGCTGCCAACGCAAGCGGGGGGACGCTCGCGGTCCCCGCCGGGACTCCGTTCGTGTCGGGCTCGCAGACGCTGACCGCGGGGTTCACCACGGACTCGCCCGACCCGAACTGCAGCACGAGCGTCATGGGGATCGGCACGGTCCAGGGAACCATCACGCTGGCCTTCGATGTCCCCGCCCAGGCCCAGGTCGCGACGGGGGATTCGGGGTGGGTCGTCCGCCAGCGGGCCTGACCTGACCCCGGACTTCCAGGCACGACCGACCCGGCTCTCCCCGACCAGGGGCGGGCGAGGGCGGGCCGCTCAGTGGTCGCTCGCGCTGGAGAAGGTAAACCGGGCCACCTTGAGGGCGGGCACCCGCGAGGCGGCGAAGAAGAACTCGCTGGCCAGCACGGACTCCCGGCCCACCAGCTCCACGTGGGACAGGGCCTCCAGGATGGACTGGGTGAAGCGGAGGTTGCGCACGGGGTAGCGGACCGCTCCCTCCTCGATGAGCCACGTCCCGTCCCGGGTCATCCCGGTGATGGTGGTCTCGATGGGGTGCACCACGTTCGTGTAGTGGAAGCGGGTGACGAGGAGGCCCCGCCGGGTGGAGGCCACCATCTCCTCGAGGGTGGCCTCCCCCGTGCCCAGGAAGAGGTTGAGCGGGAAGGCCCCGTCGGGGTTGGGGGGCGGGAGGGCGTGGCCCGTGCTCTCCGTCCCCGCCATCCTGGCGCTGCGCCGGTCGTGGGCGCCCGTGAGGAAGACGCCGTTGCGGATGAGGTCCACCCGCCGCCGGGGCGTCCCCTCGAAGTCGAAGGGGAGCCCGATGGTGAGGGGTGAGAGGGCGTCGTCCCAGATCGAGACGTTCTCGCCGCACACCTTGACCCCCTCCTTGCCGCTGAACGGGGACCGGCCCTCGACGATGGCCCGTCCCCGGAGGCCCACGTAGGCCAGGAACCCCACGAGGGTGGCCACGGCCAGGGGCTCCAGGACCACCTCGTGGGTGCCGGGCTCCAGGAGCTGGGGGTTCTGGCTGTCCCGGGCCTTCTGGAAGGCCCGCCGGCCCACCTCGGTGGGGTCCAGCTCCCCCAGGCGGCGGGCGGCGGCCTCGGCGGCCCCCGCTCCGCCCTCCCCGCCGGAGACCACGGTGGTCAGCGTGGCCTGGCTGGAGGGGGCGTAGCAGAACTGGCCCTCGGTGTTGGCCACGGCCACCTCGGCCCCGCTCGTCTCCAGGGCCCCGGCGGCGTGGAACCCAGGACCCACCTCCGCCACCAGGGCCGCCACGGCCTCGGCCCGCTCCTCGGGCGAGGCGGAGGCGGTGGCCTCGTCGAAGGGGTCGGGGACCTGCGGGACGTCCTGCCGGGGAGCGAGGCCCGGGAAGAGGGGGTCGGGGGCGGCCACCCGGGCCAGGTCCAGGGCGCTTGCCGCGGCCCGGCGGGCCCCCTCCGGGGAGAACTCGTTGGAGGAGACCACCCCCACCCGGCCCCCCACCACGGCCCGGACCCGGACCCCCGTATCCTCGCGCCACGTGCTCTGGTGGATGGCGGAGTTCGCGAACCGGGTGAGCCCGCCCCACGAGTGGAGAAACAGGACCTCCACCCCATCCGCCCCGGGGAGGTCCAGGGCGGCCTCCGCCACCCGCCGGACCTCGTCCGGACCGACCGGCCCGGGCACCTAGCGAACCCCCACCTGGACGCGGCGGAACCGGGCCGGGGGGGCGCCGTGTCCCACCCGGGCCACCTGCCCCGGCTGCCCCTTCCCGCAGTTCGGGGTGCCCCACAGCCTCCAGTCCTGAAGGCCGCCCACGGCGTCGCAGGACCCCCAGAACTCGGTGGTGATCCCGGCGTAGGTGGGGTTGCGGTAGAGCTCGGTGAGGCGCCCGTCCCGGATCCGCCAGGCGACCTCGCAGCCGAACTGGAAGTTGACCCGCTTGTCGTCGATGGACCAGGACTGGTTCGTGCTCATGAAGATGCCGTCCTTGGTGTCGCCGATGATCTCCTGGAGGGTCCCCTCCCGCGGCTCCAGGTTGATGTTGGTCATCCGGATGAGGGGGAGGTTCTGCCACCCGTCCGCCCGCATGGCCCCGGCCAGCGGACAGCGCACCACGGCCGCGGTCTCCCGGCTCGCCAGGAACCCCCGGAGCACCCCGTCCTCGACGAGCACCACCCGGGCGGCGGGGACCCCCTCGTCGTCGTAGCCGTAGGTGCCGAGGCCCCCGGGGACGGTGGCGTCGGCCGTGATCGTGACCAGGTCGCTCCCGTAGCGGAGCCGCCCCAGGTCGCCGGGGCGGACGAAGGAGGTCCCGGCGTAGGCCTCCTCCATGCCCAGCACCCGGTCCAGCTCTAGGGGGTGCCCCACGGACTCGTGGACCTGGAGGATCACCTGGGTGCTGTCCAAGACCAGCGTGGTGACCTCGTTCGGGCAGTCCCGGGCGGAGAGGAGCTCCACGGCCTCCCGGGCCGTCCGCTCCGCCCCCTCGACCAGGTCCAGCCCCCGCACGTGCTCGTAGCCCGCGGCGGCCAGATGGCCGCGGAACGAGTTGGGGAAGGACCGCCGCTGGACCTCCCCGTCCCGGACCGCCGTGGCCTCGACCCCCCCGCCCGAGTTGACCACAGTCTGCTCGATGGCCGCCCCTTCCGAGGAGGCGAACCAGGTCCGCCGCCGGTAGAAGTCCAGGCTGGCCTCGGCCACCGCCACCTCGGGCACGGCCTGCATCCGCCGGCTGGCCTCCACGAGCAGGGCCACCTTCTCCTCCAGGGGGACGGCGAAGGGGTCCTCCCGGACCTCGGTGGCCCAGGCCCCCACGGCCGGCTCCACCTGGGCCAGGCGCACGGGCTCCATGGGCAGGCGGGCCGCCGCCCGGGCGATGGCCACGGCCAGCCGGGCCGTGCGCTCGACCTCCGCTTCCTCCGTGCGGGCCGTGGCGGCGAACCCCCAGTACCCGTTGACGAGCACCCGGACCCCCAGGCCCTGGGAGCGGGACCGATCGATCCCCTCCATCTCCTGGTTCCTCACCGTGAGGGTCTCGCTCTCCTCGGCGACGAACCGGGCGTCAGCGTAGTCCGCCCCCGCCCGACGGGCGAGCTCCACGGCCTGCCTCGCGACGTCCAGCACGCTCCTCCCCCTGTGACCCTGGCTGTCAGTCTGGCCCGGGCCGGCGGGAAGCCTAGCAGGCGCCTGGACGGAGCAGGGCGGGCAGCGGCCGGGCCTCACCGGTCCGCCGTCAGCCCCAGCCACCGGGCCACCGCCCGGGGGACGTCGGGGTCCAGGACGAGGTCCGCGTGCCCGAGGCCGGGGAGGACGAGCTCCTCCACCCCGTACCGGCGGGCCACCGCCCTCCCCCGCTCCTCGGGAGCGCGGTCGCCGAACACGACGAGCGTGGGGACGGGGACCCGAGGGACGGAGACCCCCCGTTCCCGCTCCAGCCGCGCCCTCCGGGAGTCTGGGCGGGCCTCGAGGCGCGGGTCCAGGACCCCCGGGTCGGGCAGGTCGAGGCCGTCTGTGGGCTCCACCTCCGGGTGGAACCCCCGGACCTCGGCAGGGGGGTCGGGCTCGAGGAGGACGAGCCGGTGGGGCCTGAGGAGCTCGGCTGTCATGAGGGCCACGAGGCCCCCCATGCCCCACCCGCACACGGCCAGGGGGAACGGGTGGCGGCCGGCCTCCGCCACCAGGGTGCCCGCGTAGTGGTCCATGGAGGCCACCTCGACGCGCAGGCCGAGCTGGAGGTCGACGGCCGAGACCCGGACCCCGGGGAAGAAGGGCTCCCACCCGGCGAAGACCGACGGGCCGGTCATCGCGCCGTGCACGAGGAGGACGGCCTCCACGGGCCTGGCCCGCTCGGGCATCGGGCCCAGGCTAGCGCGGCCAGGGCCCTCTGAGGCCCCGCGACCGCACTCGGCCAACGCGGACGGGGCCGGCGCGCCCGGGCCTTGGCGGCCCGGTGGGGCGCGCATCGTCGCAGGTCAGAGCATGTCACTGGGGACCGCTACGGTACTCGCGTGAAGGCGACGGCAGCGGGAGGCGGGGACGGGTGGACGCCCTGAGCGTAGCCCTGGTGGTGGTGGCCGCCCTGGCGGCAGTGGCCGCCCTGGCCGCCCTGGCCCTGGTCCGGGAGGCGGTGGAGCGACGCCTCCAGACGGCCCAGGCCGACTTCCAACGGCTCTCGGACGCGAGCGCCTGGCAGGGCCGAGGGGTGGAGGAGGTCCGCCAGGAGGTGGGAGCCCTCCGCCGCACCCTGGACGAGCTCCGGGTGCGCCAGGAGGAGCGGCGGGTCCGGGAGGAGGAGGCCTGGTCCACGCTCCACCGGCTGGCGAGCGTGCTGGCCGGGGGCCACCGCTCGGGGCGGGCGGGGGAGAACGTCCTGCGCGAGTCCCTGGCCCACCTGCCGCCCTCCATGGTCGTGAACGACCTCCGGGTGAACGGCCGGGTCGTGGAGTTCGGCCTCCTCCTGCCCGACGGCCGCGCGCTGCCGCTCGACTCCAAGTGGCCGGCCACCCGGGACCTCGAGGCCCTGGCCCAGGCCACGGACCCGGCGGAGCGGGACCGGCTGGGACGGGCCGTGGAGCGGGCGGTGGTCGAACGGGCCCGGGAGGTCGCGGGCTACCTGGACCCCGCCCTCACCGCCCCCGTGGCGGTGGCCGCCGTCCCCGACGCCGCGTACGCGGTCCTGCGGCGGGCCCACGCCGAGGCCTACCGGGCGGGGGTCCTGGTCGTCCCCTACTCCATGGCCCTGCCGGTGGCCCTCTTCCTCCACGCCATCGTCTCCCGGTTTGGGGCGGTGGGCGACCTGGAGGCGTGCCTGGCGGCCCTGGCGGCGAGCCTGGACGCGGTCGAGGCCACCGTGGAGAACAAGCTGGCCCGGGCCGCGGCCATGCTCGCCAACGGGACGGAGGAGCTCCGGGCCCAGGTGGGGAAGGCCCGGTCGGCGCTGGCCAGGGCCCGGGCGGGAGAGGCCGGTCCGGGCGCGGTCGACCCGGCCCCTGGGGGCCCGCTCCAGAGCGGCGCCACCGGCGCCCCGGACGAGGGGGTGGGAGGGGAGCTCCTGGAGGGCCCGACAGGCCCCGTCCCGCTCCGGTCGGTCCCGGGGTGAGGGGTCGTATGCTCGGACGGCGGTGGACTTCACGGAGGCCCTGCGGGAGCTGGGGTTCGCCCCGGCCCACGAGCGGCGCACCCGAGGCGCCCGGGCGTACGCGGCCTCCCCCAACCGGTTCCTCACCTACTGGGTCCACGTCTTCGAGGACGGGACGGCCCTGTTCACGTGGGAGTTCGCCATCGCCGACTACCTCTCGGAGCGGGGGATCCAGCTGGGCTCCAACGAGGCCCTCAACCTGTTCATGTTCCCCCGGGAGGACGAACGGGGCCCCCAGGACCCGGCCTGGCTGGCGGGGGCCATGGACCGGGCCGAGGCCACCCTGAGGTCCCTGCGCTTCGTGGACCCCGAGCCCGAGCGGGCCGGGCCCTGGGGCGGCACCGGGCGCTGAGCGGCCCCGTTGCGTTCTGGCGGGAGGGTGCCCCTCTCTCCTGGGTTCGGCTAGTCTGGCGGTGTGAGGTTCGAGCGGGCGATGGTGGTCTTCGCCCACCCCGACGACGCCGAGTTCACCGTGGGGGGCACGGTGGCGAAGTGGGCCCGGGAGGGCACGGAGGTGGCCTACGTGTGCGTGACCGACGGGGCGGCAGGCTCCAACGAGCCGGGCCGGACCCGGGAGGAGATCCGCCGGGTCCGGGAGGCGGAGCTCAAGGAGGCCTGTGCGGTCCTCGGGGTCAAGGAGTGCTCCATGCTGGGGTTCCCGGACGGCGCCCTCGAGCCCACCCTCGAGGTCCGCCGAGCCATCACCCGGGAGGTCCGCCGGTTCCGGCCCACGGTGCTCGTGGCCCCCGACCCCACCCGGTTCTGGGACCACGAGCGGACCTACGTGAACCACCCCGACCACCGGGCCGTGGGGGTGGCCTGCATGGCGGTGGTCAACCCCGACGCCTCCACCCGGCCCCAGTTCCCGGAGCTCCTCGAGGAGGGCCTGGAGCCTTACGAGATCCCGTTCCTCTGGATCCCGACGTTCGACGAGGACGCCGACACCTTCGTCGACATCACCGACACCATCGACCTCAAGATCGAGGCCCTCCACCGCCACCGGAGCCAGCTCCAGGACTGGCCGGTCGAGGAGTGGGTGCGGAAGCGGGCCGAGCAGCGGGGAGCGGCCCGGGGGCTACAGTACGCCGAGGCCTTCCGGACCTTCCGCCTGCGGGAGCCCGTGGCGCCAGGCGAGGACGAGTGAGCATGCACGACGACCCCCTTGACGACGCCTTCGACGAGAGCCCCGAGGACGAGGAGCCGGTCCGCCCGCTGAGCCCCGAGGAGCGGGAGAGCGTGGAGGCCGACCTCGAGGACCTTGAGGCCATGCGGGCCGTCTTCCAGCCCCAGGGGGCCAAGGGCGTGGTCATCGCCTGCAGCGAGTGCGGGTCGAACCACTACTACGACTGGGACCTCCTCAAGGAGAGCCTCGAACACATGCTCGAGACCGGGGAGCCCAGGATGCACGAGCCGGCCTACGAGCCCCGGGAGGACGACTACGTCGTCTGGGACTACGGCAAGGGCTACATCGACGCCCTGGCCGACGCGGGCCTGGAGAGCACGGCCCGGATCGAGGTCAAGAGCTGCCCGTGGTGCCGGGTCCCGGTGGAGCCGCACTACGCGTTCTGCCCCCAGTGCGGGCGGCCCATGGCCGTGGTCCGTCTCTACCACGAGCTCGTGGCCCGGGGGATGGACGAGCGGGAGGTCCGGGCCATCCTGCTCCGGGCGGGCTTCGAGCCCTTCACGCCCGGGGACTGACCCGGGGGGCCCGGCGGTTCGGCTTTCAGGCGGGCTCCGGCTCGAGCACGCAGTCCTCGGGCAGCTTGTCGGTCCTGAGCCCCTTGAAGGAGGGGGCCCGAAGCTTCCGCCCGCCCTCGGTCATCTGCAGGTATTCGACCTCGCAGACCAGGGCGGGCCGCACCCAGCGCACCCCTTTGAGCCGGCGGAGCTCGGGGTCGGGGATGGGGGGCTCCTGGACCTCGAGCTCCTGCAGGCGGGCGGTCAGGTCCCGCAGGGTGGCCTCGGTGAACCCCGTCCCCACCTGCCCGACCCACACCAGCTTCCCGTCCTGGTAGGCGCCCAGCAGGAGCGCGCCGAACGCGTCCCGCCGGGCCCCCTGGCCGGGGGTGGCCCCGATGACCACGCAGTCCTGGGTGCGGAGGGCCTTGATCTTGCGCCAGTCGTCGGAGCGGCGGCCGGGGAGGTAGCGGCTCTCGGCCCGCTTGGCGATGACCCCTTCCAGCCCGTGCTCTCGGGCCACCTCGAAGAACCGCCGCCCCTCCTCGGGGACCCAGTAGACGAGCTGGAGCCCCCGGCCTTCGCTGACCACCTCCTGGAGGAGGCGGCGCCGGTCGTGGAGGGGCCGTCCGGTGAGGTCCTCCCCGTCCAGCCACAGCAGGTCGAAGGCCACCAGGTCCACCGGGACCCGGCGGCGGGCCCCCTCCACGTCGGCGGGGTCGGTGAGGTTCATCCGCTGCTGGAGCCGCTCGAAGGAGGGCCGCCCTCGGTCGTCGGTGGCCACGATCTCCCCGTCCACCACCGCGTTGGTGGCGGCTACGTTGCGGTACAGCCTGGTCAGCTCCGGGTAGGTGGCCGTCTGGTCCCGGCCGGTCCGGGAGAGGAGCCGCACGTCCTCCCCCTCCACGTAGACGAGGGTCCGGACCCCGTCGAACTTGGGCTCGAACCACCAGCCGGCCTGGTCGAACGGACCGTAGCCCCCCACGGCCAGCATGGGGGCGAAGAGGGGCGGGCGGGCCGGGGCCGCCGCCGGGGAGTCCTTGGCCAGGAAGACCAGCCAGTGCCGCTCCCCCCTGCCGGTCTTGACCAGGTGGTACTCGCCCCGGTACCGCTCTCCCCGGAGCCGGACGCTCACCTTGCGCTCGGTCCACTCGAGGAGCTCGTACTGCCCGCGGTCCCAGATGCGGACCTCGCCCGCCCCGTACTCGTCCTCCGGGATCCGCCCCTCGAACGCGGCGTACTCGAGGGGGTGGTCCTCGGTCTGCACGGCCAGGTGCTTGACGCCGTGCTCGAGGGGGAGCCCCTTCGGGACGGCCCAGGAGACCAGGACCCCGTCCCGCTCCAGGCGCAGGTCGTAGTGGAGGCGGGTGGCGTCGTGGCGCTGGACCACGAAGTTCCGGCCCGGGCTGGGGGAACCGCCACCGGCCGGCTCGGGAGTGCGCTCGAACCGCCGCATCTCGCGGTACCGGCGCAGCCGCTCCTCCGCCCCGGGCTCGCGGTCGGCCTCCCTCGCCGGGGCGGGGGCGCCCCCGGGGCCCTCTGCTCCCAGCGGGGCCGGACGGCCCGCCTGCGCCGCCCGCCTCCGAGCCCGACCGCCCCCGGCCTCCCTGGGCCGCCACTCCCGGCCTGGCTCGCCCTCGATGCGGAAGGAGTCCGCCTCCTCCCGCGCGGCCTCTTCGGCCACCCCCACCGCCCGCAGGGCCTCGGTGATGTCCTGGGGGTCCTCCAGCACCCCCCGGAACGGGTCGCCCCGGGCCAGCCGGTCCCAGATGGTGAGGATGGTGAAGTCCGAGGGGCGGACCTCCCCGGCCTCCACCTCCTCCCAGGCGAGGGGGGTGGACACCGGGGCCCCGGGCTCGGGCCGGACCGAGTAGGCGGCGGCGATGTTGGCGCCCAGACGGTTCATGGTGTGGTCGACGAACACCCGCCCGGCCCGCTTGCGCACCTCCCACTCCATGGTCACCCGGTCGGGGTCGGCCTGGCGGATGAGGTGCCCCAGCTTCCCCACGAACTCCCGGACCTGGGCGTAGGTGAACCGGGGCAGGAGGGGCACGTAGACCTGGACCCCGGTCGCCCCGGAGGTCTTGGGGTAGGCCCGCAGCCCCAGCCGCTCGCAGGCCACCCGGACCAGCCGGGCCACGGCCAGGACGTCCTCGAAGGTGGCGGGCTCGAAGGGGTCCAGGTCGAAGAAGAGGTAGTCGGGGGTGGCGATGGAACCGCACCGGGAGTGGAGCGGGTGGAACTCGATGCAGCCCAGGTTGGCCACGAACAGCAAGCCGGCCGTGTCCTCCACCATGAGGTAGTTGATCCGCTCGTGGCTGGGAGGATCCCACCGCCCCTCCTCCCCGGCGCTCTCCACGTTGCACACCGGCATCCAGTCGGGGGTGGTGGGCGGGGCCTCCTTCTCGTAGAAGAAGGGCCCGGCCACGCCGTCCGGCATCCGCTTGAGGGTGAGGGGCCGCCCCCGCAGGTAGGGCAGGATCGTGGGGGCCACATTGTAGTAGTAGGCGAGGAGGTCGCCCTTCGTGTAGCCTTCCTGGGGCCAGAACACCTTGTCCAGGTTGGAGAGGCGGAGCTCCCGACCGTCCACCTCCACCCACCAGTACTCGCCGGAGCGCTCCGCGGGCAGGGGCCGCGGAAACTCCACGGTGAAGGCAGGGCCCGCCCGCTTCCTGGGCATACTGGTCATGGTAGCCGGGGCAGGAGCGCGCCCTGACCGTCGGCGGGCGGCGGGCCCACCCGGCGCCCCGGCAGTACAATGTCGTCCCCCGCCTGGAGGGCGGGACGCTTCCCCGGAGGTGTGTCATGCCCAGGGCCATGTGGAAGGGGTCCATCTCCTTCGGCCTCGTGTCGATCCCGGTCGGCGTGTACCCGGCCACGGAGGAGAAGACCCTCCGGTTCCACCAGCTGCACGCGAAGGACCACGGTCGGATCCGCTACAAGCGGTTCTGCACGATCGAGGACGTGGAGGTCCCCTACGAGGAGATCGTCAAGGGGTACGAGTACGAGAAGGGCAAGTACGTGGTCCTCACCGACGAGGACCTGGCGGCCGTCCCGGTCGAGTCCACCCGGACCATCGACATCCTCCAGTTCGTGGACCTCGAGGAGATCGACCCCATCTACTTCGACCGCCCCTACTACCTCGTCCCGGAGGAGCCCGGGATCAAGGCCTACGCCCTCCTCCGCCAGGCCATGGAGCAGGACGGGCGGGTGGCCCTGGCCAAGGTGACCTTCCGGGACAAGGAGCACCTCTGCACGCTCCGGGTCAAGGACGGGGCGTTCGTCCTGGAGACCATGCGGTGGCCGGACGAGATCCGGCCCGCCGAGTTCGAGGAGCTCGAGCGAGAGGTGAGCGTGCGGCCCCAAGAGGTGCAGATGGCGAAGAGCCTCATCGACAACCTGACGGGGCCCTTCCGCCCGGAGGAGTACCGCGACGAGTACCGAGAGGCCCTCCTGGAGGTCATCGAGAGGAAGGTGCGGGGCGAGGAGATCGAGGTGGTGCCGGAGCCCGAGCCCACCAAGGTGGTCGACCTGATGGAGGCCCTCCGGGCCTCGGTGGAGGCCACCAAGAAGAAGGTGGCCCCGGCCAAGAAGGCGGGCGGCCGCAAGAAGGCGGCCGCCTCCTAGGCGGGCCGAGGGAGGCCTGCGGTGAAGCTCATCCTGGCGGTCATCAAGCCCCACAAGCTCGACGACGTGAAGGAGGCGCTCAGGGAGATCGGGGTGAGCGGCATGACCTCGGTGGAGGCCCAGGGGTTCGGGCGCCAGCGGGGGCACACCGAGGTCTACCGGGGGGCCGAGTACCAGGTGGACTTCGTCCCCAAGGTCCAGGTCGAGGTGGTGGCCGACGACCCCGACGTCCCGGGCATCGTGGACGCCATCATGAAGGCCGCCCGGACCGGAAAGATCGGCGACGGGAAGATCTTCGTCCTCCCCGCCGAGCAGGTCTACCGGATCCGGACGGGGGAGATGGGCCCCGACGCGATCTGAGGCCTCAAGGGTCACCGACCGGCTCCGGGCCGAGCTGGCGGCCCTGGACCGCGAACCGCTCGGCCCCGGGCAGGGGCGGGGGCTGGCCCGCCGCCGGGCCCGGGCCCTCGACCGGGCCGTCCGGGCCCTGGTTCGCCCCTTCGCCTCCCTGGACCTCTCGGTGGTCGCGGTGGGCGGGTACGGACGGGCCGAGCTGGCCCCGGGCTCGGACCTGGACCTGACCGTCGTTCCGGGCAGGGTGCCCGAACCCCGCCTCCGGGCGGCCCTGGATGCCGTCCTCTATCCCCTCTGGGACGCAGGGATCAGGGTGAGCCACGCCGTCCGGACGCCCGAGGAGTGCCTGGAGCAGGCCCGGCGGGACCTCTCGGCCCTGGCCGCCTGGCTCGACCGGCGCCCCGTGGCCGGGAGTCCCGGCCCCTTCCGGCGGGCCGACGCCCTGGTCCTGGCCTTCGCCCGGGAGGCTCGGGCGGACGTCCTCCGGGGGCTCCTCGAGGCCCGGGCGGAACGGGCCCGTCGCCACGCCGCCCTCCCCGACGCCCTGGAGCCGGACCTGAAGGAGGGGCTCGGGGGGCTGCGGGACCTCCACCTCCTGCGCTGGCTGGCGGCCGTGGCCGGCTGGGAGCGGGCCGTGCCACCGGGGGCCGGGCTGAGGGCGGAGCGGGCCCGGGACCTCCTCCTCCGGGCCCGAACCGGCCTCCATCGGCTGGCCGGGGGACGCACGGACGTCCTGGGGGCGGAGCACCACGCGGCCCTGGCCGAGCTCCTCGGCGTGCGGGAGGAGCCCGGGTGGGAGGCCCGGGACGTGCTCCTGCGGGAACTCTCCCTCCAGGCCCGGTGGGTGAAGCTCCTCACCGACCGCTGCGTCCTCCGGGCCGCGGCCGGAGAGGAGCCACCCCCGGCCGGCTTCCGCCACCTGACGAGGGGTGGGCCCTGGCGGCGGAGCGCCCGGGCGGGGCGGTGGAGCGAGGGGGCCCGGGGCGCCTTCCTCGACCTCCTCCGGGCGGGGAACGCGGAGGCCCTCGAGGAGCTCGACGTGCTGGGAGACCTGGAGCGTCTCCTCCCCGGGTGGGCGGAGGTCCGGGGCCGGCCCCAGCGAGACCCCTACCACCGTTACCCGGTGGACCTCCACCTGCGGGAGACGGCCCTGGTGGCGGGCCGACTCCTGCGCGAGCCCCCGGACCCGTTCGTCCGGGCCGCCGCGGCCACCGTGACCGACTCCACCGCCCTGCTCTGCGGGGCCCTCCTCCACGACGTGGGCAAGGTGGGCCGGGGCTCGCACGTCCCGCTGGGGGTAGAGCGGGCCCGGCAGCTCCTGGACGCCATGGGGGTGGGAGGGGAGGCCAGGGACGACGCCCTGTTCCTCGTCCGGGAGCACCTACTCCTCTCCGACACCGCCACCCGCCGGGACCTCTCCGACGAGGACCTGGTCCTGCACGTGGCGGCCCGGGTGGGGGACGAGCGCCGCCTGGCCCTCCTCTACCTCCTCACGGTGGCCGACGCCCTGGCCACGGGCCCCGCCGCCGCCACGCCCTGGCGTATGGGGCTGGTCCGGGAGCTCGTGGCCCGGTGTCAGCGGGCGTTCGAGCGGGGCCGCATGGACCGGGGCTGGGCGGAGCGCCTCACCCGGGCCGAGGCCCGGGTCCGCGAGGCCCTGGCCGGCCTCCCCGAGCGAGAGGTCGAGGAGTTCCTGGCCACCGTGCCCCCCGCCTACCTCCTCTGGGTCGATCCGGCCGACGCCCGGGCCCACCTCCGGCTCGTCCTGCCCCCGCCGGGGCCCGAGGAGGCCCGGGTCCAGGCCCGGCCGGGCCGGCTCCCCGAGACCTGGGCCGTGGCGGTGGGGGCCCGGGACCGGCTGGGGCTCCTGGCCTCGGTCGCCGGGGCCATGACCCTGGCCGGGCTCTCCGTGCTCACGGCCCGGGCCTTCACCACGGAGCACGGGGTGGCCCTGGACGTGTTCGAGGTCCGCAGCGCCTTCAACGAGCCCCTGGAGGAGGACCACCTGGCTCGCCTCCGCTCCCACCTGGACGACGCGCTGGCCGGGAGGGCCGACCTGGTGGAGCGGGTGGCGGCCCGGCTGGCCCACTACCTCCCCACCGTCCCCACCGACGTCCGGGTGGCGGTGCGGGTGGACCAGGACGCCTCGGAGGCCTTCACCGTGGTGGAAGTGGAGGGGCCGGACCGGCTGGGGCTCCTCTTCGAGCTGGCCCGCACCTTCGCCCTCCACGGGGTGGACGTTCACAGCGCCCGCGTGGCCACCTACGGTCCCCGGGTGGTGGATGCCTTCTACGTGAACGACCCCGCGCGCGGGAAGCTCACCGACCCCGACCGGCTTGGGTCGCTGGTCCGGGCCCTGGAGGAGGTGGCCCGGCGGCCCCTGGACCGCACGCCCCTCACGGCGCCGCTCCCTCCGGCCCCGTCGCGCCCGGGGAGCCCACGAGCGCCCTGAGCCGCTCGGCCAGGGCGGGCCCCGCGGCCTTCTCCTCGTGCTTGAAGTAGCAGTACACGTCGGTCCCGGCGGCCAGGGCCGACCGCATCCTGGCTGCCCAGGCCCGCAGCGCGTCCTCGTCGTAGTGGGTCCGCCGCAGGCGCAGGTAGGCGAAGGGCCCCGCCGGGAGCTCCTCGTCCGGGGCGGGGGCGTCGTCGGTGTCCGCCACGCACCAGGCCAGCCCGTGCTCGACGAGGGTGGGCCGGGCTTCGGCCCACGAGGGGTGGCGGAACTCGAACGCGTAGCGACGGCCGGGCGGGAGGAGGCGGAGGAACCCATGCAGGCGCGGCCGGTCGAACCTGAGGCTGGGCGGGCACTGGAAGAGGACCACCCCCAGGCGGTCCCCCAGCCGCGCGGCCCGCTCCAGGAACCGGCCCAGCGCCTCCTCCGCCCCGGCCAGGCGCAGGACGTGGGTGATGCGCTGGTGGGCCTTGAGGGTGAACCGGAAGCCCGCGCCGGTGGTCTCCCGCCACGCCTCGAGCGTCCGTTCGGCCGGGTGCTGGCGGAAGGTGTAGTTGACCTCCACCGAGTTGAAGCGCGAGGCGTAGAAGGGCAGGAGATCCCGGGCCCGGAGGCCCGGCGGGTAGAAGACCCCCCGCC
>DATLZQ010000047.1:0-5757 GCA_035573915.1 Actinomycetota bacterium | reverse complement strand
GACCCACCACCTCATCAACGAGGAGCGCCTGGCCCGGATGAAGCCCACGGCCGTGCTCGTGAACACCTCCCGGGGGCCGGTGGTGGACGAGGCCGCCCTGGCCCGGGCCCTGCGGGAGGGGAGGATCTTCGCCGCCGGCCTCGATGTCTTCGAGCGGGAGCCCGAGGTCCACCCCGACCTCCTGGAGCTCCCCAACGTGGTGATCCTCCCCCACCTGGGCAGCGCCACCGTGGAGACCCGCCTGGCCATGGGGATGCTCGCCGCCGACAACCTCCTGGCCGCCCTGGAGGGGCGGCGCCCTCCCACCCTGGTCAACCCGGAGGCCTGGGAGGCGCGGGCAGCGGACGGGAGATAGAGGTCACCCAGGGGCTCTGGGCCGGGCCCGTACACTCGTCGCGTGCCGAACCCCTGGGTGGGCGTCGTCCCGTACCGGCTGGCCCCGGGCCGGGTCCAGGGGTGGGTCCACGGCGCCGCGGCCGTGCCGGAGCCGTACCTGGCCGCCCTCCGGCGCGCCGGGCTGGAGGCCGTGCTCCTGCCCCCGGGAGGGGTGGAGCCCGACGCCCGCCTCCTCGCCTCGATCCAGGGCCTGGTCCTGATCGGCGGAGGCGACGTCGAGCCCCACCGGTACGGGGCCCCCCGCCACGAGAAGGTCTACGGCGAGGACCCCCTCCGCGACGAGCTCGAGATCGCCCTGGTGCGGGGAGCCCGGGCCCGGCACCTCCCCCTGTTCGCCATCTGCCGGGGGGCGCAGGTGGCCAACGTGGCCCTGGGGGGGACCCTCCACCAGCATCTCCCCGACCTCCCCGGGGCTGGCCTCCACGGCGACCCCGTGACCGGCGGGGGCGTGAGCCACGAGGTCCGGGTGGCCGAGGGCAGCCGCCTGTTCGCGGCCACCGGCCGGACCACCCTCGCCTGCTGGTCCCGCCACCACCAGGGGCTGGACCGGCTGGGCGAGGGCCTGGTGGCCGTAGGGTGGAGCCCGGACGGGCTGGTGGAGGCGGTGGAGTCCGAGGACGGGTGGCTCCTCGCCGTCCAGTGGCACCCCGAGGAGACGGCCGACCGGGACCCCGACCAGCAAGCCCTGTTCGACGCCTTCGCCGCTCGGGTCCGGGCTCGGGCGGGAGGCTGAGGCTCGAAGCCCTAGGAGGCCCAGGCCACCACGGCCTGGTCTCCCCCCAGCCGGTAGAGGCCCCGCACCTCCTCCCCCTCCTCCCGGAAGGAGGTGTGGACGGCCACCGTGCCCTCGGGGAGCGCCACGGCCGTCTCCTCCGAGGTGAAGTTGACGGCCACCGCCAGCCGCTCCGTCCCCGCCTCCCGCAGGTAGGCCAGGCACCCCTCCGGCGCCGGGAGCCTCCGGTACCGGCCGCGGCGGAGGGCGACGGACGAGCGGCGGAGGGCCAGGAGCCGCCGGTACAGGGCGAGGACAGAATCGGGGTCCCGGGCCTGGCGGGCCACGTTCCGCTCCTCGTGGCCCGGGGCCAGGGGCAGCCAGGGCTCCACGTCGGGGGGACAGAACCCGGCGTTGGGGGAGCCGTCCCACTGCATGGGGGTGCGGCAGGGGTCCCGCCCGGCCCGGTCCCGACGGCGTTCGGTGGGTACCACCCCGTCCACCATCCCGATCTCCTCCCCCTGGTAGAGGACGGGCGTCCCCCGCAGGGTGAGGAGCAGCACGGCGGCCGGCCGCACCGCCCGCTCCCCGTAGCGGGTGGCGTGACGGGGAGCGTCGTGGTTCGAGAGGTGATAGCAGGGCCAGGCGTCCTCCGGCCACGTGGCCTCCACAGCGTCCACAGCGTCCCCGATCGCCCGGGCGTCCCAGGGCTGGAACGAGAACCGGAAGTTGAAGGCCAGGTCGAGCTGGTCGGGGGCCAGGTAGCTGGCCACGCCCCCCAGCTCGAAGTGCCAGACCTCGCCCAGCAGGAAAGCGTCGGGCCCGGCGGCCCTCCGAAGCTCCCGCAGGTACTCGTGCTCCCGGGGCCCGTTCTGGTCGTGGACGTGGTGCTGGGCCAGCCACTCCGGGTAGTCCAGGCTCCCCAGGACCACGGCGTCGGGGTCGTTCGGGGAGAGCGTGCGGGGAGGGTTGTCCCGAAGGTCCGGGTCCTTGGACAGCCGCTGTACGGCGTCCAGGCGGAACCCGTCCACGCCTCGCTCCACCCAGAACCGCAGGGCCTCTCCCAGGGCCCGCCGGACCTCCGGGTTCTCCCAGTTCAGGTCGGGCTGCTCGGGGTAGAACGAGGCCAGGTAGTACTGGGCCGTGCGCTCGTCCCACACCCAGGCCGAGCCCCGGAACGCCGACAGCCAGTTGTTGGGGGGGTCCCCGTCCCGGGGGTCCGCCCAGCAGTACCAGCCCCGCCGGGGCGAGTCCCGGGAGGCCCGAGACTCGACGAACCAGGGGTGGCGGTCGGAGGTATGGTTGGGGACGAAGTCGATGAGGACCCGGAGGCCGCGGCGGTGCGCCTCCCCCAGGAATCGATCGAAGGCCTCCATCCCCCCGAGGGCCGGGTCCACGTCCCAGTAGTCGGTGACGTCGTAGCCCATGTCCACCTCGCCCGAGGGGTGGATGGGGTTGAGCCAGAGCGTGTCCACTCCCAGGCGGACCACGTGGTCCAACCGCGCGGTCAGGCCAAGGAGGTCGCCCATCCCGTCGCCGTTCCCGTCCGCGAAGCTCCGCACGTAGACCTGGTAGATGACCCCCTCCGGGATGGCGGCCCGGGGCGAGCGGGCGTCCGCCTGCAGGGGCCCGAGGCGCTCGACCGACACGGCCGGGGGCGGTCAGGGGGCGGGCCGGCGGCCCGGGCTCATCCCCCGATCATGGACATGGAGCGGCGGGGGCGCACGAAGTCGGGGTGGTTGATCCGGTGCCCCGACCACTTGGCCCACACGGTGGTCCGGATGAGGCTCTCGAGCTCCTCGTCGGTGGCCCCCTCCCGCATGGGGGTCCGCAGGTCGGTCTCCTCCAGGGCGAACAGGCAGGAGCGGAGCTGGCCGTCGGCCGTGAGACGCAGCCGGTTGCAGGTGCCGCAGAATGGCCGGGTGACGGAGGCGATGACCCCCACCGCTCCGGGGGCCCCGTCCGCGAACCGGTAGGTGGTGGCGGGCTCCGTACCGTCGCCCACCGGGACCAGGGGGTAGGTCCGGTGGATGGCCTCCACGATGAGGGCCGAGGGGACCACCTTGTCCCGCTCCCACTTCTGCTCCGCGTCAAGAGGCATGTACTCGATGAAGCGGACCTCGTAGCCCGTCTCCCGGGCGAACCGGGCGAAGTCCAGGATCTCGTCCTCGTTGGTCCCGGCGATCACCACGCAGTTGACCTTGACCGGGGTTAGGCCCGCCGCCTCCGCCGCCCGCATCCCCCGCAGGACCCGCTCGAGCGCGTCCCGCCGGGTCATCTCGGCGAACCGGTGCCGGAGGAGGGAGTCGCAAGAGACGGTGACCCGGTCCAGCCCCGCCTGGGCCAGAGGCCGGGCCAGGCCTTCCAGGAGGTAGCCATTGGTGGTCATGGAGAGCTCGAGGTCGGGACCGACCTCCCGGAGCATCCGGACCAGGGTGGGGAGCTGCTGGCGGACCGTGGGCTCGCCGCCCGTGAGCTTGACCGCCCGGACCCCGAGCGACACGAACAGGCGCACCAGCCGGGCGACCTCCTCGAACGAGAGGACCTCCTCCTTGGGAAGCCAGGGGAGCCCCTCCGCCGGCATGCAGTAGGTGCAGCGGAAGTTGCACCGGTCGGTCACCGAGACCCGGAGGTCGTCGGCCACCCGCCCGAACGTGTCGACCAACGGCCCCGAGGCGGGGGCCTCCTCGGGGCGGGCTCGGGGTTCGTCAGCCACGGTCATCCTCCCGTTCCTCGAACAGAATAGGCCCTGGGCGGTGGTGCGGTCACCTCGCCCGCGGGGCGAACGGAGTGACAGCCAGCGTGGCTGCGAGAAGGGGAGGACCGGTGGCGGAGGAACCGGCGCGCCAGGCGGCCGTGGTCACGGTGAGCGACGGCGTGGCCCGGGGCGTCCGGGAGGACGCCTCCGGCCGGGCCGTGGCCGAGCTCCTCGAACGGTCGGGGTTCGCCGTGGTCCGCCGGGAAGTGGTCCCCGATGACCGCCCGGCCATCGAGCGGGCCCTGCGGGACCTGGCCGCGGCCGGCGTAGGCCTGGTGGTGACCACGGGCGGCACGGGGCTGGGCCCCAGGGACGTGACGCCCGAGGCCACCCGGGCCGTGCTGGAGCGGGAGGCCCCGGGGCTGGCCGAGGCCATGCGGGCCGCGGGCCGCGGGACCACCCCCTTCGCCGCCCTGTCGCGGGGGCTCGTTGGGAGCGTGGGACGGACCCTGGTCCTCAACCTCCCCGGGAGCGCCCGCGGGGCCGTGGAGAGCCTGTCCGCGGTCCTCCCCGTCCTCCCCCACGCCCTGGACCTCCTGGCGGGGCGGACCGAGCACGGGCCGGCCGGGCCCGAGGGGGCGGCCCGACCGGCCCACCTCCACGCCGGGGCCGGACCCGGGCCGGCGGGGGGGTCCGTGGAGGAGGAGCTGGCGGCCCGACGGGCCCGAGGGGAGGAGGTGGTCCTGGCCACCGCGGTCCGGGTGGAGGGGGAGCCCCCCTGCCGGGTGGGGCAGAAGCTCATCCTGGGCCGGTCGGGGGCCCTGGCGGGGACCCTGGGCTGCGCCGAGTTCGACGACGCCGCGGTGGCCGACGCCCCGGCCGTGCTGGAGGCCGGGGTCCCCCGCACCGCCACCTACGTCCACGACCTGGGCACGGTGGAGGTCTTCCTCGAGCCTCACCTCCGCCGGCCGACCCTGCTCGTCCTCTCCGCCACCCCGGTGGCCCTGCAGCTTTCGCGGTGGGGCCGGGAGCTGGGCTTCGAGCCCGTGCTGGTCGAACCCCGAGCCGAGCGGGTCACGGCGGCCCACCGGGCGGCGGCCCGGGTGGAGGCCTCCCTGGAGGGCGTGGGGGTCGACGCGGACACCTCGGCGGTCCTCACCGACCACGACGCGCCCTACGTGGCGGAGGCCCTGGCCACCCTGCTCCGGTCCCCGGCCCGGTTCGTGGGGGTGATGGGGAGCGCCCGCCACGTGGGGCCCCACGTGGCCCGCCTGCGGGAGCTGGGGTTCACCGAGGAGGAGCTGGCGAGGATCCGGACCCCGGTCGGGCTCGACCTCGGGGCCCGCACGGTCGAGGAGATCGCCCTCTCCATCCTGGGCGCCCTGGTGGCCGACCGCAGGGGCGCCTCCGGGGGCTGGCTGGACCGGCGCCAGGGCTGAGGGGGCCGCGGGCCTACCTCCGGCGGCGGGAGCGGGGTGGGCCCCGCCGGAGGTTCTTCCGTTTCCTCCGAACGGCCGGAGCCTGGGTGGGGTCGGGGAGTCCCTCCTTGCCCTCCCGGACGGCCTCCAGGACCTCGTGGGCCACGGCGTCCTCCTCCGGCCCCGCCCCCAGCATGAGCTGGAAGAGCACCCGCTGCTCGAGCTGCTGGATGGTGTCCACCACCGCCCGGCGTTCGTTGCCCCGCATGGACCAGGTGGCGAAGATCCGTCCCGAGGGCAGCATGTCCACCCGGAGCGGCACCTCCCCGATGCGACCCCGCCAGACCGTCCTTCCCTGTTCCTGCTGTTCGTCCAACCCAACTCCTAGCCTTCGAGCGGATTTCGCCTGCCGACTGACGCGAGGGGATGCGAGGGGACTGGCACCGAGCTCGCAACAGTACGGCGAAAGCCTAGCAGCCGGACGGGCCGCCGGGCGCCTGGGCCGCCGCCGGGCTCGGGCCCCGGCTCGCCGG
>DATLZQ010000046.1:0-4846 GCA_035573915.1 Actinomycetota bacterium | reverse complement strand
GGCCGCGGGCCGGACGCGGGCACGGGCCGAAGCCGCCGGAGCCTTCCCCCCCGCCCCCCGGGCGAGGAGGCGAGGGAGCCCGCCGCCCACCGCGCGGCCTCCGCGGGCCGCGTGGCCTGAACGTCCGGTCCGCCCTCAGCGGCGCCGGCTCGCCTTGACACCGCGACGGTCCCCGCGAATAGTTTCGGCCCTCGAGGGCCCGGACGCACGTTCGGGATGCGAACCGGGGCCCTCGGCCGGGCTCGGCGGGGCCGGGCCCGTCCCGCGCCGTGGGGAGGCGGGAAGGTGACGGCGAGCAAGGTCACCACCATGCGAGAGGCCGTGGCGGAACTCGTCCGCGACGGCGACACCGTGGCCATCGAAGGCTTCACCCACCTCATCTGCTTCGCCGCCGGCCACGAGATCATCCGCCAGCGCCGGCGCGACCTGACGCTCTGCCGGCTCACGCCGGACGTCATCTACGACCAGATGGTGGCGGCGGGGGTGGCCCGCAAGCTCGTCTTCTCCTGGCTCGGGAACCCTGGGGTCGGCTCCCTCCACGCCGTCCGCCGACGGGTGGAGCGGGCGGACCCGGAGCCCCTGGAGCTGGAGGAGTACAGCCACTTCGGGATGGTCTGCCGCTACGTGGCCGGGGCGGCCCGTCTCCCTTTCTTCCCCCTCCGCAGCTACGAGGCGAGCGACCTCCCCCGGGCCAACCCCAGGATCGTCCCGGTCCGCTCACCCTACGGGGACGAGGTGGTCTACGCCGTGCCCCCCCTCAAGCCCGACGTGGCCATCGTCCACGCCCAGCGGGCCGACGCCGAGGGCAACGCCCAGCTGTGGGGGATCCTGGGCTGTCAGCGGGAGGCGGCCTTCGCCGCGGAGCGGGTCATCGTGGTCTGCGAGGAGCTGGTGGACTCCGAAGTCATCCGCCGGGACCCCAACCGGACGGCCATCCCCGGGCTCCTCGTGAGCGCCGTGGTGGTGGAGCCCCGGGGCTGCCACCCCTCCTACGCCCAGGGGTACTACGACCGGGACAACCGCTTCTACCTGGAGTGGGACCGGATCAGCCGGGACCCCGAGCGGCTCCAGGCCTGGCTCGAGGAGTGGGTGTACGGCCTCGCGTCCCACGCCGAGTACGTGGAGAAGCTGGGCCCCGAGCGGTGGAAGGAGCTCGAGCCGGGGGAGGCCTGGTCCGACCCCGTGAACTACGGGAGGTACGCGTGAGCGCCGGGGCGGACCGGGGCTTCACCGCCGCCGAGATGATGGTGGTGGCCTCCGCGCGCCAACTCGCGGGCGAGCGGGTGTGCTTCGTGGGGGTGGGCCCCCCCAACATCGCCTGCAACCTGGCCCGCCGGACCGTGGCCCCGGACCTGGAGCTCGTTTACGAGTCGGGGGTGTACGGGGCCCGGCCCGCCCGCCTGCCGCTCTCCATCGGCGACCCCACCCTGGTCACCGGCTCCACCCTGGTGGCCGGCCAGTTCGAGCTGTTCGCCTACTTCCTCCAGGGCGGCCTGGTGGACGTGGGCTTCCTGGGGGCCTCCCAGGTCGACCGCTTCGGGAACATCAACACGACGGTCATCGGGCCCTACGGCCGCCCGGCGGTTCGGCTCCCGGGCTCCGGCGGGGCCTGCGAGATCGCCATCAACGCCAGGAAGGTCTTCGTCATCATGCGCCAGTCCCGGCGGTCGTTCGTGGAGCGCCTGGACTTCGCGACCAGCCCCGGGCACCTCGGCGGCCGCCGGCCCGCCCACTGGCCGGGGAGGGGGCCGAGCGTCGTCGTGACCGACCTCGGCATCTACCGGTTCGCCCCGGATGGGGAGATGGAGCTGGCCTCCCTCCACCCCGGGGTCTCCCTCCGGCAGGCCCGGGAGGCGACGGGCTGGGAGCTTCGGGTGGCCCAGGATCTCGAGGAGACGCCGCCCCCCACCGAGGAGGAGCTCAGGATCATCCGGGAGGAGCTCGACCCGGAGGGCATCTACACCCGCTGAGTGGTCGGGCCCGGAGCAGGGACCACCCTTGAATGCGGGGGGACAGGGATTCGAACCCTGGAGGGGCTCGCGCCCCTAGCGGTTTTCAAGACCGCCACCTTCGTCCGCTCGGTCATCCCCCCGGGTGGAGTCTACCTTCGGGCCCAGGGCTCCCCGAACACCAGCCCCTGGCCCGCCCCCACCACGGCCCGCAGCAGCCTCGCCCCCTCCCGGGCGCTCACCGCGATTCGCCCGTCGCCCGGGCCCACCACCGCCGCCTGGCCCGGGCCCAGGGAGGGGCCGCCCCCGAACTCGACCGTCCCCTCCAGGGCGAACAGCAGGGCCGCCTCGGAGGACCCCAGCTCCTGCTCGATCCCGGCCCCCTCCTCCATGCGGCTGTCCCCGAACCACCGGAGGTCACCGTGGACCCGGAGCGGGCTCCGGGGCCCCACCAGCTCCTTGGTCTCCACCCCCGGGGCCTCCGGGTAGCGCGGAGCCTCTCCGTCCCGCAGGACCGCGAAGGAGGCCCGGGGAGGGACGGGGTCGGTCCGGTAGACGAGGATGAAGGCCCGGGCCCGGCCCGGGGTGTCGTTCCACTCCTTGTGCAGCATGCCCCGCTGGCCCTCGGTGAGCCGCCCCACGTCCCCCGTGCCCATGTGGCCCTGGATGTCGTTGAGGGCGTCGTCGTGGTCCACCGCCCCCTCCAGGATGTAGAAGAGGCGCTCGTTGAACCGGTGGGGGTGGTGCCCGATGCCCCGGTGGGGGTCGAACACCGCGTCGTGGACCATGATGAGCGGGCCCACCGCCTGCAGCCGGACGAAGGGCCCCACGACCTCCGCGGCCACCAGGCCCGGGGCCCCGAAGTCGTCCTCGTCGAGGACGGCGTAGTCCTCCGGTCCCAGGACCAGGACCTCGCCCTCCTTCACGCGCACCGTGTCCACCGTGACCTCCTCGCCCCCAGTCAGGCCTCCTTCGTCTCCCGCGGGTGCCGGGTGAGGGACACCACCCGGACCTCCTCCTCCCGGAAGAGCTCCTGCGTCCGGATCCGGACGGACTCCCGCTGGGTCCCCGCGGCGAACACGACCGTCTCGTGGGCGAGGACCTCGGGGTCCACGTAGACGGGGACCCCGAGGAGAGAGCCCAGCGGCGGCAGGGCCCCCAGCTCGATGTCGGGGAACTCCCGCTCCAGCTCCTCCTCGGTGAGGAGCCGGGCGTGGGAGTCGCTCACCGCCTTCCGGACCAGCCTCATGTCCAGCCGGCGAGACCCGGGGATGACGGCCAGGACCCGGCCCTGCGAGGTGGCCAGGGCCAGCGTCTTGAGCACCTCGTCCGCGGAGATGCCCAGCGCTCTGGCCTCGTCGACGGAGGTGTAGGCCGCCTCGTGGGCGACCACGTCGAACTGGAGCCCCCTGGCCGCCAGGTGCTCGGTCACCGTCGTCACCGCGCCCACCCCCTCTCTGCGCAAGCCTACCCCGCCGCTCGCCGGGCCGGGGTCAGGACCCAGTCCGACTCGGGCAGCCACCGTCGCAGGACCTCGGGCACCACCACCGAGCCGTCGGCCCGCTGGTTGTTCTCCAGGATGGCGATGAGCGTCCTCCCCACCGCGCACAGCGTGGCGTTCAGGGTGTGGACCGGGCGGTTGCCCTCCGGCAGCCGGACCCGGCACTCCAGGCGACGGGCCTGGTAGTCCGTGGTGTTGGAGGTCGAGGTGATCTCCCGGTACCTCCCCTCGCTCGGGATCCAGGCCTCGATGTCGTACTTCTTCGCCGCCGACGCCCCCAGCTCCCCGGTGCAGACGTTCACCACCCGGTAGGGGATCCCGAGCGACCGCACCCACTCCTCCTGCCAGCCCAGGAGCCGCTCGTGCTCCTCCCGCGACTGGTCGGGGAGGACGAAGCTGAACATCTCCAGCTTGTCGAACTGGTGGACCCGGAAGATGCCCCGGGTGTCCTTCCCGTAGGTCCCCGCCTCCCGCCGGAAGCAGGTGGAGTAGCCCAGGTAGCGCTTGGGCAGCTCGGAGGGGTCCAGGATCTCCCCGGCGTGCATGGCGGCGAGCGGCACCTCCGAGGTCCCCACGAGGTAGAGGTCGTCTCGAGTCACGTAGATCTGGGCCTCGTCGGTGGGCAGGAAGCCCGTGCCGAACATGGCCTCCTCCCGGACGAGGACCGGCGGCACCACCGGGGTGAACCCGTGGCGAAGGCCGAACTCCAGCCCCATCTGGACCAGGGCGAACTGCATCCGCACCGCGGCCCCCTTGAGGTAGCTGAACCGGCTCCCCGAGGTCCGGACCCCCCGCTCGATGTCGATGATGTCGAGGAGCTCGCCCAGCTCCACGTGGTCCCGGGGGTGGAAGTCGAAGGCCGGAGGCTCCCCCCACCGGCGGAGCTCCACGTTGTCCTCGTCGGTGGCACCGTCCGGCGCGGTCTCGTCGGGGACGTTGGGGATCCGGGCCAGGCGGTCCGTGAGGTCCCGCTCGACCTCGCCCAGCGCCGCCTCCAGGGCCCGCAGCCGCTCCGAGACCGCCCGCAGCCGCTCGATCACGGCCTGCCGCTCCTCGGGCGTGGCGGCGGCCGCCACCTCCTTGGAACCCCGGTTCTGCTCGGCCCGCAGGGACTCGACCTCGGTGGTGAGGGCCCGCCGTCGGGCGTCAAGGGCCAGGGCCTCGTCCAGGGCCTCCGCCGCCCCCCGGCGGGCCAGGGCCTTCCGGTAGGGCTCGGGGTCGGACCGGATCGCCTTGAGGTCGAGCAACGGCTCCCTCCCGCGGGTCTCGTGGCCGGTGTCAGGGTCGCGCGGCCAGGCTCGGCCGGCCGCCCCCGAGCACCAGTCTCCCACCCGAGGGCCGCCCGCCCCCGCTCCGGAGGAGGGACGGCGGCCCTGCGGTCAGGGCCGCCGGCCGG
>DATLZQ010000045.1:0-30351 GCA_035573915.1 Actinomycetota bacterium | reverse complement strand
GTACCGGCCGATGCGGGAGGCCCCCCGCCGAAGCAACGTGTGGGCCCCGTGGGGGTTGCCCCGTAGAAGGTGCACGTAGCCCGCCCCCAGCTGGGACATCCCCTTGAAGAACTCCCCGTCCGGGGTGTCCTTGGCCTGCTTCCAGCAGGTCTCCCAGGCCTCGTGGGCGGGGAAGAACCGCCCCGCGTTCCAATAGTCCACCCCCAGCCGGTGGTTCTCCTCCAGGGTCTTCCCGTCGAAGTCCTCGAGCCGCAGCCGGTCCTCGGCGCTCCACGGCAGGGGCCGGCCCAGCTCGTCCCGGGGCCGGCGGGGCTTGGGCGGGGCGTTGGGGTCCCGGGGGCGGTTGGGCTTGGGAGCGGGCGTGAGCTCGCGCACGCGCGCCATGCTACCGGCCCGGCCGGCGGCCCACGACCACCCGGGTCCAGGGGTACTCGCCCCGCCTGCTCCGCACCTCCCCGAACCCCGTCCGCCGCAGCAGGCCGGAGACCTGCCGGGCCCGGTCCGCGCTCACCTCCACCAGGAACCACCCCCCGGGGGCGAGCCAGGCCGGGGCCTCGGAGACGGCCCGCTCGAGGAGCCGGAGGCCCGTCGGGGAGCGGTCGGTGAGGGACTCGAGCGGCTCGAACTTCTTGATCTCGTCGGCCAGGTCCCGGACCTCCTGTCGGGCCACGTACGGCGGGTGGATGGTGACCACGTCCACCGCCCCGCGCAGGGACCGGGGGAGCGGCCCGAACAGGTCCCCCCGCAGGAACTGCACGTTCGAAAGCCCCAGCCGGCGGGCGTTGCGGCGGGCCAGGGCCACGGCCCGGGGGGCGATGTCCACCGCGAACACCCGGACCCGGGGGAGGGTCCGGGCCACGGACAGGGCCACCGGGCCGATGCCGGTGGCCAGGTCCACGTGGACCCCGTCCCGCCGGCCCCGCAGCCGCCGCAAGGCCTCCCGGACCATGAGCTCGGTGGTGACCCGGGGGACGAACACCCCGGGCCGGACCTCCAGGGTGAGGCCCATGAACTCCATGCGCCCCGTCATGTAGGGGACGGGCTCCCCCGTGGCCCGCCGGTCCACCAGCCGCCGGAACCGCCGCAGGGCCGGAGGCGGGACGGGCTCGTCGGGGTCGGGGCGGTGGCCCAGGACGAACTCGAGGAGCTCCTCCGCGTCGGCCCGGGCCTTGGCCGTGCGGGCCAGGTCGATGTGCTCCGAGGCCCGGAACACCCTGGCCGCCTCCCGCAGCACCTCCTCGGTTCGACGCACGGCGTGCATGATACGGGGGGTCGCCGTCCCTCAATACAATCGAGGTGTGAACCCCACCACCCCCAAGGTGCGGCCGCTCAAGGCCGACCCGGTGCCGGCCTTGGGCGAGGCGCTGCCGCTCCGGCCGGCCGAGCCCTCGGTGGAGAAGGTCCGGCTCACCGGGGACCGGCTGCTCGTCCGCCTGCCCGAGGAGGGCGAGCGGCGGTCCAAGGGCGGACTCCTCATCCCGGCCACCGCCGCGGCCAACGTCAAGCGGTGCGTGTGGTCGGAGGTGGTCCTGGTGGGGCCCGACGTCC
Organism: Actinomycetota bacterium; assembly: GCA_035573915.1. Taxonomy (GTDB): domain Bacteria; phylum Actinomycetota; class UBA4738; order UBA4738; family UBA4738; genus DATLZQ01. The sequence goes on along the minus strand of DATLZQ010000045.1, from coordinate 28,803 downwards.
GGAACGTCCGGGCCGGCGACAAGGTCCTGTTCCTGCCCCAGACCGGCCTCGAGGTGGACGTCCGGGGCGAGACCTACCTGCTCCTCCGGGAGCGGGACGTCCAGGCCATCGCCTCGGAGCGGGTGGACCCGACCAGCGGCCAGTACCTGTAAGGCGTGGGGCCGGACCGCGTGCCGGCCGTCGCCGGGGCCCCCGCCGGGTACCCGTTGGGTTCACCGTCTCGCTCAGCGCAGGAGCCGGGAGAGGCGCCGGTCCGCCAGGACCCGGCCCCCGGTCTGGCACCGTGGGCAGTACGTGACCTCGTGCGACTCGTAGGAGACCCGGCGGAGCTCCTCCCCGCAGCGGGGGCAGGGCGTCCCCCACCGGCCGTGGACGGCGAAGTGGTCTCCGAGCTTCGGCGGGAGCCCTCCCTCCCGGCGGCGTTCGGCCTGCAGGGCCTCGCTCAGCACGTCCCGGACCGCCGCCAGGAGCCGTCGCCGCTCCGCGGGGGCGAGGGAGCGCAGGGACCGGAAGGGCGACAGGCCGGCCCGGTGGAGGATGTCGTCGGCGTACCCCCGCCCGATGCCCGCCACCCGCCGCTGGTCGCGGAGCAGGGGGTGCAGCCGCCCGGGGTCGGAGCCGGCCAGGACCAGGGCCTCGAACGCCTCGGAGAACGGCTCGGGGCCCAGGCGGGCCAGGGGGCCTTCGTCGCCGGGGCCCAGGACCCACCACCCGGCCTTTCGCTCGGTGCCGAACTCCCGCACCAGGAGGGCGGGGGGACGGTCGAAGACGAAGCGGACCACGCCGCCCTTGGGGCGGGCCGGGCCCCAGCCCTGCTCGAAGACCACCCGCCCGCCCTGGGACAGGTGGACGAGGAGCCGGTGGCGTTCGAGCTCCAGGACCAGGAACTTCCCCCGCCTCCCCGCTGACCAAAGGACCTGGCCCGCGAGCTCGCCCGGGGAGGGGAGGACGCTCTTGAGCCCGGCGAAGGAGAGGGGCTCGGCCCGCACCAGCTGCGCCCCCCGGAGGGCCGCGTCGATTCGCTCCGCCAGGGCCTGGACCTCGGGCAGCTCCGGCACGCCCCGAGTGTAGGTCGCGACAATGCCCCCACCGCGCGCCGGCCCGGGCGCCGCCACCCCCGGTCAAGGGCCACACCTCGGGGGCCGATACAGGCTGCATGCGGGCCCCCCGGTCTCGGGCCGCCCTCCTCGCCCTCCTGGTCGCCGGGATCCTCGTGCCGGCTCGGCCCGCCCTGGCCTTCTCCGACGTCCCGCCCGACCACTGGGCGGCGACGGCGATCACCTACGTGGCCCAGGCCAACCCCTGGATGCAGGACTTCGGGCCCGAGGAGTTCCGCCCTGAGGAGCTCGAGACCCGCAGGCTCCTGGCCCGGGCCCTGGTCCTGGCCTTCGCCCCGGAGGAGCCCGCGGACCCGGCCCTGGTCTTCTCCGACCTCCCCCCGGAGGACCCCTTCTACCCGTACGCCAACGTGGCGGCCCGCCTCCGCTGGCTCCCCCCGCAGCGGTCCGGGGCCTGGTCCCCTGACCGGCCGGTGAGCGTCCGGGAGGTGGACCGGGCCCTGGTGCGGGCCCTGGCCCGGACCTCGCCCGAGGTCCGGCGGGCCCTCTCGGGGCTGTCCAGGGTGCGGGAGGCGGACGGGGACCGGTACCGGTTCGGGGAGTGGTTCCGGTTCCTCCAGCTCGGGCGGTGGCTGGGGCTCCACCGCAACCACGGCGACGACCGCCTGGAGCTCCGCCCCACCGACCGCATGCGCCGCGACCAGGTGGCCTACGCCCTGTGGCGGGCGGCCACCGTGGCGCCCTGGAAGCTCGCCGCCACCCGGCAGTTCACCGACGTCACGCTCCCCGCCCTCGACCCCGGCGACCCGCTGCAGGACGCACAGCGCCGGCTCACGCGGTTCGCCCTGGGCTACGTGGGCTACCCCTACGTGTGGGCCGGGGAGTGGCGGACCCGCACGAGCGCGGGGTACTGCTGCGGCCCGCAGCCCCAGGGTGGGTTCGACTGCTCGGGGTTCGTGTGGTGGGTCCTCAAGGCCGCCGAGGACGGCTACGACGCGGCCCGGTTCCGGAGCTACGCCGGCTGGCCGCTGCCCGAGCGGAGCAGCGCCAGCATGGCCCGGGCCACCCCCTCGCCCGTGCCCTTCGCCGACCTCCAGCCCGGGGACGTCATGTTCTTCGCCCTCAACGGCGGGAGCACGTGGCGGGACGTGAACCACACCGCCATCTACCTGGGCAACGGCTGGATGGTCCACGCGGCGAGCTCGGTGAACGGCGTGACCCTGGAGCGGGTGGGGAGCGGCTGGTACGCGGAGCGGTTCCTCTTTGGCCGACGGGTGCTGCCCGTGGCGAGCCCGGAGCCCGAACCCGCCCCCCAGCCGTCGCCCACCCCCGAACCCTCGCCCGCCTCTGAACCGTCGCCCACGCCTGGGCCGAGCCCCACCCCCTGAGGGCCGACAGGGCTCAGGGGTCGCCCACCACCCGCCGGACGGTCTCCACCAGCCTCCCCAGGCTGAACGGCCGCCGGAGCTCCGCGTCCACCGGCACCAGGGCCAGCTGCTGGGTCTCCCCCTGGGGGGCCATGAGGACGATGACCTTGAGGTCCCGGAGCTCGGGGTCCTTGCGGACCTGCCCCAGGACCCCCCAGCCGTCCCTGGTGGGGAGCTCCGAGTCCAGCACCACCAGGTCGTAGTGACGCTCCTTGAGGGCCCGGAGGGCCGCCTCGCCGCTGGGGGCCTCGTCCACCTCGTAGCCGGCCAGCTGGAGCCGGAGCACCGGCTGGCGCAGGTGCTCGGGGCGGTAGTCGACGAACAGGATCCGCTTCTTCCCCATGGCCTCCCGGCCCCTTCTCTCGGCCGGGCCCGGACCTCAAGCGTACGCCGGGCCACCGACACCGCAAAGCGACCGAGCGAAGCGAGCCCCTCGGGCGCGGCCGGGGGATCCGGTTCGCGCGTCTCCCCCCGCCCGAGCGGGGTGCCCGGGCGCGTCAGGCCGGGTCCGCCTCCCGGATGAGCCGGAGCAGGGCCTCGTGCACGGCCTGGCTCCCGGCCACGATGTCGCCCTCCAGGTAGCCCGGCCCGCCTCGCCAGTCGCTCACCACGCCCCCCGCCTCCTCCACGAGGAGCGCCCCGGCCGCCACGTCCCAGGGCCCCAGGCTCAGCTCCAGGAACCCGTCGAACACCCCGGCCGCCACCCACGCCAGGTCGAGGGAGGCCGCCCCCACCCGCCGCACGTCCTCCACCTCCCCGAAGAGCCGGTCGAACACCGCCCGGTACCGGGGGAAGAGCTCCTTGCGGCGGAACGGGAAGGCCACGGCCACCACGGCCGCCTCGACGGGCCGGTCGCTCACCTCGAGCCGTCGCCCTTCCGACCAGGCCCCCTGGCCCCGGGCCGCCGAGAACGACAGGCCGAGGAGGGGCCCGGCCACCGCCCCCACCACCGGCCGTCCCCCGGCCACCAGGGCCACCGACACGCCCACCGCGGGCAGCCCCAGGAGGAAGTTGGTGGTCCCGTCCAGGGGGTCCACCAGCCAGTAGCGCTCCGCCGCCCGCCCGCCGGACTCCTCCCCGAGCACCGGGACGTCGGGGGTCTCCCGCTCGAGGAAGGCCCGGATAGCGTCCTCGCTCTCGTGGTCGGCGGCGGTCACGTGGTCGCCGGCCCCCTTCAGGAGCCGGCCGCGGGGAGTCTCCCCGAAGCGGGCCCGCACCACCCAGGCCCCGAGCTCCACCGCCCGCTCGGCGACCTCACGGAGCGCCCGGAGCTCCGCCGGGTTCGGTCCCTCACGCACGGAGCGATTGTCCCCCGCGGGAGCGACGGGCCACCGGCCATGAGGCAGGGGCTCCCCGGTCGGGGAGCCCCTGCCCTGCCTGGCCGAAGAGGGGGGAGGAGGTCAGAACTCGTCCATCCCGCCGCCGGGCATGGACGGTGTCTTCTCCTTCTCCGGCTTCTCGGCCACCACGGCCTCGGTGGTGAGGAACAGCCCGGCGATGGAGGCCGCGTTCTGGAGGGCCGAGCGGGTGACCTTGGCCGCGTCCACGATCCCGGCCTTGAACATGTCCACGTACTCGCCGGTCTCGGCGTTCAGACCCCAGCCGGGCTCCAGGGATCGGACCTTCTCCACCACCACGCCGCCCTCCAGGCCCGCGTTGACCGCGATCTGCTTGAGCGGCTCCTCCAGGGCCTTGTAGACGATCCGGGCCCCGGTGGCCTCGTCGCCCGAGAGGCCCTCGATCACCTTCTGGACCCGCTGCTGGGCGGCGAGCAGGGCCACCCCACCGCCGGGGACGATGCCCTCCTCCACCGCGGCCTTCGTCGTCTGGACGGCGTCCTCGATGCGGTGCTTCTTCTCCTTGAGCTCGACCTCGGTGGCCGCCCCGACCTTAATGACCGCCACGCCCCCGGACAGTTTGGCCAGCCGCTCCTGGAGCTTCTCCCGGTCGTAGTCGGAGTCGGTCTTCTCGATCTCGGCCTTGATCTGGTTGATCCGGCCCTTGATCTCCTCGGGCTTCCCAGCCCCCTCCACGATGGTGGTGTCGTCCTTGGTCACCACCACCTTGCGGGCCTGGCCCAGCATGTCGAGCCGGACGTTCTCCAGCTTGAGGCCGACCTCCTCGGAGATGACCTGGCCGCCGGTGAGGATGGCCATGTCCTGGAGCATGGCCTTCCGCCGGTCACCGAACCCGGGGGCCTTCACGGCGCACGACTTGAAGGTGCCCCGGATCTTGTTGACCACCAGGGTGGCCAGGGCCTCGCCCTCCACGTCCTCCGCGATCACCAGGAGGGGCTTGCCGGCCTGCATGACCTTCTCCAGGACCGGCAGCAGGTCCTTCACCGCGGAGATCTTCTGGTTGGCGAGCAGGATGTAGGGCTCCTCGAGGACGGCCTCCATCCGCTCGGGGTCGGTGATGAAGTAGGGCGAGATGTAGCCCTTGTCGAACCGCATCCCCTCGACGAGCTCGAGCTCCATGCCGAAGGTCTGCGATTCCTCGACGGTGATGACCCCGTCCTTGCCCACCTTGTCCATGGCCTCGGCGATCTGCTCGCCGATCTCCAGGTCGGCCGCGGAGATGGCCGCCACGTGGGCGATGTCGTCCTTCGTCTCCACCTCCTTGGCCTGGTCCTTGATGGCCTCCACGGCGGCCTCGACCGCGAGCTCGATGCCGCGCTTGAGGGCCATGGGGTTGGCCCCGGCCGCCACGTTGCGGAGGCCCTCCTTCACCATGGCGTGGGCGAGGACGGTGGCGGTGGTGGTGCCGTCGCCGGCCACGTCGTCGGTCTTCTTGGCGACCTCCTTGACGAGCTCGGCGCCGACCTTCTCCTCGGGGTCCTCGAGCTCGATCTCCTTGGCGATCGACACCCCGTCGTTGGTGATGGTGGGGGCGCCCCACTTCTTCTCGAGGACCACGTTGCGCCCCTTGGGCCCCAGGGTCACGCGGACCGCGTTGGCGAGCTTGTCCATGCCGCGCTCCAGGGCCCGCCGGGCGTCCTCGCTGAACGTGATCAGCTTGGCTGCCATACCACCTCCTCCCTTGCGCTCCATCCGGCGGGATGCTAGCACTCTCAGGAGGAGAGTGCTAAGCGAAGTATAGGAGGGCTGGCGGGGGCGGTGCAACCCCCTCCCCCGGCCGGGATGCGCTAGCCTGGCCCCCGTGGCTGACGCCGCTGCCGAGCACACCCCTTCCGCTCCGCCCGGCCCGGACCCGGGGGGAGCGCGGGCCGCCCCTGCGGGGGTCCTCTGTGCCCTGGTCACCCCCCTCGCCGCGGACGGGTGCCCCGACCTCGCCGCCCTGGCCGAGCTGGTCGAGTTCCACGCCGAGCGAGGGACCCACGGCCTGTTCGTCCTGGGCACCACGGGGGAGGGGGCCCTCCTCGACCCGGGGGAGCGGAAGGCCGTGGCCGAGGCGGCCGTGGAGCGGGCCGGGGGACGGATCCCCGTCGTGGTCCACTGCGGGGCGGCCGACACCCGCACCGTCGTGGACCTGGCCCGCCACGCGGGGACGGTGGGGGCGGTGGCCGTGGCCACCGTGGGGCCCTACTACTTCCGCTACCGGGAGGAGGACCTGTACCGCCACTTCGCCGAGGTGGCCCGGGGGGCGCCCGAGGTCGGCCACTACCTCTACCAGAACCCCGAGACCGTGGGGTACTCCCTCCCGGTGGGCCTGGTCCTCCGCCTGGTGGAGGAGGTCCCGGGCGTCCTCGGGGTGAAGGACACCGGCGACTCCATCGGGCGGATCACGGCCTACCTCGCCCACCGGGGCCGCCGTCCCCACGTCTACGTGGGCAACAACGCGCTCATCTTCCCCGCCCTGGTGGTGGGGGCCCGGGGGGCGGTCTCCTCCCTGGCCAACGTCGTCCCCGAGCTCGTCGTGGGGGTAGTGGAGGCGTTCTGGGAGGGCCGCCTCGAGGAGGCCCGAGAGCGGCAGTTCACCCTGGCCCGCCTGAAGGAGGCCATGGCCGGGCTCCCCTCGGTGGGGGCCGTCAAGTACCTCGTGGAGCGGCGGGGGCTCCCGGCCGGGGCCACCCGGGCCCCGCTTCCGGCCCTGGGCCCCAAGCAGGCCGCCGCCCTCGAAGAGCGCCTGGCCGCCCTGGACGACCTGGCGCCGTGGCTCGAGCCCGTGGGACGGCCCCGCGGCGCCGCCCTGGGGTGAGGGCCGTCACCGGCCCGGCGGGGAGGGGCGGCTCCCGCCCCCGCCTCCTCCAGGCCTGCCCCGGCCCGGCCGATATGATCTGGCCGGAACCGAAGACCGCCCGGAGGGGATCTCGCTGGGAGCCGGCACGGCACCGCCGGTCGGGCCGACCCCCCCGGGCTCCGTGGTCCGTGGGGAGCGACGTACGGTGAGCGAAGGGACCGCCTGGGAGAGCGCGCTCCGCCAGCTCGACGACGCCGCCCGGGTGCTCGGTCTCGACCCCAACGTCCACGAGGTCCTCCGACACCCCCGGCGGGCCCTGGAGGTCTCCATCCCGGTCCGGATGGACGATGGGTCGGTGCGGGTGTTCAAGGGCTACCGGGTCCACCACAGCACCTCCCGCGGGCCCTCCAAGGGCGGCATCCGCTACCACCCCTCGGTCACCCTGGATGAGGTCAAGGCCCTGGCCATGTGGATGACCTGGAAGTGCGCCGTGGTGAACATCCCCTTCGGGGGAGCGAAGGGCGGGGTGGTGGTGGACCCGGCCCGGCTGTCCCAGGGGGAGCTGGAGCGGCTCACCCGCCGGTACGCCTACGAGCTCCTCCCCCTCATCGGCCCGGAGCGGGACATCCCCGCCCCCGACCTCGGCACCAACGAGCAGGTCATGGCCTGGATCATGGACACCTACTCCACCCGCACCGGCTTCTCCGTGCCGGGGGTGGTGACGGGCAAGCCCCTCTCCATCGGGGGCTCGGCCGGGCGGACCCTGGCCACCGCCCGAGGGGTCATGTACATCACGCTGGCCACCCTCAAGCACCTGGGCCGCTCCGTGGAGGAGACGAGGGTCGTGGTCCAGGGCTTCGGGAAGGTGGGCGGCGGCACGGTCCAGCTCCTCCACCAGCAGGGGTGCCGGATCGTGGGGGTCTCGGAGTACGGGGGCGGCGTCTACGAGCCCAACGGCCTCTCCCCCGAGCGGCTTTCGGCCTGGAAGCGGGAGACGGGGTCGCTGGTGGGGCTCCCCGGGGCGGAGACCGTGACCAACGAGGAGCTCCTCGAGCTCGACTGCGACGTGCTGATCCCCGCGGCCGTGGAGGGCCAGATCACCGAGAAGAACGCCGACCGCATCAAGGCCTCCATCATCGTGGAGGCCGCCAACGGCCCCACCACCCCCGACGCTGACGAGGTCCTCCAGGAGCGGGGCGTGGTGGTGGTGCCGGACATCCTAGCCAACGCGGGCGGGGTGACCGTCTCCTACTTCGAGTGGGTCCAGGGCCTCCAGGAGTTCTGGTGGACGGAGGACGAGGTGAACGAGCGCCTCCGTCAGGTCATGGAGCGGGCGTACGCCGAGGTCCTGGCCGTGGCCCGGGAGCACGACGTCCCCATGCGCACGGCCGCCACCATGGTGGGGGTGCGCCGGGTGGCCGAGGCCCACACCACACGCGGCCTCTACCCCTGAGCGCCCGGGCCTCCTGCGTACCGCCGACCCGCCCGGGCGCGGACCCTGCCGAGCCCCGCGCCGGCCGGGTGCTAGGCTGTGGCCCGGCCCATGGCGAACGGCGGTCCGTCCGGCAACCCGACGAGCGAGCCCGACCTGCGGTGGAAGGACGTCCTGGACTTCGAACGGGAGGTGCGCGCCTCAGGCCGGGCCAAGGAGCTGGCGGTGCGGGAGCGGTTCGGGATGTCCGCCGCTCGGTACCACCAGCTCCTCAACCGCCTGATCGACCGGCCCGAGGCCCTGGCCTACGACCCGGTGCTGGTCCAGCGGCTCCGCCGCCTCAGGGAGGCTCGCCGGCGGGCCCGCTTCCCGGGACCCGGGCCGCTGGGGCTGGTCGGGGGCGCCAGGCGAGGCAGGGTCGGGGGCGCCAGGTGAGCGGGAGCCGGGGAGGCCCACGGAGGCCCGGCTTCGAACGGGGAGCCGTGCGGCGAGGAGGAGCGACGTGGTCACCACCACGCTGAGGGCGGTCATCCTGGTGGCCGCCGTGGCCCTGGGGATCGCGGTGGTCCGCTCGGGCTTCCCGGCCGGGCCCCAGCCCAGCCCCGCCGGCGGCTCTCCCCCCGCGGCCACGGCCGCTCCCACCACCACGACCCCCGGGGCCCCCACCACGACCGCTTCCCCCCGCCCCCGGCCCACCATCGAGGGGACGGTGGTCCAGGTCCTCAACGGGACGGACCAGGCCGGGCTGGCTGCCCAGGTCTCGGAGACCCTGAAGGAGGCTGGGTTCACCGTGGCTACCCCCGGCAACGCCGCCGACGCCCCCCGGACCACCATCTACTTTCAGGAGGGCTACCGGGACGAAGCCCAGCTCGTGAACCGGCGGTTCTTCCGCAGGATCGCCCTGGTGGCCCCGGCCCCTCAGGGGTTCGACCCGGACCTCAACCTGGTCATCGTCCTGGGCGCTGACTTCGTCTCCCCCTAGCGGAGGCCTCGGTTTCGGTCGGACCAGGGACGCGCCGCCACCGCGGGGAGCTCGTGGAACGGCTGCGGGGCAGCCCCCGGGCCGGGCTGTTCTTCGACTTCGACGGGACCCTGGCCGAGATCGTCCCCCGGCCCCAGCTGGCCCAGCCCCACCCGCGGGCCGCGGCCGCCCTGGCCCGGCTGGTCCCCCGCTACGCCCTGGTAGCGGTGGTCTCCGGCCGCCCCACGGAGGAGGTGCGCCGCCTGCTCGGGGTCCCCGGGGTGGAGGTGGTCGGGCTCTATGGCCTGGGCGGGCGGGCCGATCGGGCGGCCCTGCCGGCCGAGGTCCGGGAGGCCGTGGCCGAGGCGGTGGCGGCCGTGCCCGGGGCGTGGGTGGAGGACAAGGGCCCGTCCCTGGCCGTGCACTTCCGGGGAGCCCCCGACCCGTCCGTGGCCGAGCGCGCCCTGCGGGAGCGGTTGGGGGACCTGGCCGCGGCCCGGGGGCTCCTGCTCCTCCCCGGCAAGATGGTGCTCGAGCTGGCCCCGCCCGACACCCCCGGGAAGGGCGCCGTGGTGGAGGAGGCGGCCAGGGCCCGGGGGCTCACGGCCTGTCTCTACGCCGGGGACGACCTGGCCGACCTCCACGCCTTCGCCGCCCTGGACCGGCTCCGGGCCCGGGGCCTCCTCACGGCGAAGGTGGCGGTTCGGTCCCCGGAGGCCCCGGACGGCCTGCTCGAGGCGGCCGACCTCACGGTGGAGGGGCAGGAGGGCCTGGCCGAGCTCCTCGAGGAGTTGGCCGGTGAGCCCTGAGGCTGCGGACAGCCCCCGCCAGGGGGGTCCGCCGACCCCGGTCAGCCGCGGCGGCGGGCGTCCTCGAGGTCGGCGAGCTGGGCCTCCACCCACCGCTCCAGGGGGTTCCGCCGCACGGCCCGCCGCAGGGCCCGGGCCCGACGGGCCCGCTCCTCCCGGTCCATCGCCAGCGCCGCGGCGATGGCCTCGGCCGTCTCCAGCACGTCGAAGGGGTTGACCCGGACCGCGTACCGCCCGACCTCCTCGAAGGCCCCGGCGTTCTCCGAGAGGACCAGCACCCCGTCCCGGCGGTTGAGGACCGGGCCCTCCTTCGCCACCAGGTTCATCCCGTCGAAGACGGGGTTGACGAGCAGGACGTCGTAGAGCTGATAGGCGGCCACGGCCCGGGGGAAGTCGTCCTTGAGCGAGACCTCCAGGGGCCGCCAGCCCCCCGAGCCCAGCTCGCGGTTGACCCGCTCCGCCACGGCCAGGCACTGCTCCACGTAGGCGGCGTACTCCTCGAGGTCCCCTCGGGAGGGGTTGAGGAGGGCCAGGAACCGCACCCGCCCCCGCCACTCGGGATAGCGGCGGAGGAAGAGCTCGAAGGCTAGGAACCCCCGCAGGATGTTCTTGGAGAGCTCGGCCCGGTCCACCCGCAGGACCAGCCGGGCCTCGCCCCGCCAGGCCTCCAGCTCGGCCAGGGCCGCCCGGGCCTCCGGGGTGTCGGCCGCGGCCGCCAGCCCCTCCACGTCGGCCCCCAGCGGGTAGGGGCGCACCCGGACCTCCCTTCCCTGCCAGGAGACCGCTCGCCGCCGCCGGTCCACCCGGATCCCCTCCGCCTCGCAGCAGCCGAGGAAGTTCCGGGCCCACCGCTCCGTGTGGAAGCCGAGGACGTCGGCCCCTAGCATCCCGGCCAGGAGCTCGCGGCGGAGGGCGGTGGGGAGGAGCCGCACGTAGGTGGGGTCGGCGAACGGGATGTGGAAGAAGTGGGCCACGGGCGCCCCCGGGCGGAGCTCCCGGAGGGCGGCGGGGACCAGCGAGAGGTGGTAGTCCTGCACCAGGTAGGCCGGGCCCCCCTGGGCCTCCCCCTCCTCGGCCAGGGCCCGGGCGAAGGTCCGGTTCACCTTCCGGTACGCCTCCCAGGCCTCCCGCTCCTGGGGCCCGAAGCTCGGGGCCCGGGGCACGTCCCACAGGTAGTGGTGGAGGAACCAGAGCACCCGGTTGGAGACCCCGTTGTAGAAGCGGTCGTAGGTCTCGGGGTCGACGACCAGGGAGCGGACGCCGAAGTTCCAGCCGAGCTCCGCCACGTCCAGCCTCCCCCGGGCGGCCAGCTCCCGGTCGAGGTCGCTCATGGCCGCCGCCACCCACAGCCCGCCGGTGCGCTGCAGGGCCCCGGTGAGGGCGGAGACCAGGCCCCCCACGCCCCGCCGGGGGACGGGGCGCCCGGCCTCGTCGGGCACGAAGGTGACCGGGCCCCGGTTCGAGGCCACCACCACCCGGCCCCGGTCGGAGGGCCCCGCCCGCTCCGGGTCCGACGGCGCGACCGGCCGGCCTGCTCCCACCCCGGCTCCCTCAGAGGGCGGCCAGCATCCGCAGGTGGTCCTCGACCTCCCGCAGGCTGAGAAACCGCTCCCGGACCCGCTCCCGGCCGGCCTTGCCCATCTCCCGGCGGCGGTCGGGGTCCCGGAGGAGCTCCACGATCCGCCGGGCGCACTCCTCCACGGAGTCCACGAGGTACCCCGTGACGCCGTCCTCCACCTGCAGCCGGATCCCCCCGACGTTGCTCCCCACCACCGGCCGCTCCTTCCACATGGCCTCCGAGACGACCAGGCCGAACCCCTCCCGCAGGGACTTCTGGACCACCACCGTGGAGGCCCGCTGGAAGGCGTTGACTTCCAGGTTCCCCACCTCCTGGAGGTCCGTGAGGATGAAGATGTCGGGGTCGCCCTCCCGGTAGGCCTCGGTGACCTCGAGGTAGTGCCAGCCCTCGGGGTCGTCCCGGGCCATGGACCCCACCAGCACGAGCTGGAGGCCCGGGACCTCCTGGCGGGCCAGGCGGAAGGCGTCGATGACCCCGAGGGGGTCCTTCCAGGGGTCGAACCGCGAGACCTGGGCCACGATGGGCCGGGAGGGGTCCAGGCCGTAGCGGCGGAGGACCTCGCCCACCGTCTCCGAGGCCACCGGACAGTTCTTGAGCGAGGTGGGGTCGATGGAGGGCGGGATCACGAACACCCGGGGGCCCGAGAGGCCCGGCCGGACGTACTCGGGGAGCGTGAACACGGCCGCGTCGTAGCGGGCCACGGTCCCGGCCAGGAACTCCCACACCGGGGGGTGGGAGGCGGAGAGGTCCACGTGGCACCGCCACACCCAGCGGCCCGAACGTTCCCTCTCCTGCTCCAGGACCTCCAGCACCCCGGCCGGCTGGGGGTCGTGGACCACCACGAAGTCGAAGCCGCGGGCCACCTCCCGGGCGTTGGCCCGGCACCGCTCCCGGTAGATGGCGGCCATCTCCTCGGTCCAGGGGACCTGGGCCCCCTGGAGCCCGTTGTGGATGAACTTGGTGACCGTGAAGAAGTCGTCGCTGCCCTCGATGACCTGCCAGGCGGTCTCCACCCCCAGGTCGTTGAGGAGCCCGACCTGGGTGAACAGGAGCTCGGCCACCCCGCCCCCGAAGGCCGTGGAGTTGAGGTGCAGGACCCGGGCGCCCTGAAGCGGGCGCGCCGCCTCCCGGACGCGCTCCACGGCCTCATCGCCTGCCGCCTCCCTGTGGTCGTCCACCCGGGCGGCGGGCACCGGCACGAACGGAAGCATCCGGGGGGGAGTCTAGCCGGGCAGCCCCAGGGGCGGCGCCTGGTGGCTCCGGGCGCGACCCTGTTGGCCCCCCCGGGGGGACCGTGGGCGGCCTCCGGGGCGACCGACGGCGGCTCCGGGGGCGACGCTCGTGCTCCGGGGACGACCGACGGCGACTCCGGCCATTGACGGCGTCCCGGGGCCCGACTACCTTGTCTGCCAGCAGGAGCGCAGCATGCTCAAGGTCTCCCAGCGAACTGAATACGCGATGCGGGCCATGCTCGAGCTGGCCCTGCGCCGCGACGCCTACGGCGACGTCTTGGTCCCCGCCCGGGCCCTGGCCGAGGCCCAGCACATCCCCCTCCGGTTCCTCGAACAGCAGCTCGGGGCCCTCCACAAGGCCGGGCTGGTGGAGAGCTTCCGGGGGGCAGGGGGCGGGTGCCGGCTGGCCAAGGACCCGGCCAAGATCCGGGTGGCCGACATCGTCGACGCCATCGAGGGGCCCCTCTACCCCATCCACTGCCTGGACGAGGCCGACCACACCTGCTTCGCCGACGGCCGCTGCGGCCTGCAGAGCGAGCTGTGGAGCGACGTCTACCTGGCCATCCGGCGGGTGTTCGAGCACACCACCCTGGCCGACCTGGCCGAGCGCCACCGCAAGGTGGCCCAGATCGCGTTCTTCCGCCCGAGCGAGCTCGTCAAGCCCCGGCGGTAGGCCTCGCCCGCCTGCCGGGCGGCCGGCCCCAGGAGGGGACCCCCACCACCTACACTGGCTCCCGCCGTGAAGGTGTCCCTCGTGGCCACGGTGAAGGACGCCGCCCCCCACGTGGGCGAGTTCCTCCGGGCCGTCGCCGCCCAGACCCGCCCCCCCGACGAGGTGGTCGTGGTGGACGGCGGCTCCACCGACGGCACCCTGGAGGTCCTCCGGAGCGCGCCCGGGGTGACCCTCATCGAGGAGCCCGGGGCCAACATCGCCCGGGGCCGGAACCTGGCCGTGGCCACCGCCGCCCACGACGTCATCGCCGTCACCGACGCCGACTGCGCCCCCGCCCCCGACTGGCTGGAGCGGCTCCTCGAGCCCATCGAGGCCGGGGCCGACGTGGCCATGGGCCTGTACCGCCCGGCCCCCGGCTCGCTCTTCCAGACGCTGGCGGGGGCCATCGCCGTCCCCGACCCCGAGGAGGTCCGGGAGGAGCGTTTCATGCCCTCCGCCCGCTCGGTGGCCTTCCGCCGGGAGGCCCTGGAGCGGGCCGGCGGCTATCCTGAGTGGCTGGAGGTGGGGGAGGACATGTACGTGGACCGCCGGTGGCGGGCCCTGGGCGTGCGGATGCGGCTGGCCCCGGGGGCCGTGGTGTCCTGGCCCATGCGGGCCGACCTCCCGTCCCTCTGGCGCCAGTACTTCCGCTACGCGCGGGGAGACGCCCTGGCGGGGATGTACCCCCACCGCCACCTGGTCCGGTTCGCCGCCTACGGGGCCCTGGCCGCCGCCCTGGTCGCCCGCCGCCCCCTCCCCCTGGCCCTCCTGGCCGGGGCCGGGGCGGCCTACGCCGCCCGGAGGGTCCGCCGGGCCCTCCGCCGCACCACGCGCCCCCTGGAGCGGGCCGCGGCCGTGGTGGGCGTCCCCGCCCTCATGGCCATCGTGGACGCCGCCAAGATGGCGGGCTACCTCTCGGGCCTCCTGGAACGCGCCCGAAGGGGGCCTGTCCGCAGGCGCTAGCTCCGGGTCTCGGACGTGGCCCTGGCCCTCCTCCGCCAGAGCCTCTGGGAGGCGCGGAAGAGCCCGCTGGCTGCGGGCGAGACCGCGACACGGTGCTCGACCCCTTCGCCCGAACCGGGACCACGGCTGCCGCAGCCATGGCAACAGGTAGATCATCCATTAGCTTTGAGGTCGAGCCCGCACACCTGCAACTGATCCAGCGTCGATTGGGTCAGGCCAGTCTGCTGAACGACATTGAGGTGATCTACGAGGCCAAGACAACCGCTGCAAGCGCCGGCCTTCGCGCCTGATGTCCCCACACCTCTGAGTGGACAGCCACGAGGGCCGACCAGATCCTCGCATGCGAGACCCACCCGAGACGGCGGCGCGCCCCTAACCTCTCGTGGTCAGGAACTCGAACAGCCGCTCGGCCCACCGGCGCAGGCTGATGAGCTCCTCCGAGCGGTACTGGCGCAGCAGCGCCATCCGGTCCCAGGTGGGGTCGTCGGAGGGCCCGCCCAGCCACCTCGGGCCCCGCCCGGCCCGCCGTCCGTAGTCCCCCTGGGCCTCCTCCTCCGCCGCCCGGACGTCCTCCGGGGTGACCTTGGGCTCGGCGAACTCGGTCCCGAAGCGGAGGTTCACCTCCCGGACCACCTCGTCGAAGCGGGTCCGGACCTGTTCGTCGGTGGCCACCACGATCCGGGGGGATATGGGGAGGACGGGGTCGTGGAACCGGATCCAGCCCCGCAGGCCCTGGGGGAGGGTGAGGGCCGACTTCGAGACGCACCAGTCGACGACGGCCCCCTGGGGGTGACGGACCACGAGGATGGCCGGCACCCGGAGCCGGACCGCCTCGATCAGGTTGGCGGGGGCGTGGACGTGGTGGGAGACCCGCACCGGCCGCCCCTGGGCCCGCAGGAAGGCCGCCACGGCGAACGAGGTCCCCGAGCGGGGGAACCCCTCGATGACGATCTCGGTGTCCTCGTCCACGGGCACCCCGAACCCCCGCCGGCGGGCCAGGGGCAGGGCCAGGGCCGGGTGCCGGGCCAGGAGGGTCAGGGCCTCGTAGGTGGCCCGGCCCAGGAGGGTCGTCAGGGTGCTCACGTCGACTCGCCCACGGTCAGCCGCTCACGCCAGCGCCGAGGCGGCCAGGGCCTCGTTCAGGTCGCGGGCGGCGGCCCGGGCCCCGGCGGGGACGGTGGCCTCGTACTCCTCGCGGAGCCGGCGCTTGAGCTCCTCCCGGGCCGCGGAGGGCCGGGCCACGGTGCGGGCGAACTCCTCCTCCCGCCCCTCGGTCCGGGTCCGGTAGTCCCGGTCGATGGCCTCCCAGCACCGCCGGACGTTCTCCTCGGTGTGCTGGAAGGGAACGAAGCTCGTCCCGAACCGCTCGTTGACCCGCTCCACCACCCTCCCGAAGTCCGTGGTGACCTGGCCGAAGGTGGCCACCACGAACCGGTCCCGGTGGGGGAGGAGCGGCCGGTAGAACCGCATCCAGCCCCGCAGGGCCTGCCGCATAGGCACGTGAGGGTGGCGGACCACGAAGGAGGGGACCACCTCCTCGGGGGCCCGGAGGAGGACGATGGCGGGGATCCCCCACCGGACGGCGGCCAGGACCTGGGCCGGGGCGTGGACCCGGCCCGCCACCCGGGGCCGCACCGGCTGGGCCAGGACGAACGCCTGGACCGCGAAGGTGTTGCCGGAGCGGGGGAACCCCTCGATCACGATCTCGGTCCGCCGGTCCACGGGCAGCCCGTGGCGGCGGCGGGCGATGGGGAGGGCCAGGGCTGGGTACTGGGCCACCACGGTCTTGACCTCGTAGATGGCCCGCCGCAGCCCCAGCCGCAGGGTCCCCGCCGGTCCGGCCCGCTCCCGCTGCCCGATCATCCGCCAAGAGATTCCACCACGAACCGCCGGTACAGGGCCTCCGCCCGCTCCCGGAGGGGAGCGAGCGCCGGGTCCCGGTACCGGGGGCGAAGGGCCTCCTTGAGCCGGTCCCGGACCTCCGAGGGCCTTCCCACCGTGACCTCCAGGGACAGTCCCGGGCCCAGCCGGTCCCGCCACCACCGGTCGAGCTCCTCCAG
Organism: Actinomycetota bacterium; assembly: GCA_035573915.1. Lineage (GTDB taxonomy): Bacteria > Actinomycetota > UBA4738 > UBA4738 > UBA4738 > DATLZQ01. The sequence goes on along the minus strand of DATLZQ010000045.1, from coordinate 12,430 downwards.
GGCGGCCCGGGCGTTCTCCTCGGTGTGCTCGAAGGGGACGAAGCTCGTCCCGAACCGCTCGTTGAGCCTCCGGATGACGGCCCCCAGGTCCGAGGTGACCTCCTCGAAGGGCCCCACCACGAACCCGTGCCGCCACCGGAGGAGCGGGGCGTAGAAGCGGACCCAGCCCCGCAGGGCCTGGGCCACGGTGACGTGGGCCTTCTTGAGCACGTACTCGAGGACAGCGTCCTCCGGCCGGCGCACCAGGACCAGGGCCGGGACCCGCCACCGGACGGCCTGGACGACCTGGGCCGGGGCGTGGACGTGGTGGGCCACCCGGACCTCGCGGCCCTGGGCCCGGCGGAAGGCGGCCACGGTGAAGGAGTTGGCCGACCGGGGGTAGCCCTCGATGACTACCTCGGTGTCCCGGCCGACCGGCACCCCGTGGCCCCGGAGCCTGGCCAGGGGCAGCGCCAGCCAGGGGACGGGGGCCACCACCGTCTGCGCCTCGTAGACCGCCCGGGCCAGGGCCGTGGCCACGAGGGACCCGGGCCGCCCTAGGCTGGGGACTACCCCCGTCTCCCGCTCGCCCCGCCCGCTCACGGCCCCGGGCCCCGCCGTCTCCCGCCCGCTCACGGCGGCCATGTTGTCGGGCGGGTGAGACGACGCCAACCCGCGCGGGGTCTCCCCCGCGCCGGGCCCGCCGGGCCGCCTGGGCGCCATGCCGGGCGGGGATCCCTTCCCCCCTGGCCTCGGGGACGGCAGGGGCCACGGGGCCTTGGCCCGGGGGCCGGAGAGGCGTAAGCTCTGCCCACCATGCCGGTGTGGCTCGTGGTAGTCCTCGCCCTGGCAGCCCTCCTCGGGTTCCTCGCGGTGGTCCTGTACAACCGCCTGGTGACCCTGCGCAACCGGACGGAGAACGCCTGGGCCCAGGTGGACGTCCAGCTCCGCCGGCGCTACGACCTGGTGCCGAACCTGGTGGAGACCGTCAAGGGCTACGCTGCCCACGAGCGGTCCACGTTCGAGGAGGTGACGCGGGCCCGGGCCCTGGCCCTGGAGGCCCGCACGGTGGAGGAGCAGGGGCAGGCCGAGAACGTTCTCACCTCCGCCCTCCGCCGGCTGTTCGCCGTGGCCGAGGCCTACCCCGAGCTCCAGGCCGACGAGAACTTCCGCCAGCTCCAGGCCGAGCTGGCCGAGACCGAGAACCGGATCGCCGTGGCCCGCCAGGTCTACAACGACACGGTCCTCACCTACGACACCGCCCTGGAGTCGGTGCCCACGAACGTGGTGGCCGCGCTCTTCCGCTTCCGCCCCCGCCCCTACTTCGAGGTGGAGGAGCCGGCCAGGGAGGCCCCACGGGTCGGCTTCTGACGCCCAGGGTCAGGCGGTTCGCGCTCCTCCTTGCGGCGCTGGCCGTCGCCTTCCCCCTAGCGGGCAGCCTCCGGACGGTCCCCGCGACGGCCCAGGAGAAGGCCTTCTCCCTGCCCCAGGCCGACGTCCGGGTGCGGGTGGAGCCCGACGGGGCCCTGCGCGTGGAGGAGCGGCTCACGTTCGCCTTCCAGGGGAGCTTCCGGGGGGCCTTCCGGGAGGTCCCCCTCCGGCCCGGGGAGCGGCTGGACCAGGCACTCGTGGCGGAGGCGGGTGGGCGGTACACCCCGGGGGCTCCGGCGGAGGTCGGGAGCAGCGGCCAACCCGGCACGTTCGGGATGGCCCGCACGGACCGAGGGGTGCGGATCGTCTGGCACTTCCGGGCGGCGGACGAGACGCGGACCTTCACCGTGGGGTACCGCCTCGCCGGGCTCACCGTGGCGTACGACGACGTGGTGGACGTGAACCTCCAGGTCTGGGGCGGGGAGTGGGAGGTGGGCCTGGGGCGGCTCACGGCCACCCTGGAGCTCCCGGGGCCGGCCTCCGGGCCCGCGTACCGGGCCTGGGGCCACCCGGTGTGGGTGCGGGGCGACGTCACGCTCGAGCCCACCCGGGTCTCCCTGCGGGCCCTGGACGTCCCGCCCCGGCAGTTCGTGGAGCTCCGGGTGGTCTTCCCCCGCTCCCTCCTCGCCTCCACGGAGGGAGCCCGGGTGGCGGCGGGAGCGACCCTGGACCGGATCGTGGCCGAGGAGCGGCAGGACGCGGCCGTCTTCGAACGGGACCGCGAGCGCCTCCGGGCCGCCGCGGCCAACCTGCCCCGGACTCTTGCCGTCCTGCTCCTCCTCGCGTTCGGCCCGGGGGCCCTGGCGGCCGGGGCCGTCTACTTCCTCCACGGGCGGGAGCGGGGGACCGGCTACGACCGGGAGTACGAGCAGGCCCCGCCCTCCGGGCACCCCCCGGCCCTGGTCCCGCCCCTCCTCCGCCAGAGCCCGTGGGTGGGCGCCCACGAGTTCACGGCCACCCTGTTCGACCTCATCCGGCGGGGCCGCTACGCAGCCAGGCCCGTGACCACGGAGGTCTCGACCTGGGGCGGCCTCCGCCGCGAACGGGTCTCGGACCTCGAGCTCCGCCACGGCCACCGGGCCCTGGCGCTGGCCCCCTTCGAGGAGCCCGTGGCCGAGGTGGTCGAGGACCTGCTGGGGGACGGGCCCCGGCGGCTGACCGAGTTCCGGACGCTCATCGCCTCCGACCGCCGCCGCAACAGCGAGCGCTTCACCCGGTTCCGGTCGCTGGTGGCCTCGGCCATCCGACAGGAGCGGTGGTTCGTCTCCACGGGCCTCCTCTGGCTGGGGGCAGCCATCGCGGGCTTCCTGGCCACGGGCGTCGCCCTGCTGGCGCTCGGGATCTCGGGCTTCCGGCCCATGGCCCCCCGGTGGAAGGACGTGGTGCTGCTGGCCCTGGGGGCGTGCGCCGTCGTGGACGCCGCCGTCCTCGGCGTGGCCGCGGCCAACGTCCGGCTGTGGCGGCGGCGCTCCCGCCGGGCCCAGGCCCTGGCCGAGCGGTGGGAGGCCTTCCGCCGGTACCTCACCGACTTCCCCAGGATGGAGGAGGCTCCCCCCGCCAGCCTCGAGCTGTGGGAGGCCTACCTCGTCTACGCCATCGCCTTCGGGGTGGCCGACCGGGTGCTGCGGGCCGCCCAGCTGCACCTGCCCCCCGAGCTCCACGAGGCCAGCTCCATCTACTGGATCAGCGGGACCGGGGACCTGGGGTCGGGGCCCAGCGCGCTCGCCATCGGCGACCTCTCCGCTGGGTTCGGCTCGGCCCTGGCGCCCCCCTCGAGCGGCTCCGCCGGGTTCGGGGGCGGGTTCTCCGGCGGGGGCAGGGGCGGAGGCGGCGGGGGCGGCGGAGGCGCCTGGTAGGCCGGGGGCGGGACCGGTACAGTCTGGGGCCGTGGCCGAACGCTTCGACGCGGTCGTGGTGGGGCTGGGCGGGATGGGGAGCGCCGCCTGCTTCCACCTGGCCCGCCGGGGGTGGCGGGTCCTCGGCCTGGAGCAGTTCGACCTGGTCCACCCCTTCGGCTCCTCCCACGGGCTCACCCGGATCATCCGCCTGGCCTACTCCGAGCACCCCGCCTACGTCCCCCTCCTCCACCGCGCCTACGAACTGTGGCACGAGCTGGAGAACCTCCACGGGGAGCGGCTCCTCTGGACCACCGGCAGCCTCGAGGGAGGGACCCCCGAGGGGCAGACGTTCCAGGGGGCCCTGGAGGCCGCCCGGCGGCACGGGCTCCCCCACGAGGTCCTGAGCGGGGAGGAGGTGGGACGGCGGTGGCCGGCCTTCCGCCTCCCCCCGGAGGCCCGGATGGTCTACCAGCCGGACGGGGGGTTCCTGGCCTCCGAGGAGTGCATCGTGGCCCACGTCCGCCAGGCCCTGGCCGCGGGGGCGGAGCTCCACTGGCGGGAGCGGGTCCAGGAGTGGGGGGGCCTCGAGGACGGGGTGTGGGTCCGGACCGACCGCGGCCGCTACGAGGCCCGGCGCCTGGTGGTCTCAGCCGGGGCCTGGGTGGGCAAGCTCCTCCCCGACCTGTCCGGACTGGCCGTCCCCGAACGGCAGGTCCTGGGGTGGTTTCTCCCCCGCCGCCCGGAGCGGTTCCGGCTGGGGGCCCTCCCGGTGTGGGTGGTGCAGGACGAGGAGGCCCGCTGGTACGGGTTCCCCGAGTGGAAGGTCCCCGGGCTCAAGCTGGGCCGGTTCCACCACCTCGAGGAGCGGGTCGACCCCGACGCCCTGGACCGGGAGCCCACCCCTCACGACGAGGAGGTCCTCCGGGCCTTCGTGGAGCGGGTCTTCCCCGACGCCGCGGGGCCCACGGTCATGCTCAGGGTCTGCCTGTTCACGAACAGCCCCGACGAGCACTTCCTCATCGACCTCCACCCCGAGCACCCCCAGGTCGTGGTGGCCTCGCCCTGCTCGGGCCACGGCTACAAGTTCGCCAGCGTAGTGGGGGAGGTCGTGGCCGACCTGGCCCAGCGCGGGGAGACCAAGCACGACATCGCCCTGTTCCGGCTGTCCCGGTTCGGGCGGTAGAGCCCGCGCCCTACGATGGAGGGGCTCACCGGAAGGACAGCCGTGGCCCAAGAACCGCAGCAGGTCCTCACCCCGGACGGGGAGCTCGTGGGGGAGCCGCCCCTCGACCTGGACGACACGAGGCGGCTGTACCGGGCCATGGTGGCGGCCCGGCTGTACGACCGCAAGGGCAGCGCCCTGCAGCGGCAGGGGCGGCTGGCCACCTACCCGCCGTTCGAGGGACAGGAGGCGGCCCAGGTGGGGAGCGCCGTCGCCCTCCGGGCCGACGACTGGATGGTGGCCACCTACCGGGACGCGGCGGCCATGTGGTTCCACGGCTACCCCTGGGAGCTCCTGCTCCTCCAGCGGATGGGGGACGAGCGGGGCGGCGCTCCCCCCGAGGGCGTGAACGTCCTGCCCCCCTCCATCACCGTGGGGGCCCACCTGCTCCACGCCGTGGGGCTGGCCTGGGCCGAACGCCTCCAGGGCCGGGACCGCATCGCCATCGCCTACTTCGGCGACGGAGCCACCTCGGAGGGGGACTTCCACGAGGCCCTGAACTTCGCCGGGGTCTACCGCCTCCCGGTGGTGTTCCTCTGCGAGAACAACCAGTACGCCATCTCCACCCCGCGGGAGCGGCAGACGGCCGCTCCCTCCATCGCGGTCCGGGCGGAGGGCTATGGCTTCCCCGGGGTCCTGGTAGACGGCAACGACCTCTTCGCCGTGTACCGGGCCACGGCGGAGGCGGTGGCCAGGGCCCGCTCTGGCGGGGGCCCCACCCTGGTGGAGGCCCTCACCTATCGGATCGGGCCCCACACCACGGCCGACGACCCCCGCCGGTACCGGAGCGAGGCCGAGGTCGAGGAGTGGCGGCGGCGGGACCCCGTCGAGCGGGTCCGCCGGTATCTCGAACGGGCCGAGGCCTGGGACCCGGGGTGGCAGGCCCAGGTGGAGGCCGAGGAGGGGGCGGCCATCGAGGCTGCGGTGGAGCGGGCCGAGGCCGTGCCCCCCATGGAGCCGGAGGAGCTCCTGGGGGCCATGTTCGCCTCCCCCACCCCCCAGCTCCTCGAGCAGGCCCGGGAGCTCCGGGCCGCCCTGGAGGAGGCGGGGGAGCGGCCGTGAGGGACGCGGGGGAGGGGCGGCGGTGGCCGTGCTGAACATGGTCCAGGCCCTCAACCAGGCCCTGGCCCAGGCCATGGAGGCCGACCCCCGGGTCATGGTCCTGGGCGAGGACGTGGGCCGGGCCGGGGGGGTGTTCCGGGTGACGGACGGGCTGCTGGAGCGGTTCGGGGAGGACCGGGTGGTGGACACCCCGGTGGCCGAGAGCGGGATCGTAGGGGCGGCCTTCGGCCTGGCCGTGGGAGGGATGCGGCCCGTGGCCGAGATCCAGTTCATGGGCTTCTCCTACCCCGCCTTCGACCAGGTGGTGAGCCACGTGTCGCGGATCCGCAACCGCTCCCGCCACCGGTTCACGGCGCCCCTGGTCATCCGGATCCCCTACGGGGCGGGGATCGGGGCGGCCGAGCACCACAGCGAGTCCTCGGAGGTGATCTACGCCCACACCCCTGGGCTCAAGGTGGTGGTCCCCTCGCGGCCGTACGACGCCAAGGGCCTGCTCCTCTCGGCCATCGCGGACCCCGACCCTGTGGTGTTCCTGGAGCCCATCCGTTCCTACCGGGCGGTGCGGGAGGAGGTGCCGGAGGAGCCGTACCGGGTCCCCATCGGGCGGGCCCGGGTGGCCCGGGAGGGCACGGACGCCACGCTCGTGGCCTGGGGGGCCATGATGCGGGAGGCTTTGGGCGCGGCCGAGGCCCTGCAGGCGGAGGGGGTGAGCGTGGAGGTAGTGGACCTCCGGTCCCTGGTCCCCCTGGACGTGGAGACGGTGGTGGCTTCGGTCCGAAAGACGGGGCGGGCCGTGGTGGTCCACGAAGCCCCCCGGACCGCCGGGTTCGCCGGGGAGCTCGTGGCGATCATCCAGGAGCGGGCCCTGTACGCCCTGGAGGCCCCGGTGGTCCGGGTGACCGGGTGGGACACGGTGGTCCCGCTCAAGCGGGGGGAGCACCACTACCTCCCGTCGGTGGGGCGGGTGGTGGCCGGGGTCCGGCGGGCCCTGGCGGGCTGAGGCGAGGACCGGAGGAGCGGAGAGGACCGAGACCGGAGGAGCGGGAGAGGACCGAGGAGCGGAGCCATGGCCTACGAGTTCCGGCTGCCGGACATCGGCGAGGGCCTCACGGAGGCCGAGGTCGTGCAGTGGTTCGTCCAGGTGGGGGAGGAGGTCGAGCTCGACCAGCCCCTGGTGCAGATCGAGACCGACAAGGCCGTCACCGAGGTCCCGGCGCCCCGGGCCGGGGTCCTGCTCCACCAGGGGGCCCCGGCCGGGGCACGGGTCGAGGTGGGGCAGGTCCTGGCGGTGATCGGGGAGCGCGGGGAGGTCTGGGCCGGACCCGAAGCCCGGGCCGGGGAGCGGGCGGCCGAAGCGGAGGGCGGGGCCGGGGAGCGGGCGGCCGAAGCCCAGGCCCGGGCCGGCGAGGCGGCCGCCGCCGAGAGCGTGGCGCTGGTGGGGACCCTCCCCGAGGCCCCCGAGGCCGCCGAGGTGGTCCCCGAGCCCCCCGCCCCGCCCAGGCCCGAGGCCCTGCCGGCCGTGCGCAGGCTGGCCCGGGAGCTCGGGGTCGACCTGGCCACCGTCCGGGGGACGGGGCCGCAGGGGCGGATCACCCGGGCCGATGTCGAACGGGCGGCCCGGGCCGCCTCGGCTACGGCCGCCGCACGGGCCGTCCCGGCGCAGGCCGCTCCCGAGGAGCGGGTCCGCCTGTCAAAGCTCCGGCGGACCATCGCCGAGCGCCTCAGCCGGTCCTGGCGGGAGATCCCCCACGTCACGACCTTCGGCCAGGCCGATGCCGGGCGGCTCCTCCACGCCCAGCGGGCCCTGGCCACCCGCCGGGGGGAGCGGCTGCCGTTGGAGACCCTGTTCGTCCGGGCCGTCCTCCCCGCCCTCCAGGCCCACCCCCAGTTCAACGCGGCGGTGGAGGGGGAGGACCTCGTCCTCAAGCGCCACTACGACATCGGCATCGCCGTGGACACCCCCGAGGGGCTCGTCGTCCCGGTGGTGCGGAACGCCGACCGGCTGGACCTGTGGGCCCTGGCCCGGGAGGTAGCCCGGCTCATCGAGGCGGCCCGCAACCGGACCGCCACCCCGGAGGAGCTCACCGGCCCCACCTTCACCATCTCCAACATCGGAGCCGTTGGCGGGAGCTACGGGACGCCCCTCATCCCCTGGGGGACCACGGCCATCCTCTCCTTCGGGCGGGTGGAGGAGCAGGCGGTGGTGCGGGGAGGGCGGGTCGAGGTGGCGGCCATGCTCCCGCTCTCGCTGAGCTACGACCACCGGGCCATCGACGGGGCCCTGGGCCGCCGCTTCCTGGCCACGGTCATCGAACATCTCGAGGAACCGGCCCTGCTCGTGGGGTAGAGCCCGAGGCCCTGCTCGTGGGCCACGGCCCCGGCCCTGCTCGTGGGCTCGGCTCCTGCTCCGCTCAGGGGCCGGGCCCCGGCTCAGGGGCCGGCCCCGGCCCCGCGCCTCTCCGCGAGCGGGACGGCCCGTTCCACGGCCCGCCGGGTGGCCAGGCGGACCAGGGCTACCCTGACCGTCACGCTGGTCAGGGAGGTCGCGGTAACGGCGGCCAGGGCCAGCACCGGCCACCCCAGGACGGAGCCCAGGGCCACCAGGAAGAGCCGGCCGTCCCGGCCCCCCAGGAGGTAGCCCAGGGGGCGCTCCGGCGGGCGGGACAGCCCCAGCGCCGCCACCCGGTCCTTCGAGGCCATGGACAGCATGGACCCGGCCGTGGCCCCCGCCGTGAGCAGCACCACCGTCTCGGCGGAGGCCTCGGAGAGGGCCCAGAGCCCCATCCCCGCCAGGACCGCCGCGTCCCCCACCCGGTCCAGCAGCCCGTCCAGGAGGGCTCCCCGAGCGCTGTGACGGAGCTGCAATCTCGCCACCTCGCCGTCCACCCCGTCCAGGACGGAGGCCACGTGGGCGAGGATCCCACCCACCACGCCGGCCCCCCGGGCCAGGAACGACGCCGCCACCAGGCCGACGGCCAGGGCCACCACCGAGACCAGGTCGGGCGAGGGCCGCAGGGGGGCCAGGGCCATGGACAGCCGCGTGGAGAGGGGCCGGTTGAGGTAGCGGGAGACGGGCCCGTCGCTCTCCCGGACCAGCGACCGGCGCAGGAGCGACCTGGCCCGGCGGAGGTCCTCCGGCGTGTCCACGTCCTGCCACCAGGAGCCGGGAGGGAGGGAAACCACCCGCACCTTCCGGGCCCGGGCCAGCCTGGTCAGGGCCCCGGCCAGCGACCCGTCCCCCTCCGCCTGGGCCTGGCGCTGGAACTCGAAGACCTCGGGGGGCAGGAGGAACGCTCCGCAGTCGATGCTGGGAGCCCCGAGCCCCTTGCCGAAGGCCACCGCCCTCCCCCGCCGCACCACGACCTTGGTCCCCTCCTCCCAGGCCGCCCGGGGAGGGGCCAGGTCCAGCAGGGCGGCCGGCCGACCCGCGGTGAGCAGCCCCCGGAGCGCTCCCTCGCTGAAGACGTGGTCGGTCGTGAGGAGGGCGAAGAGCTCCTCGCCTTCCACGGCCTTGCGGGCCGCGGCCAGCGAGGCCCCGTTCCCCAGCTCCCAGTCCTCGGCGTACACGAGCTGGACCCTGCCGGGGGCGGCCCGGGCCGCCACCGTCCCCACCGCCCCGGCCTGGTAGCCCAGGACGACCACGACGCGCTGGACCCCGTAGGCGAGGAGGCTTCGGATGACCCGCTCGATCAGGGTGAGCCCTCCCAGCCGGACCAGGGCCTTGGAGCCCCCTCCGGTGACGTTCCGGAGGCGCTCCGACCGCCCGGCGGCGAGGACGACGGCCACCCGGGGGAGTGCGGGCGCCCCCGGGCCCGGGACCTGGGCCTCGGCCGAGGTGGGGCTCTCCAAGGCGTCGGAGGGTGCGGGCTGACCGTCTGGCGCCATGCTTCGATCACCGCTCTCTGCATACCACGTCCCGAAGCGGGGCAATCTCGCCGTGGCGCTGCAGCCGAAGCCCGGAGCGGGCATGCTCTCAAGTGTGAAGGAGGCCCCGCAGGTCGAGGAGCGCGAGGTCGCCATCCCCGTCGACCACCGCGTGGTGGCGGGGGCCCTGGGGGTGCCGGACGAGCCCCTGGGCGTGGTGGTCTTCGCCCACGGGAGCGGCAGCAGCCGGTTCAGCCCGCGGAACCGGTTCGTGGCGGGGGAGCTCCGCCGGGACCGGCTGGCCACGCTCCTCATGGACCTGCTCACGCCCGAGGAAGAGCAGGTGGACCTGGTCACGGCGAGGCTCCGGTTCGACATCGGGCTCCTCGCCGACCGGCTGGTGGCCGCCATCGACTGGCTCGCAACCCAGCCCGAGACGGCCCGGCTCCCCGTGGGCTGCTTCGGGGCGAGCACTGGCGCCGCGGCGGCCCTGGTGGCCGCGGCCCGCCGGCCCGACCGGGTCCGGGCCGTGGTCTCGCGGGGTGGGCGCCCGGACCTGGCGGCCTCGGACCTCCCGGCGGTCCGGGCCCCGACGCTGCTCGTCGTGGGCGGGGCCGACCTCCCCGTGATCCCCCTGAACGAGCGGGCCCTGCCCCTGCTCGGAGGCGAGGGACGCCTGGAGGTGGTCCCGGGGGCCGGCCACCTGTTCGAGGAGCCCGGTGCCCTGGAGCAGGTGGCGGAGCTGGCCCGGGCCTGGTTCCGGGAGCACCTTACCCGATGAGGTGCCGTCCTGGCCGAGGGCGGGAGCACAGGCCCGCCGCGATCCCCGGAGGGCTGTGGTGAGGGAGCGGGCCGGGGCGACCGGCGCCCATCCCGGCTCCGGCAAGCGGTCCTTCTCTCCCGAGCTGTTCGCCTTCCTTCGCGAGCTCCAGTGCAACAACGACCGGGAGTGGTTCCGGGAGAACCGGACCTGGTACGTGGAGGCGGTCCAGGAGCCCGCCATCGAGTTCATCATCGACTTCCAGCCTCACCTGCGCCGGATCAGCCGGCACTTCCGGGCCGACGGTCGGCCCGTCGGGGGGTCGCTGTTCCGCATCCAGCGGGACACCCGGTTCTCCCGGGACAAGACCCCGTACAAGACCCACGTCGGCATCCACTTCCGGCACGCGGCGGCCGCGCGGGACGTCCACGGCCCCGGCTTCTACCTGCACCTCGAACCCGGGGGATGTTTCGTGGCGGTGGGCGTCTGGCACCCCGACGCGGAGGCCCTGCGCCGGGTCCGGGCGGCCATCGCCGGGCACCCCCACCGCTGGCGACGGGCGGCCCACGGTCCGCCGTTCGCGGAGGCCTTCGCGCTGAGCGGCAACGTGGCCCGGCGCCTGCCGGCCGAGTTCGACCCCGGCCACCGCTTCGCCGAGGACCTCAGGCGGAAGGACTTCGTGGGGGTGGCCCCGCTCCGCGACGCCGAGGTCACGGCCGCGGGCTTCCTGGAGCGGTTCGCCGAGCGGTGCCGGTCGGGGGCGCCCCTCGTGCGGTTCCTCTGCCGGGCGCTGGGCCTGCCGTTCTGACCCCCCGGCCGTGGGCGGGCCGGCAGGCCGCCGCGGCCCGCTCAGGCGTCCGGTGCCTCGTCGGGTTCTGAGCTCGACTGGGCGGACTTCGACCGTGCCGGCCGGGCCCGTCGGGGGGAGCGCTTCCCGGCCTTGGGCGCCTCCCCGGCGGTTTCCTGGGCCAGCAGGCGAGCCTCCCGCTCGGCCCACACGGCCAGGACGCCCAGGTCCGCAGGGGCCACCCCCTCCTCGGCCAGACGAGAGCGGACCCGCTCGTCGATCCTCCCCTTGCTGTTCGTCCACCGGGTGGGCGGATGCTCGGGCCGGTCGTCTCCGCTCACTGGAATCGCCCCCTTCGGTCGCCCCCCACAGCGCGAGGCTCCGACGCGTGGAGCCCCTGGAGGTATCGGCACCCGCCGACCCCATCTGTAGGCCGGCGTCGAAACCCGGCTCCCCGGCGGGAGCAGCGGGGGTCGACGGCGTGGCCGTCGATGAGCGGGGGGCGGACGGTCCGGTGGCGAATGACCCTGACGATCGGACGAGCTGGCGGTGGGACTCGAACCCACGACCTGGCGATTACAAGTCGCCCGCGCTCCCAGCTGCGCCACGCCAGCCGGAGGGCATCGTAGCAGCAGCCCCCTCGCCGGGGGACGCTCCGGGGGCCGGCGCGGCCGCTCACCCCGGGCGGCGAGCGTAGGCGAAGAGGGCCACGGCCAGCGCGGCGGAGGCGTTGAGGGACTCCGTCCGCCCGGCCATGGGGATGGCCACGAGCTCCTCGCAGCCCTCCCGGACGAGCCGGGAGAGGCCCACGTCCTCGGCCCCCACCACCAGGACCAGGGGCCGGCCCCGGGGCGGCGGGTCGTAGACGGTCCGCCCCGCCCGGTGGTCCAGCCCCACCACCACGAACCCCCGGTCCCGGAGCTCGTCCAGGGCCCGCCGCAGGTTGGTGACCCGGGCCACCGGTAGGTGGAGGAGGGCCCCCGCCGAGGCCCGGACCGCGGCCGGGCTCAGGGGAGCGGCCCGCCGTTCCCGGGTGAGGAGCAGGGTGGCCCCGGCCGCCTCGGCGGCCCGGGCGCAGGCCCCGAAGTTCTGGGGGTCGGTGATGCCGTCCAGGGCCACGACCAGGGCGTCCCCCGGGAAGGGGAAGGACCGGAGGCCTCGCTCGTCGAGCTCGGAGGGGAGCCTGACCAGGGCGGCCGCCCCCTGGTGGTCCACGAGGCCCAGGGCGTCGATGGCCGCCGGGTCCACCACCTCGGGCTCCAGGCCAGCGGCCTCCGCCTCGGCCAGGAGCGCGCGTAGGGCCCGGGTGCTGCGGGCGCCCCTGGCCAGGAGCACCCGACGGGCCCGGCCCGCCCGGATGGCCTCGGCCACCGGCCTGCGTCCCCCGACCCAGGCCGACCCGAGGACGCGCCTCCGGCCTTCGGCGTCCCTGGGCCGGGCCGGCCTCACCGCGCGCCGATGGGCGCCACCTGGGCCACGGCCAGGCA
>DATLZQ010000044.1:0-26897 GCA_035573915.1 Actinomycetota bacterium | reverse complement strand
GGGGCGCCCGCGGTGCACCCGGGGGCCGCGACCAGGGCCGCGACGAGGAGGAGGGCCCCCACCCGCCGGTAGGGGCCGCGCCTCACCGCGCGTCACCCCTGGTGGCGCTGGCGGGAGCACCGGCCATGCCCCAAGCATACGGAGCTCCGGGAGACGGGAGGGCCGAAGGAGGGCCTCCGGACAGGGGACCCAGCCGCCGCTCCGTGCGGCAGCATGGGATGGAGGGGAGGAGCCGTGAGGACCGTCGAGTTCCGCCGACACGCAGCCCGGCAACGGGAGGCCGACGCCCTCTCCCAGGAGGGGCAGGCCCGGGCCGAGCGGGTGGGGCGCACCCTCCCCGCCTACCACGCGGTGTTCGTCTCCCCCGCCCGGCGGCGGCCGAGACCGTGGAGTGGTTCGCCCGGAGGGCGGGGCGGGCCTTCCCGGCGCCGGTGGTCGTGGAGGGGCTGGCGTCGCCCGTGGAGGACCGCTGCCGGAGTGCGGGGCGGGCGGCGGGGTCGTCCCGGGTGGCAGCCATCCGGGAGCGGGACCCTGAGCTAGTGGAGGCGGAGGCGGCCCGGCTGGTCGGGGTGTTCGCCGAGCTCTTCGACCGGGTCCCGGAGGGAGGCCGGGCCCTGGCCGTGGGCCACTCCCCGCTCATCGAGGCGGGGGTGTTCGGGCTCACCGGGCGGGTGGTCGAGCCCCTCGGCGAGTGCGAGGTGGTGGCCCTGGCCCTGGAGGGAGGGGCCTGGGGCGTGGAAGAGCTCCGGCTGGAGGCGGGGGCCGGCGAAGGACCGAAGGCCCCCGGGGGGTCGTTCTCGATCAGAGCTGGGGCGGGGGCTGGGCCCGGCGGTACGGGGTGCGGAAGAACCCCCGGACGGGCAGCTCTCCTTCGAGGTAGCCGATCCGCCGGTCCCCCCCGGTGAGGTCCAGCGTGAGGGCCAGGCCGTCGTGGTGGGGGTGGTTCGGGTCGTAGACCAGGATCGCCAACCGCCCCCGCTCCTCGTCCAGGTCGTAGCCGTAGGCCAGGACCTGGTGGTTGCGCCCCACGACCAGGGGGTTGAGCGAGCGGGGCCGCACCAGCCCCAGGGGGCAGAGGCGGCCCGCCTCCAGGTCGGCCCGGACCAGGGGCCACTCCCGGCGCACGGTCCGCTCCCACAGCCCCCGGAGGCCCAGGGGGCCGTCCGAGGAGGGGAGGGCCTGCCACAGGAGGTAGCGGAGCGGTCCCCAGGGCAGGGCGAAGCTCGCGAACAGCCTCCGCACGAGGTACCGGAACAGGGGCGAGCCCGGGGGCGGCGGGTCGGTCCGAGGGGGCGGGGGGCGGCCGGCCTCGAAGAGGTCCCGCACGGCGAACACCATTCCCCCGCAGAGGCCGTTGGCGGCGTCACCCAGGCCCAGGCGGACGGGGCCCACGCGGACCTCCAGGACGGGCCCGTGAGGGTACCGGTTGGGAAAGTGCAGCCCGCCCGTGCTGGGCAGGAACCCAGGGACCCGAACCCGCCTCACCCCAACCGCCTCACCGGTTCCCCCCGTGAGCTCCGGCCCGACGCTCAGCTTCGATCCCGAGCGTCCATAATGGAGCGTGGGTGGTGCCATGCGCCCACGGTTCGCGCTGCGGGGCCCGGCCCGGCTCTCGGCCCTGGTGGTCGTGGCCGGTCTGGTCCTGGGCGCCTGCAGCTCCACCTACACGTACGTGAAGAACCCCCAGGCCCGCACCTTCTTCAAGGTCCCCAACGACTGGAGGGTCTTCAGCGAGGAGGAGATCTTCGCCCGGGACATCGAGGGCCTGTCCCCCCAGGGCGAGGCGGCCACGAGGGAGGCCATCTGGATGGTGGCCTTCGACGCGAGCCCCCACCCGTCCCTGGACCACCTGTTCGAGGCGGACGCCCAGGCCCCCCACGGGTTCGCCCGGGTCCAGCCCATCAGCGACCAGGCCCGGGACACGTTCTCCCTCGCCACCCTGCGCAACATCCTCTTCCCCATCGACCGGGTGGCCCAGGAGGACCCGGGGGCCGTGGAGATCCTCCAGAACCAGGACCTCGTCCTGGACAACGGCTTCCACGGGAGCCGGATCGTGTTCAACATCCGGCGGGGGACCACCTTCTACACCGTGAACCAGACCGCCCTGGTTGACCCGGCCACCCGGACCCTCTACCTGTTCGTGGTGGGCTGCGAGGCCCGGTGCTACGTGGCCAACCAGGACGTCATCGAGGACGTCGTGCAGTCGTGGACCGTGGAGGAGCGGTGAGATGAGCTCCCATGACAAGCTTGGCCTGCCAGAGGGCCGCGTGGCCCCTCAGAGCTACCGCAGCCGCGAGCGCGACGAGGACCGCCCCACCCGCAAGCCCCTTCACTGGTGGGACCGGGTGAAGATCCTCCTGCTCCTGGGGGCCGCCTGGCTCGTCCTGCTGTGGGCGGAGATGGCCGGAAACCCCCTTCTCTCCTTCCGGGACGGGGTGGCCCTGGCCCTCCGGGCCCACTGGTGGGTGTTGGCCCTGGCCGCCCTGGAGGTGGTGCGCCAGGTCCACTACCTGGTGAGCGAGCACTGGTCCGGCTACCACCGGTTCTGGACGCAGAAGGTGTTCGGCGGCCTGGAGCGGCGGGCCAGCCGGATGAACGACTGGAACCGGTTCCGCCTGGCCCGGGCCGCGAAGTGGGCCTTCGTCCTGGTCGTGGCCGACCTGGTCCTGGCAGCCTGGCTGCACCTCCCCGCCGCCACGGCCCTCTTCCACGTCCCTCGCCTCATCATCGAGGCCCTGCCGTTCTTCCTCCTGATCGTCTTCTACATCATCCTGGCGGTCTCCCAGTTCATCGGGATCTTCTACTTCCTCTCCCGGGGGGGCATCGAGGTCTACATGCCCGACGACATCAAGACCCGGTTCACGGACGTCTGGGGGCAGGACCACGTCCTGGAGAAGGTCAAGGAGAACATCGTCTTCCTGGAGAACCCGGAGGCCATCGAGGAGAAGGGGGGATACGTGCCTGGGGGCATCCTCCTGTGGGGGCCGCCCGGGACCGGGAAGACCCTGATGGCCCAGGCGGTGGCCGGGGAGACCGAGAAGCCCTTCGTGTTCGTGGAGCCCGGAGCCTTCATCAACACGTTCTTCGGGATCGGGCTGCTCAAGATGTACCTCCTGTGGCGGCGGCTGAGGAAACTCGCCCTCCGCTACGGAGGCGTGGTGGCCTTCTTCGACGAGGCCGACTCCCTGGGCAACCGGGGAGCCCTCCAGCCCACCGGTCCCTGGGGGCAGCGGGTCGGGGCCATGACCGGGCCCTGGGCCACCAGCCCCCTGTGCAACGGGATGACCTACCTCTCCCAGGGCACGGTCGCGTCCCTGCTGCAGTCCAGCCTGGCCGAGAGCGTGGCCCCCGAGCCACCCCGGCGGTGGCGGGACGGGATCATCATGGGCCTGTGGGGCCGGGGCGATCCCTTCGCCCTCCAGCGGCTGCTCACCGAGATGGACGGGCTCAAGAAGCCCCGGGGGTTCTTCAACCGGCGGATCCGGCGGCTGCTGGGCATGCGGCCCAAGCCCCCGCCCAAGTACCGGATCCTCACGATCTTCGCCACCAACCTCCCCCAGGCCCTGGACGAGGCCCTGCTCCGGCCGGGGCGGATCGACCGCATCTACAAGGTCGGCTACCCCTCCAAGGCCGGCCGGATCCGGACCTACGAGGGGTACTTCGCCAAGGTCAAGCACACCCTCACTCCGGAGGACATCGACCGGCTGGCCACCATCACCCCCTACTTCAGCGGGGCCATGATCAAGGACCTGGTGAACGAGGCCCTGATCAACGCCATCCGGGAGGGGCGGGACGTGATCGAGTGGCAGGATGTCCTCAAGGCCAAGCGGCTCAAGGAGCTGGGCCCGCCCGAGGACGTGGAGTACATCGAGCGGGAACGCCACGCGGTGGCCGTGCACGAGGCCTGTCACGCCGTGGTGGCCTACAAGGTCCGCCGCCACCTCACCATCGACCTGGCCACCATCGAGAAGGGCGGGACGTTCCTGGGGATGGTCCACTCGGTCCGGCCCGAGGACATCTTCACCCAGTGGCGGTCGGACTTCGAGGCCGACATCATGGTGAGCCTGGCCTCCCTGGCCGGGGAGCGGATGTTCTTCGAGGGCGACAGCTCCTCGGGCGTCTCCAGCGACCTGGAGAGCGCCACCCGCATCGCCACCCTCATGGAGGGCTACTGGGGCATGGGCTCCACCCTGGCCGTGCACGGGGTCATCCACGAGGTGGGGATCGGCCTGGGCGGGCGGCAGGGCGGCGACGGGCGGCAGGAGCGCCGGGGCCGGGACGGCCTGTTCGAGCTGGGGCTGGGCAACCGAATCGAGCGCAAGCTGGAAGAGCTCCTGCGCCGCACCGAGCAGCTCCTCGCGGAGAACCGGCGGGCCGTCCTCTCGGTGGCGCACGCCCTGGAGACCCACAAGACCATCTCCGGGGAGGACCTGGCCGCGGTCATCGAGGGGCGGCCGGGGCCCCTCATCGACGGGCGGCTCTACCTGGACGACGACTTCTACCGCCAGCTGGAGGAGTACCACCGGGAGGCGGTGCGGGCCCACAAGACCCACTCCAGCGTGGGGGTGCCCCTGCCGGCCCTGGTCCCCGCGGTGGCCTCCCCCGAGGCCGTGAGCGGGGACGGGCCGGCCCAGGAGCGGGGCAGGGAGGAGCCCGCCCCCGTGGGGGCCGGGGCCGAGGCCGGGGACGACCCGCCGGGCCCCCCCGAAGGCCGGTCCGCCGACCCTCCCAAGCCACCGGAGGCCTGAAGGAGGCCTCTGGCGAGCCCGGCCCGGGTGTCCGGCGGGCGGCGCCGGGGCGTCAGCTCCCCGGCCAGACCTTGAGCCCCCGGCCGGGGTCCTCTACCCGGACGGGGGCCGGGCCGCCCAGGGCCCGCAGGTAGGCCTCCACGGCGTAGGCCCGGCACCCCTCCATGGCGTGCCCGCCCACGCAGGCCCCGTCGGGCCCGGAGAGGACCAGGTGGAGGTGGACCCAAGGCTCCCCGTCCCGGATGGAGACGTTGCCGATGGCGGAGGCGATCTCCACCTTCTGCGCCTCGCGGGCCACGTACTCCTTGCGGTCCTGGTCGAAGTAGCCCACCCGGGCCGTCTCCAGGGCCCCCAGCACCTGGACGGTGGCCGCGTCGACCCCCAGGGCCCCCACGGCCCTGGTCAGGCCCTGGAGGAGGTCCTCCCCCCGCTCCAGGCTCACGAACGCCGCCCGGCGGTCCTCCGACGGGTAGATCCTCATCGCTCCTCCCTTCGTGGTCGCGCTGGGTCTGCCTCGCTCGGGCCCGGGCTCCCCGGTCCCGGGCACCGTGATCTCCGGCTCACCCCGGGTCCCGGCGCACCGTCGGCCCGGCTCACCCGGTGTCCTGGAGCCCCGCCGCCACCCCGTTCACCGTGAGCAGCACCAGCCGTTCGGCCCGCTCCGCCTCCTCCGGGGGGAGCCGGCCCAAGCGGAGCTCCCGCAGGAACCGCAGCTGGAGCAGGGACAGGGCGTCGACGTAGGGGTTGCGCAGGGCGACCCCTAGCCGGATCACGGGGCGGTCGGCCAGGAGCCGGTCCCGGCCGGTGATGGCCAGGACCTGGGCCTCGGTCCTCCGGTACTCCTCCTCCACCCGGGCCGCCAGGTCCGGCCTCTCCCCCATGGCCAGGTAGCGGCGGGCCACGTGGGGGTCGGCCTTGAGCAGGGAGAGCTCGGCGTTCTCCACGAGCGAGCGGAAGAAGGGCCACTCGGCGTACATTTCCCGGAGCCGCTCCAGCCCGTCCGGCCGCTCCGAGACCGTGGCCAGGCCGGTCCCCAGCCCGAACCAGGCCGAGAGGTTGACCCGGCTCTGGTTCCAGGCGAAGACCCAGGGGATGGCCCGGAGCTCCCGCAGGTCCCGCCCGGGGGCTCGCCGGGCGGGGCGGGAGCCGATCTGGAGCCGCTCGACCTCGTCGATGGGGGTGACCCGGGCGAAGAACTCGGGGAAGCCCGGGGCCTCCACCAGCTCCCGGTACGCGCGCTCGGCCGCCTCCGCCATGGCCTGGAGGAGGCCCCCGAAGCGCTCCTCGGCTGCGGCCGCGGCCCGCTCGTGGTCGGGGGTGGAGGCCAGGAGGACGGCGTTGGTGACCTGCTCGAGGTGGCGGAGGGCGATGTCGAGGTTGGCGTAGCGGGCGAAGATCACCTCGCCCTGCTCGGTGACCTTGAACCTCCCGCCCACCGAGCCCGCGGCCTGCCCGAAGATGGCCCGGTTGGCCGGCCCCCCGCCCCGCCCCAGGGCCCCGCCCCGCCCGTGGAAGAGGGTGAGGGCCACCCCGTGCCGGCGGGCCCACCGGGCCAGCTGCCCCTGGGCCCGGTGCAGGGCCACGTTGGCGGCCAGGTAGCCCATCTCCTTGGTGGTGTCCGAGTAGCCCAGCATGACCTCGAGGCGGCGCCCGGCCCGCTCCAGGGTCCCCCGCATGCCGGGCAGGGAGAAGGCCGCCTCCAGGGTCTCGGCGCAGGCCCCCAGGTGGTCCCGGGACTCGAAGAGCGGCACCACGTCGACCCGGAGGGAGCCGGCGGGCACCGCCAGCCGGGCCAGGGCCAGGACCGCCACCAGGTCGGCCGGGGAGGAGGTGAAGCTCACCACGTACCGGCGGCAGGCCTCCACCCCGTAGCGGGACTGGAGGTCGGCCATGGCCCGGAGGGTCTCCAGGACCTCGGCCTCCTCGGGCCCCGGCGGGGAGGGGCGCGTCGGCCAGCCCTCGGCCGCCAGCCGGTCGAGCGTCCGGGGATCGGCGGCGGCCTCCGGGGGCAGGCCCGCCGCGTGGAGGAGGCGGGCCAGGGCCCGGGCGTGGACCGCGGCGTGCTGGCGCACCTCCAGGGAGGCCAGGTGGAACCCGAAGGTCTCGGCCTGCCACCGCAGGTGCTGGAGCTCGCCGTAGGCCAGGCGGGCCGCCCCCGCCCGGGCCAGGGCGTCCTGCAGGAGCGTCAGGTCCCGGACGAACTCCTCGGGGCCCTCGTAGCCTCCCGGGGCCCCGGTCCGCGTGGCGGCCAGCCGCTCCGCGGCGAGGAGGAGCTTGCGCCGGTAGGGCTGGTCGGGCGCCCGTTCGGCCAGGGCCGCCCCCACCTGGGGGAACCGGGCCTCGTCCTCCTCGAGGGAGCGGATGAGCTCCTCGGTGGGCGGGGTGGTACGGGCGGAGACCGTGAGGGACCGGCCGATCCGCCGCGCCGCGTTCTCCAGCCCCCGCAGGACGTGCTCGGCCTGGATGGCCAGCGTGGCCCGGGTGACCTCCGCCGTGACGGAGGGGTTGCCGTCCCGGTCGCCCCCCACCCAGCTCCCCCACCGCAGGAAGGGGGGGAAGCAGGGGGCCCGGGCCCCGGCCCCGTCGGGGTCCAGGGCCTGGTCCAGCTGCCGGTACACGAGCGGGACCAGGCGGAAGATGGTCTGGTCGAACATGGCCAGGACGGCCCGGACCTCGTCCAGGGGCGAGGGCCGGCGACGGCGGAGGTGTTCGGTGCGCCACAGGTCGGTGATCTCCTCGAGCAGGCGGCGGGTGAGGTGGCGGAGCTCCGAGCGGGTGAGCCGGGGGTCGTCCAGGCCGGCCAGGAGCTGCTGGATGCGCTGGAGGGTCTCGGTGACGGCCCGCCGGCGGGCCTCCGTGGGGTGGGCCGTCAGGACGGGGGTCACCGAGAGCTCGGGGAGGAGCCGGGCCTCCCACGACGGGTCCCGGCGGAGGGAGGCCACGGCGGCGGCCAGCGACTCCGGGACCTCCTCGGTGCCCCTCCCCCGCTCCCTCAGGACCCGGACCCGGTGGCGCTCCTCGGCCAGGTTGACGAGCTGGAAGTAGATGGTGAAGGCCCGGGCCACGGCCTCCGCCCGCTCGGGTTCGAACCCCGCGACCACCGCCTCCGCCGCCCGCAGCCGCTCCTGGGTGGGGTCCTCCCGGAAGGCGATGGTGGCCCGCCGGAGGCGCTCCACGTCCTCCAGCAGGTCCTGCCCTCCGGCCTCCACCAGGACCCGGCCCAGGAGTGTGCCGAGGAGGCGGACCTCGCGGCGGAGGGCGGGGGGCATGGCCTCGGCCAGCTCCCGCCGGCCCGACGCCAGGGCCCGACCCTCGCTCCTCACGTGGCTAGTATGGCCCCGGGTAAGAGCGAGCCCGGGCCCCGAGGGCCAGAGGGAGAGCGAGCCCGGGCCCCGGGGCGAAGCTACCGCAGCGAGGGTCGGATGGGTCCCGTGGCAGGTCCCGAGCGGCTCGAGGTGGGTCCGCCGGCAGGCCCGGAGGCGGTCCGGATGGGGGCCGCGGCCGAAGGCCGTGGGGGCACGGCCCCCGTGGAGGTGGACCGGCCGTCCGGCGAGGACGTGGCCGGGCCCGCCAGGAAGTGGCTGGTCGTCGTGTGGAACGACCCGGTCAACCTCATGTCCTATGTCGTCTACGTGTTCCAGAAGCTCTTCGGGTACAGCCGGGAGCGTGCCACCCGGCTCATGCTGGAGGTCCACCACCGGGGCCGGGCCGTCGTCGCCAGCGGCACCCGGGAGAAGGCGGAGTTCGACGTGGCCCGGCTCCACGCCCACGGGCTGTGGGCCACCCTGGAGCCCGGGTAGGGGGGCCGTGGCGGCCAGGCTGCAGCGCCGGATTCGGCGGACCCGTCGGGGCGACTACCGGCTCCGGCTCCCCGCCCACGAGCGGGCCCTCCTCCGGTCGCTCCCCGGCCAGCTCCGGGCCGTCCTGGGCACCGACGACCCCGCCCTGGAGCGCCTCTTCCCCTGCGCCTACCCCGGCGACCCCGCCCGGGAGGCCGAGTTCAGAGACCTCGTCCGAGGGGACCTCCTGGACCGTCGCCTCTCGGCCATCGAGGTCATGGAGCGGACCCTGGACGCGGACCGCCTGGACGAGGACGAGCTGCAGGCGTGGGTGGCCACCATCAACGACCTTCGGCTGGTCCTGGGGACGCGGCTGGGGGTCACCGAGGACCTCGACCTCGAGGCAGTCCCCGACGACGACCCCAGGGCCCCGGCCTTCGCCCTGTACGCCTACTTGACCTGGCTGGAGGAACAGGCCGTCGAGGAGCTGGCGGCGGGCCTCCCCCCCTCCCCGGCGGGCGACCAGCGCGGACCGGGCGGCGGGCCGGGACCGCCCCCGGCTTGACGCCGCGGACGGGCTGGGGTTGAATTCCCATCGTGGAGGTGGAAATTTGATCTGCACCCGCTGCGCCGGGGCCGTGGCCAAGATGATCCCGGCCCGCCTCTGCTGTCCGGGCCGGGCGTAGGGCCCGGGCATCCGCCCGTCCGTCACTCAGCCAGGAAAGGAGGTTCCCGTGCCGCTGTTCGTGGTCAAGCACCAGCACCCCGCCGAGGGCTGCCCTGCGGGCGACCCCCAGGTAGGGCCCATGCTGGCCCAGCACGTCTCCTCGGCCAACGCGGAGAAGTTCGGCCTCAACCTCCACGGGGAGGCCGTGGTTCGGGGGGCGCACACCCTGTACCTCATCCTGGACGGGGCCGACCGCCAGGACGTGGACAGGTTCATGCAGCCCTTCACCCAGTTCGGGACGGTCGAGGTCCTGGAGGCCTCCTCCTGCGAGGAGGTGGTGAAGCGGGCCGCCTGCTGAGCGGTCCGCCCTCCCTCTCCCCGTGGCCGAAGCGCCGGGCTGGCCTTGCGGGGCTAGGACGGAGGTCGTATTTCCCTTCCCCCCTTCTGGGCTCTACAGTGGGTCTCGCCCGCGGTCGGTGGCGACGGCTACCTCGGAGGGAGGACGAGAGGGATGTGGGTCGAGGACCAGTCGGGGTCCCTCATCAACCTGGACTTCGTCACCTCCATCGAGCCCACGGTCATGGAGGCCGCCTACTCGCAGCAGAGACCCAAGTGGGCCATCGTGGCCCACCGGGTCAGCCCGAGCAGCGACGCCGTGCTGCTCTCCCACCTCGATGAGCAGCGGGCCTTCCGGACCGTGCGGCGGATCCGCGAGTTCCTGGAGGCCGCCCGGGAGTTCATGGACGTCCGGGTGCTCTCCGAGGAGGCCGCGGTGGTGGACGTGAGGGAGGCGGAGCGCCCTGCTCCCAGCAGGACGCAGTGAGCTGACCCCCGAGCTCCGGCCGGACCCACCCGGCCCGCTCAGCGCAGCCCGGAGACGGGGGCGTGGCGGGGCCAGGGCCGGAGCGACTCGAGCTGGGCGGCCAGGGCGAGGAGCGTGCCCTCCCGCCCCCGTCCCCCCACCAGCTGGACCCCCAGCGGCACCCCTGTGGAGTGGACGCCCGCCGGCACCACGGCGGCCGGGACTCCGGCCAGGTTCCAGGGAGCGGCGAACGGGGCGTAGGCCGCGTTGGCCACCACGTTCGCCAGCCACGGACGGCGGTGCCACTCGGCGGCCCGCAGCGGCGGGCGGGCCAGGGCCGGGGTGAGCAGGACGTCGAACTCGGCCAGGAAGGCCTCCGCCCGCCGCCGCCACCACTCGAGGTCCCGCTCCCGGGCCAGCCCGACGGCCAGGGCCCGCCGCCCCACCGTCACGTGTCGGCGGGTGCGGGGCTCCAGCCGGCGCGGGTCGAGGTGGCCCTCCCGGGCCATGGCCTCCGCCTGCTCGGCCACGGCCGCCGCCCACCAGGCCGTCCCGGCCCTGACCAGCCGGGAGCCGTAGGGCGGGTCCGCGGCCCGGACCCGGTGCCCGGCGCCGGCCAGGACGCGTCCCGTCGCCCGGACCGCCGCCTGGAGCTCGAGGTCCGTGCGCACCCCGGGGAGGGGCGAGGCCGTGGAGACGGCGATCCGGAGGGGCCGCTCCGGAGCCCGGGGGTCCCGCAGGTCGGGGCGGTCCCCCATGACCGAGAGGACCAGGGCGGCGTCGGCCACGGTGGTGGCCATGACCCCGTTCTCCGCCAGGCCGTGCCAGCTGGTGGCCCCGATCGCTGCGGGCACCACCCCCGGGCCCGGCTTCACTCCCACCAGGCCGCAGGCCGCCGCCGGGATGCGGACGGAGCCCAGGCCGTCGTTGCCCTGGGCCACCGGGACCATGCCCGCTGCCACCGCGACAGCGCTGCCGCCTGAGGACCCTCCCGGGGTGCGGTCGGGGTTCCAGGGGTTGCGGGCGATGCCCCAGGGACCGTCCGTGGTGGCCCACGCCCCGAGCTCCGGCATGCGGGTGATCCCCAGGACCACGGCTCCCGCCCGCCGGAGCCTCCTCACCACCTCGTGGTCCTCGGACTGGGGCGTCTCCGGGGTGGCCTGGGACCCCCAGCGCATCGGCTCCCCGGCCACGGGGACGTTGTCCTTGACCGCCACCGGCACCCCGGCCAGGGGGAGCACCGAGCGGTCGGGCCGGGCGGCCACCTCCTCCGCCTCGGCCCTGGCCCGCGCCCACCGGACCCGCTGGAAGGCCCCCAGCTGGTCGTCGACGGCCTCCACCTGCTCGAGGTGGGCCCGCACCACCGCCGGGGGCGTGACCGCCCCCGACCGCACCAGCTCCGCCAGCTCGGTGGCGGGTCGGCCCACGAGCCCGGGAACCCCCTCCCTCCGCACGGGGCCCTCCTCTCGCCCCGGCGGCGGGCCTCGATCCCGGCCGCCGGGCCCGGTCTCTCGCTCAGGTTCGGCTCAGGGCCGCTCCACCACGCCCCGCTCCACGAGCCGCCGCTCCACCCGCCTGGGGCGGAACGTGTCGACCAGGACCTGGAGCATGGCGTCCGCGTCCACCTCGCCGCAGGTGAACAGGTCGACCGCTGCGTACCCGTACTCGGGCCAGGTGTGGATGGCGAGGTGGCTCTCCGCGATGACCGCCACGCCCGAGACCCCGGTGGGCGCGAACTCGTGCACCAGGACGTCGATGAGCCGTGCCCGGCCCGCCTCCACGGCCTTCCGGAGCGCGGCCTCCGTGACCTCGGGATCGTCCAGGGCTTCGGCTTCCCACAGCTCGCACAGCAGGTGACGGCCAAGCGCTGCCATCCTCACCTCCTTCCAGGTCCGGCACCGAAGTATTGTTCGTCGACGATGGGGTCCCCCCCGATCCTGCCCGGGCGAGGCGGCCGGAACCCGTCCAGGGTCTCCAGCCGGTAGAGGGCGGAACGATACCAGGGCCGGCGGGGCGGTCGCTCGAAGGCCCGTACCCCCCACGCCCGGGCCTCCTCAGCCTGGGTGGGCCAGTTGTCGTAGAACCCGTGCTCCGGGACGACCGCGGTGATGGCCACGGGGAGACCGGTCACCCAGCGCTGGAGGCTCCGCCACTTGGCGAGGTCCGCCTCGATCAGGGTGAGCCCGAAATAGCCCGCGGCCCCCGGCCCCTCGCGCAGGCAGCTGAGCCCTCGGCCCACGAACATCCGGATCCCCGCCTCGGTCTCGGAGGGGTCGCAGACGAAAACGTCGTAGGCCCCGACGTGCGAGGCCGGGAGGGGGCGGCGGAGGTCCGCCGTGTACACCTCCACGCGGAGGTCCCGGCGGGCGGCGGCCTCGGCGATGAACGCCGTGAGCCGCTCATCGATCTCGAACACCGCCACCGTGGCCGGGAGGCCAGTGAGGGCCAGGGCCAGGCTGGCCAGGTCGTCGTCCCCGAGGACCGCCACCCGGACCCCGGGGTAGAGGTCCCCGAACCGGGCCATCTCCCGGACCCGGGCCAGGACCGAGTCCTGGGTGAGGTGGCCCTGGTCGTAGCGGTCGGTGGCCGGGGGACGCCCCCGGGCCACCCGGCCGTAGGCGGCTCGGAGGGCGGCCAGACGGGGCCCGCTGAGGTCGGGGAGAGGGACCGCCCGCCGCCGCCCCGCCGCGGTGAGGGCGACCCTCCCCGGGGAGGTCCGGACCAGTCCCTGGGCCTCGAGGTCGCGGAGGAGCTCAGCGAGCCGGGCGAACGGAAGCCGGCAACGCCCGGCGACCTCCCACGGGTCGTCGGTCAGGGTCAAAAGCGAAAGGACCCGGTCTTCCGGCTTCACGTCTTCGTTCGATCACCCGGACTCGCCTCGCTCGAGCGTGGTCGTTCTGGACCCCGCGGGCACCGATTGTAGCGGCGCCGGCCACCGGTGGCCCCTGGCAGCCGGTCGCGGCCGGAGGGAAGGGCTACGAGCCGGCCTGGGCCGAGGCCTCGAACGTGCCCTGCGCGTCGATGGTCTTGGATCCGTCGGCGGAGTGGAGCCCGGTGCACTCGAAGTGGCCCCGGACCCCGGACTCGGCCACCGTGTCGAACGTGAGCGTGCACTCGCCCAGCTTCGACTGGAACGTGTGGGAGGTGGTATTCCCCGCCGGAGTGATCGTGAGCTCCACCAGCGTGCGGCGGAGCTCGGTGGCCGCCACGGACTGTCCGGGGACGGGGTTGTCGACCCCGATGAACAGCTGGACCTGGGGACCGGCCCACCGGGCCTCCACGCGGGCGTACAGCGACCCCAGGCCCTGCGCGGTGAACGACTGCTCCTGGAGGTCCTCGGTCACGGCGAGGTCGCCGCTCACCTGGACGCTGGCCGTGGTGCCCGTGGGGCCGGCCTCCTCCCCGCTCTTCCCCGTGGCGCCCCCGCCGCCCAGGACCACCCCGGTGGCGATGCCGACGGCGACCACGGCCGTGACCGACAGCGTCACGATCCGGCGCCGGCGCCGCTCGGCGGCCCGGCGGGCGGCCTCCAGCTCCTCGGGGGTGACCTTGGGCCAGGGCTCGACCCCAGCGGCGGAGGGCTCGAGCTCCCGGTACCGCCTCCAGCCTTCCTGCCGTCCCTCGAGCGTGGCGGGGAACCGCTCCACCGGCCCGCCCGGGGTGACCTCGTCCCAGATGCCATAGAAGTCGGGGCCGAACCCGAACGAGTACCGGTCCCCCACGTGCACCACGCGGAGGGGACGGTCGAAGAGGCCGACTGATTCCTGGCGCTGCTCCACGCGCTCCTCCTGCGGACCGGACCGCGTCCCAACGATATCGTGTCCGGGAGCGAACGGGGAGGGCAGAGATGGCCAGGGTGGTGGTCTTGGGAGGTGGGTTCGGGGGGCTGGCCGCGGCCGTGGAGCTGCGGTCCCTGCTCCCGGACGGGCACGAGGTCGTCCTGGTGGACCGCCGGGACGGCTTCTTCATGGGCTTCGCCAAGCTGTGGGACCTGGCGGGGACGAGGCCCCTGGCCCAGGGGACCCGGCCCCTGGCGAACCTCGCCCGGCGCGGGGTTCGGGTCCTGCGGGCGGAGGTCCTGGCCCTCGACCCGGGGCGTCGAACGGTGTCCACCTCGGAGGGGGACCTCACGGCGGACGGCATGGTGGTGGCCCTGGGGGCCTCCTTCGACCCCGAGCAGGTGGCCTCCCTTCGGCCCCCGGCCTTCAACCTCTACGACCCAAAGGCCCTGGGGCCGGCCCGGGAGGCCTTGCGGGCACTGGACGGCGGCCGGGTGGTGGTGACCGTCCTGGGGGTTCCCTACAAGTGCCCCCCGGCGCCGTACGAGGCGGCCTTCCTCCTCGACCAGTGGCTGCGGGACGAGGGGCGCCGCCCGCGCGTGGAGCTATCGGTGTCCACGCCCCAGCCGATGGTGCTGCCCGTGGCCGGGCCCGAGGCCAGCGCCCGGGTGGCGGTGGCCCTGGAAGAGCGGGGCGTGGCCGTGGGGACGGGGCGGGCGGTCTCGGGCCTGGACCCCGGCTCCGGGACGGTCCGGTTCGCCGACGGCTCGGTGGAGCGTTTCGACCTGCTCCTGGGCGTCCCCCGGCACGTGGCCTCTCCCGTCCTCGCGGCCGCCGGGTTCCTGGGCCCGTCGGGGTGGGTGGAGCCCGACCCCCGCACCCTCCGGACGGCCTTCGAACGCGTCTACGCGGTGGGGGACTGCACGGCCGTCCCCGCGGGCCAGGGGCAGCTCCCCAAGGCCGGGGTGTTCGCCGAGGCCCAGGGGAGGGTGGCGGCCCGGAACCTGGTGGCCGAGCTCACCGGCGGGCCGGGCGCCGAGTTCGACGGGCGGGGGGCCTGCTTCCTCGAGGTGGGCGGGGGCCAGGCCGCCGTCATCGAGGGCGAGTTCTTCGCCCCCGGGGGGCCCGCCGTCCGGCTGTCTGAGCCGGACGAGGCCACGCTGCGGGCGAAGGCCGCCTTCGAGCGGGAGCGGCTGGAGGCCTGGCTGCCCGAGCGGTAGGTCTCGGGCCTCGGGAAGCTCCGGCCCGGAGCCCGCTCAGGCCGCCCGTCGCCGGGCCAGCTTGGCCTTGGTCCCCTCCACGTCCATGCCGTGCAGGCGCAGGAGATTCTCCCCCAGGATCTTGCGCTTGGCCTGCTCGGTGAGCTGCGGGTAGCCGTACCCCTCCACCAGGTCGTCGGGGATCCGGAACTCCCAGAACTTCCGGAGAGCCCACTGGGGCTGCCAGATGGGGGCCTCGCTTCCGTAGATGATCTTGTCCTCCCCCGCCCAGAACAGCAGCTTGCCCAGGACCTCGGCGAACTGCCGGGGGGCCCGCCCGATGAAGTTGATGGTGGCGGCGATGGAGGCGTAGAGGTTCGGGAACCGGATGAGCTGCCAGCAGACCTCGTCGATGAAGGGGAGCCCCACGTGGAAGATGACGAAGTTGATGTCGGGGAACTTCTCCGCGGCCCCGTCCATGTCCCACGCCTGGGTGTGCTCGATGTGCTGGGGGCCCAGGGGCACGCCCTTGTGCACCCCGATCAGGTTGACCCCGAGCTCCAGGGCCTTCTCGTAGATGGGGAAGGCGACCTTGGGGTCATCCATGCGCCAGGGGAAGTGCTGGCCGTAGTCGTAACGCACGTTGTAGAGCTTGAAGGCCCTGGCCCCGTACTCCCTGACCTGGACCTCCATGAGCTCCAGGGCCTTCCTCCCCTCCAGCGGGTTCACCGACCCCCAGAAGACGGTCCGCTCCGGACGGAGCTGCGCCAGCTGCGCACACCGCTCCCAGGGCGAGAGGCCGTCCTTGAACATGTCGGTGAGCGGGAGGGGCATGGCCACGAGCATGTCGGTGTCGGACCCCTCGAACACCATGCGGTCGATCTCCTCCGGGGTCCACTCCCGGAGGAACTCCTCGGGTTTGAGCACGGGCTCCCCGGGAGGCGTCAGGGCCGCGTGGAAGGCGTAGAGGTGGTTGTTGAACATCTGGCCCGCCGGCCCCAACGTGTTGGACGGGTCGAAGTTGAAGACGTGGGCCACACCGTCGAACACGAAGGCGTCCCCGATCATCTCCGTTCCACCTCCTCTTCGCGCTCCCGGGCCACCCGGGCCAGGAAGGCTTGTCGGTCCCTCACCGCCCGTGGCTCGGGCAGGAACCGGAGCTTCCTCCGGGCCTCGGGGGACATCCGATCCGGCGACCAGGCCTCCTCCCAGGTGATCCCCACCTCGACCTCCCCTAGGCCCAGCTCGGCCAGGCGGGAGCGCACGGTCGTCAGGAGGTCCACGGAGAACGGACACCACCCACCGGTGAGGATCAGCTCGACCCGGGCCCCGTCGCGGCTGGCCTCCACCCGCCGGACCAGGCCCATGTCCACCACCGAGATCCCGCGGTCCGCACAGCAGGGGTCGTAGACGGCCCGCAGGGCCTCCAACACACGCTCCGAGAGCTCGGACACGGACGCCCCTCGCCCAGCCGGACTCCCCCCTTCTACACCGGCCCGAAGGACCCGTCAAACGGACCGGGGGCCTGTGGCCCTCACCGGTCGCGGAGGGCCCGGACGGCGTCTACCGTGTCAGCCTCCTCGGGGCGCTTGTCCGGGCGGTACCCCTTGACCCGGGCGAAGCGCAGGGCCAGCCCCGCCGGGTAGCGGGGGCTGGCCTGGACGGCGTCGAAGGCCACCTCCACCACGAGCTCCGGGCGGACGTACACCGTGAAGTCGTCGTGGGAGGTCTCGAGCTCGAGGAGCCGTGCCGTCTGCCAGGCCAGGAGCTCGTCGGTGAGGCCCTTGAACGTCTTGCCCAGCATGACGAACCCGCCGGTCGAGGGGTCGCGGGCCCCGAGGTGGAGGTTCGAGAGCCACCCCCGGCGCCGCCCGTGTCCCCACTCGGCGGCCAGGACCACGAGGTCCAGGGTGTGGGCCCGCTTGACCTTGAGCCAGGCGGCTCCCCGGCGCCCGGCCTCGTACCGGGACCCCAGGGCCTTCACCATGACCCCCTCGTGCCCTCGGGCCAGGGCCTCGTCCAGGACCCGGGCGGCAGCCCCTGCGTCGGCCGGGGCGAGCCCCGGGACGCGGAGTCCCTCCGGCACCACCTGCGCCAGGACGTCGCGCCGCTCCTCCAGCGGGCGGTCGACGAGGTCCTGCCCGTCCCGGTGGAGGCAGTCGAAGAAGAACGCCCGGAGGGGGACGCTCCGCCGCAGGCGCTCCACGTCCAGGCGGCTCCCGAAACGGCTCATGGTCTCCTGGAACGGGCGGGGGCGGCCGTCGGGGCGGAGGGCGATGGCCTCCCCGTCCAGGATGAGGGAACGGGCGGGGAGCGCTCGGACCGCCTCGACCAGCTCGGGGACCCGGGCCGTGACGTCGGCCAGGGCCCGGGTGAAGACCCGGACCTCCCCGTCGGCCATGTGCACCTGCACCCTGGCCCCGTCCAGCTTCCACTCGACGGCCGCCGGCCCCACCCGGGCCAGGGCCTCGCCGAGGTCGTCGGCCGTCTGGGCCAGCATGGGGAGGATGGGGCGGAAGAGGCTCAGGCGGAAACGGGCCAGGCCCGCCTGCCCCTCGGCCACGGCGGCGGCGGCGACGGGGGTCAGGTCCCCGGCCAACATGGCGGCTCGTCGGACCTCCGCGGCGGGGACGCCGGCGGCCCGGGCCACGGCTTCGGCCATGACGCCCTCGAGGGCCCCCTGGCGGAGCTCGCCCAGGAGCAGCCCGGTGAGGAAGCGCTGTTCGCCCTCGGTGGCCCGCCCGAACATGGCCGCCAGGACCTCGCGTCGCCGGCGCTGCGAGCCGGGTCCCACCGTGGCCCGCAGCCGCTCCAAAGCGGTCTGGACCTCGAGCAGCTCGAGGGTGGCCGGTGGCGGAGCGGGCGGCGGGAGGTCGCGGAGCGAGGCCCAGCCCACGCCCACGGTCCCTCCGGGCAGCTCCCCGGAGAGGTACGCCACGGCCACCGGGGCCTCCTCCGGGCGGCTGCGCCGGAGGAGGTCCGCCAGGAGCTCCACCTTGGCCAACCGGGACGGGGTGGCCGCCACCGCCGTGGACGTCCGCACCAGCTCGTCCAGCCGCACGGCCCCATTGTGGAGGCTGGGCGCCCCGCGACCCCACTGTGTGCGGTGGCCGCTCCGCGCCCGCACCCGGGGCGCTGGCCCCCGGCGCTGGCCTCACGCGTGCCCGGGCGACCAAGGACGTAGGCCGTTCGCCGCTTGACGGGGCGGGGGGTGACCTGGAGGATCGGGCCGTCTCGTGCGGGCCCCGAGCGCGCTCGCGCCCGGGACCTCGTCCCGTGAGGGGGGACCGTGGACCTGAACACCGCGCTGTCGCAGCTGGCCCGCGACGACCTGAGCCTGGCCCAGGTCCTGGAGGCGGGGCGGGTGGTGGCCCGTGAGCTGGTGGGCCTCTCCGTCCTGGCCGCAGGCAGGGTCTGGGACCCGCGCCGGCTCAGGACGCAGGCGGAATACGTGGAATTCGCCCTGGCCCTGGCCTCGGAGGCCCGGTCCCGGAGGGGGCGCCCGACGACGGCCAGGCCCGGGGCCGGGCCTGGTCGTCGCTCTCGCGTGGGGTCTCGGGGACGCCCCCATCCTCACCCGACGCGCTGGCCCCGGTGAAGTCGCAGTTCCCCGGAAGGCGGGCCAGCCGTCCTACGTAGGACGAACGGCTCCCACGGCCTCCCGGAGGACCCTGGCTAGCTCCCTGGCCGTCCCCGCGAGCTCCTCCGGCGGGGCCCGGTCGGCCACCAGCCGCTCCAGGTCGTCGAACAGCTCGTCCGCCCGGCGGACCGCGTCGGGGGCCAGGACCAGGAGAGCCTCCCGGGCCTCCAGGTACCGCTCCCGGCTCCGGGCCAGGGCGTCCCGGGCCCCCCCGTACTCGGGCTCGCTCACGACCTGCCCGTCCCGGACGGACTCTCGGTACTCGACCTCGACCACCTCGAGGGTCCCGGCCGCCCCGGCCAGGGACGACTGGAGGCGCCGGGCGGCCTCGGCCAGGTCGGGGCCCCCGCTGCCCCGCAGCCCCCACCCCAGACCGAACCCCACGCCCAGCCCCAGGACGGCCGTGCCCAGGGCCAGGGGCCACCGTCGTGGCCTCGGACGGTAGATGGCCATAGTCAGTGGGGGCTGACCAGCGCCACGACGGGCTCCTGCCCGGCCAGGCGACACTCCCCCACCGCCGCCTCCACCAGCCGGTCTGGCGCGGAGAGGAACGTGAGGTCGACCAGCCGGGCGCCCCGGACCAGCCGGAGGGCGGGGGCCACGGCGATGGGCCCCAGGTGCCGGGTCAGATCCCGGAGACGCCCCCCGAGCTCGGCCGCCAGTCGGGCCCCCGGGCCCTCCAGGACCAGGCCCCTCCCCGTGGCGGCCACCGAGGCGTGGCGGTCCACCACCGCGAACCGCCCCTCGTCGTCCACGAACACCCCGTAGAAGGGGGTCCGGGCCACCAGGGACACGCCGTCCCCCAGCGTCTCCTTGGCCGCGAGCCACAGGAGCTCCTCGTCCAGGGGTCCCTCGCCGGGTGGCCCGGCCCGGAGGGCCGCGGACCCCACGGCCACGGCGCGGAGGGCCCGCCGCTCGGGGACGGCCTCCGTCTCCACCTGGACCGTGGCCGGGGCGGCTCCGGCCACCACCGCCGCCTCCTCCGCCTCCCGGACCAGCTCCTCCACCAGGCCGGGCGTGGGACGGGCCACCCCCCGTTCGACCTCCACCCGCACCAGGGAGAGGGCGTCCCCGACGGAGGAGATGACCTCGGCCTCGGCCGGGATCCACCAGCTCCGCCCGCTGAGCTCGCCGAGGGCCGGGAGGAGGGCCCCCGCGCCCCCGCCCAAGCCCACGAGCACGGGGTCCTCCAGGCCGTGCTCGGCGCTGGCCTCGGCTACGGCGGCGGACACGGCCCGGGCCGCGGCCCGGAGGGCGGCCCGGGCCAGCTCCTCCCACGGCCGTCGCAAGAGCCTCCCCAGGGCCTCGAACCCCAGGCGGGCGGCCTCGCGGTCTCCTTCCGCATAGGCCCCCGGGGGAACCGTGCCGAGGGCGTTGGCCGCGCAGGTGAGGGTGAGCGCGAAGGTCCGCCCGGCGGCCCCCACGACGACGTACTCCGGCGGGTCTCCCGGCCGCGGGGCGGCGAGCCGGGCCTGGCCCCCGACCAGCTCGGCGGGCCGGGCGAAGGAGCAGTACGGGAGGCCGGCGATGTGGGCCGACCGGGGCCCCACCTCCACCGCGGGCGGCCAGCCGCGCCGTCGGCGGACCCGCAGCAGGCTCCCCCCGGCCACCCCGATCACCCGGACGTCCAGGCTGCGGACGAACGTCACGTGGTCGAGGACCCGCACGTAGGAGAGGACCGGCCGGCCCCCCCGCACCACGCTCACGTTCGTGCTGGTCCCCCCCACCTCGATCACCACGCCGTCCCGAAACACCAGGTGGCGGAGGGCCCCGGCCACCGAGGCCGCCGGGCCGCTGAACGCCGTGAGGAGCGGGCGACGCCGCATGGTGGCGAGGTCCGCGGCGCCGCCGTCCCCCCGCATGACGAGGAGTGGGACCTCCGGGGCCTCCCGGGCCACGGCCTCCCCCACCACGGAGGCCGCGGCCAGCGCGGTGGGCAGGATGCTCGCGTTGAGGGCGGCCGTCACCGTGCGGACCTCGAGGCCGTAGAGCCCCGAGAGCTCGTGCCCGGCACAGGCCGGGACCCCGAGGTCGGCGGCGACCTTGAGGACCAGGCGCTCCGCGGAAGGGTCCTCCACCCCGAAGGCCCCGGACACGGCCAGGGCCCCGGCCCCGGCGTCCAGGAGGGCTCGCACGGCCCGCTCCACGGCGGACCGGTCCAGCCCGGCCGAGGCGTCGAGGAAGGCGTGGACGGCGCGCAGGGTCCGCCCCGGGGCCACCCGGACCTCCCCCACGCGGGTCCGGCGGCGGGCCCGTCGGATGTCGGGGGGCCGCCCGATCCCGAGCACCCCGACCACCGCCGTATCCCCTTCGAGGAGGGCGTTGACGGCCTGGGTGGTGGAGTGGGCCACGAGGAGGACCGGCCCCAGCGAGCTCCGCCGCACCTCCTCGAACACCCCGCCCAGGGCCTCCACCACCCCCGCCGCCACCCCCAGGGGGGAGGCGTGGGTGGTGGGCACCACCGACCGGGCCAGGACCTCGCCGGTCCTCGCCTCGCAGGCGACGGCCTTGGTGAAGGTCCCCCCCACGTCGACCCCGACCCGGACCGCCACCTCAGCCCTCCGGTCCTGGCCTCAGCCGCTTGGGCGTCGCGTCCGTCCCCCCGACCGGGCTCCCGGGCTCGAGCCGAGCGGGCTCCGGTGCCTCCGGGACGCCCTGCGCGCCGTCGACCCGCACCACCGCCGGCCGCCGGGCGGCCCGCCGCTCCCGGGCCGGGACCACCCCGAACATCCACACCGCCCCGGCCACGTAGACGGCGGCCAGGGCGGCCTGGGCCAGGATGGTCTCCCTGGTGGGGTGCCAGCCGGTGAGCTCGGCGAGGAAGATGGGGAGCCTGGGCGCTCTCTCGAGGAAGGTGAGCGGGAGGACCGCCACCTCCTGCAGGGCCCGCACGGCGTTGCCCACGAAGGCCACGGAGAGGGTCATCACGATGACCACGGCCGTCCCGAGGAAGGCCCGGACCGGGATCCGCCGCCCCAGGCGGAAGACGGCCCAGGCCACGGCGGCGAGGCCCAGGGCGCCGGCCGCCATGCCGGTCCACACCCACCCCTCCAGCCCCCGGGCGAACTGGAACAGGGCCTGGTAGAAGAGGACCGTCTCGAACCCCTCCCGGTACACGGCGGTGAACCCCACCCCGGCCAGGGCCAGGGAGGAGCCGGTGGTGGCCGCGGCCCACACCCTGGCCTTGACGAACTCCATCCACCGGCGGTGCTCGAGGCGAGCTACGAGCCAGAACGAGACGTAGAAGAGCATGGCCACCGCCAGGAGGGCCGTCCCCGCCTCCAGGAGTTCCCGCTGGAAGGGGGCCAGGTCGAGGAGGAGGGCGGCCAGGACGAACGTGACCACGGTGGCCAGCCCGGCCAGTCCGACGCCGGCCAGGACGGGGCCTCGGTACTGGGCGTTGCGGCTGGCCTGGAGGTAGCCCAGGATGGCGGCCACCACCAGGACGGCCTCCAGCCCCTCCCGGAACAGGATCGTGAACGAGTACCCGGCGGCGATGACCGGGGCCGCCAGGCCGGGCTCGCTCAGCCGCCGCTCCACCCGGTCCAGCCCGTCCCGCAGCTCGGCGGCCACCGTCCGGACCTCGGACAGGGGGGCCCGGGCCTCCATGAGGTTGCGGAGCTCCGCGAAGTCCTCCTCGAGCTCGAGCGTGAGGGCCTCGTCCCGCACCCGGAGGGGGATCTCCACGAGCTCGAAGTGGTCCAGGTAGGCGTCGCGGGCGGCCGCGAAGGCCTGGTCGGCCCGGCCCGCCTCGTAGAGCTCCAGGCTTTGGTCCACGAGGGCCCGGGCCCGGTCCAGCTCCTCGATGGCCTCCTGTGGGGTGACG
Organism: Actinomycetota bacterium; assembly: GCA_035573915.1. GTDB lineage: Bacteria > Actinomycetota > UBA4738 > UBA4738 > UBA4738 > DATLZQ01. The sequence continues at coordinate 4,457 of DATLZQ010000044.1, read as the reverse complement.
GACTGGGCCCCTGCGGGGGCGGGCAGGGCGAACACGAGGCCCACCACCAGGGCCAGGGCGGCCAGGGGGCGGGCCAGGCTCCTCGGGCCCCCCATCACGAGCCCGCCTCCTCGACGGCCTGGCGGGCCCGGGCCAGCAGGTCCTTGGCCTGCCGAACGAGCGCCTCCAGTTCCTCGGGGGGAACGCCCTCGCGGATCTTGGCTCGGAGCTCGGCCGAGAGCAGGGGCTCCAGCCGGTCGTTCAGTTCGGGGGCGTGCTCGATGACCTGCCCCTCCACGAGCTCGTAGTTCTCCAGGTAGGCCCGGGCGGCGAGCTCCGCCGCCTCCTCTGGCTCCCCCTCCCGGTACTCGGCCACGACCTGGTCGAGGAGGGCATCGATGGCTTCCCACACCTCCTCCGGCTCCACCGCGGCCGCCACGACCGCGCCCACGGTCTCCTGGAGCTCGTGGCCCACCACCGAGGCCAGGCGCTCCACGTCGGCGGCGGGAGCGGGCCTGGCGGGCGGCTCGACTCCGGGGAAGGCAGCCTCCAGACGGCCCAGGGCCTCCTCGATCTCCTCGGCCTCGTGGGCCGCCGCGTCCTCGATCCCCGGCCCGATCCGGGCGTACAGCTCTCTGGCGGCGAGGAAGAACCCGTAGGCGTCCTGGTACTCCTCGAGGTCGCTCACCCGCCCCTCGGGGGCGGCCTCCTCGTACTCGTGGGCCGCGGCGGCCAGGAGCCCCGCCACCACCGACCCCACGTACGCCGGGGCCGCCGCCAGTTCCCCCACCACGGCCTCCTCGGCCGTCCGGAGCGCGGCCAGGGCCCGGTCGAGGGCAGCCCGCACCTCCTCCGGGGCCGACCCGTCCCGGACGGCCTCCACCACGCCCTCCAGAGCCGCCCTCAGGCCGTCCGCGGCCGCCCCGTCCCGGCCGCGGACCTGCCCTTCGACCGAGGGAAGGACCTCCTCCAGCGGGTGAGTGGCGTGGGCGAGGGCGGCCTCCCGGTGGGCGGCCTCGAGGAGGGAGAGGGCCACGAGGTGGTGCCCGCGGGCCTGCCACAGGGTGGTGCCGAACCGGGCCTGGTCCCGGGAGATCGCCGCCCCCCGCCCGGCCGTGGGCTCCTCCGTCCCGCAGGCCGTGGCCACCAGGGCCCCCGCCACCGCCATCGCTGCCAGCCTCCGCACGCTCCCTCCCTTCGCCGGGCCTTGCCGCAGGTTCGGCCTACCTAAGTAATCTGCTTCGGCCAGCTAATCCTAGTTGGCAAGTCGGATTCCCGTCAAGCGGGTCCCACGGCGAGGGGGCCCCGAGCGAGGTGGGAGTGGACGTCGATGCTGGGATCCGGGGCGCCGTGAGGCAGGCGGCCGAGCAGGGATTAGGGCGCCTCCCCTGCCAATTCGACCCACACGTTGTCGGCCAGGTGGGGGCCGAGGGCCACGGGCCTCCCTGCGACCTCGAGCGAGCGCGTCCCGTCCGGGGCCACCCGGACCACCCGGATCTCCGCCCCCGGGAGGAGCCCGCTCTCCTCGAAGAACCGCATGACGGACAGGTCGAGCTCGAGGTCCTCCGTGAGCCGGCGGAGGATGACCCGCTCCCCCGCCGGCACGTCGGTGAGCGAAACCAGGGCGGTGAGGTCGGGCTCGTTGGCCGACCCGGGGATGGGGTTCCCGTGGGGACAGGTCCCTGGGTCCCCCAGGATCTCCACCATCCGGGCCTCGACCTCGCTCGAGATGGCCCGTTCCCAGCGTGAGGCCTCGTCGTGGGCCCGGTGCCAGGGGAGGCCCAGGACCCGGATGAGGAAGTGTTCCGCCAGCCGGTGCCGGCGCACCAGGACCCGCGCCAGCCGCCCCCCTTCCTCCGTGAGCTCGAGCCGCCGACCGTCTTCCCGGACCAGCCCGTCGCGGACCAGGCGCTTGACGGCCTCGGACACCGAGGCCAGGGTGACCCCCATCCAGGCAGCCAGGCGGGCCCGGACGGTCGGGATCCCTTCCTCCTCCATCTCGTACAGGGCCTGCAGGTAGTCCCGGGCCGCGGTCCCCAGGAGCTCAGGCTCACGGTCCGAGGACACCGGGGACGAGGACACCGGGGGCGGCTCCTGACCCGCCCGCGCTGGCCCCGGGACGGCCCGGGTCCCCTGCTGGTCTGCCCGGGGCACCTCAGCGCCTCCTCGACCCTCGGGCCGCGGTGGCCTCGGGCCGCTGCCCGGGCCGTCCGCCTGCCCCGGCCCCGCACTCCGGACAAAGCCCCACGAACGTGAGCTCCGTCCGTTCGACCTGCCAGCCGCGGGGGGCAGTCGTCGGGCGGAGGCAGGGCCCCGGGTCCTCTGCCCGGGCGCAGGGGACGTCCGTCAGCCGCCCGCAGCTTCGACAGGCCAGGTGGTGGTGGCGGGAGGTGTTGGGGTCGAACACGGCCGGGCCCCGGCCCAGGACGAGCTCCCGCAGAGCCCCCGCCCGGACCAGGTCGCCGAGGACCGCGTAGACGCTCTGGAGGCGGAGCCCGGGGAGGGTGCGCTGGACCTCCCGGTGGACGTCCTCTGCGGTCAGGTGACGTCCGGCCTGGAGGAGGGAGGCCAGGACGGCCCGCCGGGGCTGGGTCACCCGCAGGCCCACCTGCCGAAGCACCGCGGCCGGGTCGTTCATCGCGACCGAGTCCAATTCATGATCTGCTCCTGATCACGAGTGAGTCTAGGTCGCCGCTGGCGCGCGGACAACGAGGCTCTCCTTGGCCCACATCGTGGCCCCCACGCTGTGGCCCCGCACGAACGGAGCTCAGGCCCGGGCGGCAGAAGCGTTCCGGGAGGCAGCGCGGGTGGCGGCGCAGCGGCCCCCGCCGGCGGCTTCAGCCTTCCGTTCCGCGAGGACATTCCGTTCCGAGGCAACCAGGACCTCTCGAGGGCATCTGGGAGGGCGTCAAACCCCGGCTTGAGCCCCCCGAGATCCGAGGCCTACACTGCCCTGGAATTCCGGTCACGAGGAGGCCGGGCCAGATGCACCGACCAAGGGCGCAGGCGACCCAGGGGCCCGAAGGCGTCGTCCAATTCCCGGTTGGGCCACAGCGGGCCACCGGGGGCTGCTTCGTGCGAAGGTCAGTGGTGGCCGGCTGCTCAACGGTCGTCCGTTGGAAGCACCCGTGAACGGCGAGTGGGAACGGGGCCGCCGCATTGCGGACCGGCGACTGACGCCAGACGCCGTTCAGCGCGTCATCGCCCAGCTCCAGCAGCATGGGCTCGAGTTGATGGAGGCCGACTATCAAGGTGCTTCGTTCGGAAGCTGGTATTTCGTCGTCTGCGGAAGGCGAGGCTGCGTGCGGGTAGCTTTCGACGGGCGCGATGGCTTCCTTTCGTATGACCGATGGAACGGGGGCCCGGCCTACGAGGCGTCTCGAGGTCGGGACCTGAACCTATGGGAGGAGCTCGAGGTCTTGAATCCCGACGTGACACCGGCGGAGGGTTGGAGCGAGGCGGGCATCTGTGACCGGGTGCGATATCACCTGGGCGTCGGCCCCCCTGACCGTCCGGCGACCTAGCCTGCGCCCCTCGAGCACCGTACCGTTCAGGTGGCCGCTTCGGCTGCCCGGTGCGCCTCGACCTCACGCCTGTGACTGGCCTCGTCCGTGGGTCCGGAAGTCGCCAGGCAGGAGACCTCGCCTCGTGCCAGGATGGCATGGTGGAGCAGCGGATCGGTTTTTGCACCAGCCGGGACGGCGTCCGGATCGCCTACGCGGTCCACGGCTCGGGACCTCCGATCGTCCGCCCGTCCACCTGGCTCACCCACCTCGAACGGGACTGGCGGAGCCCTTTGTGGCGTCACTGGCTGGAGGAGCTCGGGCGTGCGAACACCGTGGTCCGATACGACGAGCGGGGCTGCGGGCTGTCGGACCGCGACGTTGAGGACCTGTCGCCCGAGGCCTGGCTCTGGGACCTGGAGGCGGTGGTCGAGGCGACTGGCCTCGACGCGTTCGACCTGGTCGGGGGGGCGGGTGTCGGGCTGCTCAGCTTCGGATCGCTCGCGGGCGCCCTCGCCCCGACCCTGACAGCCCTGGGGCTCGCCCAGGTGCCGGTGGGGGTCGGGCTCGCCGCGGTCCTCGTCGGTGCCGTCGCCGCCGCCGGCGAGTGGCCCTCCCCCGACCACCGCACCCGCGTGCTGGCGTGGACGCTCGTGGGTCAGCCGGTCGCGTGGGTGGTGGGGATGCCGGTCGTGGGCGCCATCGCCGCGACGGCGGGATGGCGGCCGGCGCTCGTGGCGCTGCCCGTGTCTGCCAGCGTGCCCGCCCTCGTGGCCCTGCGGCGGGCCCCGGCCGGGCGCGCGGCGGCACGCTCCAGGGACCGGCGCTGGCTGCTCCAGCCTCCGGTTGCCCGCTGGGCGCTCGGCGAGGTGCTCGCGTTCTCGGCCTGGAGCGCGACCCTCGTCTACGCGGGGACCCTGTTCGCCGTCTCGTACGGAGCCGGTCCGGCCCAGGTCGGGCTGGTGCTCGGGGCGG
>DATLZQ010000043.1:0-2918 GCA_035573915.1 Actinomycetota bacterium | reverse complement strand
CGGGGCCGCACCGCCCGCTGGCGCCGGGCTGACGCGGCCACCCCCCGGCCCGCGGGGTGCTGGCGCGGCCACCCCCGGCCCGCGCGCTACGCTCTCTGCCGATGGCGCTCCGGGTCGCCCTCGGGCAGCTCAACACGGTCGTCGGGGACCTCCAAGGGAACGTGGCCAAGATGGCCGAGTGGGCTGCCCGGGCCACCGAGGAGGGGGCGGACCTCATCTGCTTCCCCGAGCTGGCCGTCACCGGGTACCCCCCGGAGGACCTGGTCCTCCGCCCCGAGTTCGTCCAGGACAACCTGGAGGCCCTGGAGGACCTGGCCCGCCGGACCGCCGGGGCCTGCGCGGTCCTCACGGGCTTCGTGGACCGGAGCGAGGAGGGGCTCCACAACGCCGCCGCCCTCCTCCAGGACGGCCGCGTGGTGGCCCGCTACCACAAGGTGAAGCTCCCCAACTACGGGGTGTTCGACGAGAAGCGGTACTTCGTCCCCGGGCGGGCCGGGTGCCCGGTCCGGCTGGCCTCCTCGGCCCTGGGGATCTCGGTCTGCGAGGACGCGTGGCTCCCCGGCCCTCCCTTCGACGAGTACCGGCGGGCGGGGGTGAGCGTGGTCCCCAACATCAACGGCTCTCCCTACCACCGGGGCAAGGTGGCCGAGCGCCTCGAGGTGTGCCGGGCCCGGGCCCTGGAGACCGGGGCCTGGATCGTCTACGTGAACGCCGTGGGAGGGCAGGACGAGCTGGTCTTCGACGGGGGGTCCATGGTCGTCTCCCCCCAGGGTGAGCTCGTGTGGTGGGCCGCCATGTTCGAAGAGGACCTGCTCCTGGTGGACCTGGAGGTGCCCGAGGCGCCGGCGGGGTTCCCCGGGCCCGGCCTCCCGGCTGCGGCGCCGTCCCGGGCCGGGAGCAAGCCGCCTCTTCCCGACCCGACCCGTCCTCCCTGGCCCACGGGGCCGGAGGAGGTCTACCGGGCCCTCCTCCTGGGCCTGGTCGACTACGTGCGCAAGAACGGGTTCCGGGAGGTCATCCTGGGGCTGTCCGGCGGGATCGACTCCTCCCTCACGGCCACGCTCGCCGCCGACGCCCTGGGGCCCAGGGCGGTCCGGGCGCTGGCCATGCCCTCCCCCTACTCCTCTCCGGAGAGCCTGGAGGACGCGGCCGAGGTGGCCCGCCGCCTCGGGATCCGCCTGGACGTGATCGAGATCGGCGAGGTCTTCAAGGCCTACCTGGCAGCGCTGGCCGAGGTCTTCGCCGGGACCGAGGAGAACGTGGCCGAGGAGAACCTCCAGGCCCGGATCCGGGGCAACCTGCTCATGGCCCTCTCCAACAAGTTCGGCTCGCTCGTGCTGGCCACCGGGAACAAGAGCGAGATGGCCACCGGGTACTCCACCCTGTACGGGGACATGGCCGGAGGGTTCGCCCCCATCAAGGACGTGCCCAAGACCCTCGTCTACGAGCTGGCCCGGTGGCGCAACGCCCGGGCCGAGGCGGCCGGGGAGATCCCGCCCATACCGGAGCGAGTCCTGGCCAAGCCCCCCTCCGCCGAGCTCCGCCCCGGGCAGCGCGACACCGACACCCTGCCCCCCTACGAGCTCCTGGACCCCATCCTCGAGGAGTACGTGGAGCACGACCGCTCGCCGGAGGAGCTGGTGGAGGCGGGCTTCGACCCCGAGCTGGCCCGGCGGGTGGCGGCCATGGTCGACCGGGCCGAGTACAAGCGACGCCAAGCTCCCCCGGGGGTGAAGATCACCCCCAAGGCCTTCGGGCGGGACCGCCGCCTCCCCATCACCAACGCCTACCGGCGGGGCCGGAGCTGACCGCCGGGCCGCCTTGGCCCCGAGCCACTACCCTATCTGTGGGCCGTTAGCTCAGTGGGAGAGCAGGGGGCTTTTAACCCTCGTGTCGCAGGTTCGATCCCTGCACGGCCCACGGTTCTCGCCCCATGCCGGCCACAGGCCGCGTCCGGTGCCCGTCAGGACCAGAACTCGTCGACGGCGTAGAGGTCGAAGGGGTGCCCCCAGTACTCCACGGCCCTCCCGTCCCGGAGGTGCCACACGTGCACGTCGTACGCCTCGAGCGTCTTGCCCGCCCGCTCGCCCCGGGCCACGACCAGGACCACGCCGTGCTCGTCGTTGGCCAGCAGGTCGTGGACCTCCAGGCCGAACCTCCCCCCGCTCAGGTCGAAGAGGCGAGCGAAGAACCCCATGACCTCGTCCCTGCCGCGGTAGGTCCCCGCCAACGGGCCCCGGCCGGGGACGTGCCAGACGATGTCGTCGGCGAACACCTCACCCACCGTCTGGAGGTCCCCTCGGGCGAAGGCCTCGTACCCCCTGCGGAGCAGGTCCTCGTTCGGGTGCGCCATCTCGACCCCCTCCTCTCGGGGGTGCCGGTCGGCGCGGGTGAGCGGCCCCGCTATACTCGCGCCGGAACGCAGGCGGACCCGCACGCCGAACGACCTGCCCCCATCGTCTAGCGGCCCAGGATACCGGCCTTTCAAGCCGGCGGCACGGGTTCGAATCCCGTTGGGGGCACTCCTCCGGGGATAGGGCTTCCTCCCGCCACCAGCACCGGGGCCCCGAGCCAGCACGGTGGGTGGGATCTTTCGTACAAGCCCTTGACATTCGAACGTCCGTTCGCTATGCTGGGCACGGTCCGGCTCCCCCTCTCGGACCTCCTTCCCCTTGTTGTGGTCGGTGGGCGCTTTGTCTGTTGTGGGAGGCAAGAAGAAGGTGGAGAGAGGGGAGCGGGACCGGCTCATCGGGGAGCTCCACTCGGCCGGGGCCCGGCTGGGGGCGGCCCAGCGGGCCTTCCTTGCGGCCGTGGGGGCCCTGGCCGGGGAGGGGATCCCCTGGCGGGACCAGGGGGTGCGGGACCTCCCCCACTTCCTCTCGGTGCGGTTCGGGATGTCCCTGTGGCGGGCCCACCGC
>DATLZQ010000042.1:0-21708 GCA_035573915.1 Actinomycetota bacterium | reverse complement strand
CCCCGCCGGCCCCGCCCGCGCCGGCCCCCGAGGGGGCGAGGGCCCGGAGGACCAGGGCCCTGGCCTCGCCCACCTCCAGGCCCGGGAGGAGGGGGTGGGCGGCGTGGTGGGCCGCCAGGGCCCGCACGAGCTCGCCCGCCGCCCGCTCCACGGCCTCGGGGTCGGCCACGAACCCACCCAGGGCCACGGCCCCCCGCCGGACGGCCTCCGCCGCCTCCGCCCCGCAGAGGATGAAGACGTCGGCGGCGGCCACCACCCCGCGCTCCCGGACAAGCAGCCGGGCCACCTCGCCCCGGTCGGCGCGGAGGCGGGCCCGCAGCCGGGCGGCGGGGTCGGGGCCCGGCCGCGACGGGGGGTCAGGGTCCAGCACGATCCCCCCGGCCACGGTCTCCCGTCGTCCGGCCTCCCGCAGGACGAACCGGTCGTGGACGTCCAGGACCACCGGGCGGCTCAGGCTCACCCGGACGAAGGCCTCCTCCCCCGAGCGGAGCTCGGCCGTGCCGTACAGCCGCAGGCGGGCGTCCCGCTCGGCGGACCCCGCGTAGAGCTTGTAGGCCCCGCGGGCGGTGAGGTGGTGACCCAGGCCCCGGACCGGCCGCAGCCACCCCTCGAAGGCGGAGGTGGCCCGCCACTGACCGGTGAGGGTAAGGACGTCTCCCCGCTCCAGCTCCTCCTTCGGGGTCCCGGCCAGGTTGGCCGCCACCCTGGAGACGGGGCGGGCCACCTCAATGGTCCGCCGGTGGGTCTGGAGGCCGCGGATCCGGGCCCGGTGCCCCGAGGGCAGGACCTCCACCTCCTGGCCCACCCGGAGGGGACCGCCCGTGAGGGTCCCGGTGACCACCGTCCCCGCGCCCTTGATCGTGAACACCCGGTCCAGGAACTGCCGGGGCCGCCCCCGGTCCTCGGGGGGAGGGGCGGCCAGCAGCATTTCGTCAAGGGCCTTGACCAGTTCCTCCAGGCCCTCCCCGGTCACGGCCGAGCAGGGCACGACCGGGGCGCCCTCCAGACGGGTCCCCTCCAGCCGGGCCCGGACCTCCGCCGTCCGTTCCTCGAGCGTGGCCCCGTCCACGAGGTCCCGCTTGGTGAGGGCCACCACGGCCCCCTCCACGCCCAGCACGTCCACGATCTGGAGGTGCTCCTCGGACTGGGGCTTCCAGCCCTCGTCGGCGGCCACCACGAAGAGGACCAGCCGCACCGGGCCCACCCCGGCCAGCATGTTGCGGACGAACCGCTCGTGGCCGGGGACGTCCACGAAGCCCACCTCCCGCCCCGAGGGGAGGGTGGTCCAGGCGAACCCCAGGTCGATGGTGAGCCCCCGCCGCTTCTCCTCGGCCAGCCGGTCCGGGTCCATCCCCGTGAGGCGGAGGATGAGGGCGGACTTGCCGTGGTCCACGTGGCCCGCCGTGGCCACCACCTGGAGGGGGGCGCCCTGGGCGGCCTGGAGGGGGGGCCCTTCGACGGCGGCCGGCCCGGCCGGCCCCGCCGCTCCGGCCGGCCCCGCTCCCGAGGGTCCAGCGGCCTCCACCGGTCCCCGCCTCACTCCTGGCCCAGGGCGTAGCGGACGGCTCGGACCAGTCGGTCGTCGTCCTCGGGCGGGACCGCCCGCAGGTCGAGGACGATACCCTCGTCCTCGACCCGGCAGAACACCGGCGGGCGGCCGGTCCGCAGGCGGGCCGCCACGCGGGCCGGGGAGGCCACGGGGACCAGGACCTCGGCCGAGGGGATGGCCCAGCCCGGCAGGGACCCCCCGCCCGCCACGGCCTCCCCCTTCCTGGCCACGGCCCCCTCGAACACGGAGGCCAGGGCCCGGGCCCGGGACAGGAGCCGGCGCTGGGGGACGGCCAGCAGCCCCCAGATCGGCACGTCCGCCCGGCGCCCGGTGAGGTAGAGGCGGAGGACGGCCTCCAGGGAGGCCACGGTCATCTTGTCGACCCGCAGGGCCCGGGCCAGGGGGTGGCGGCGGAGGCGCTCCACCAGGTCCCCCCGCCCCACGAGGACCCCCGCCTGGGGGCCGCCTAGGAGCTTGTCCCCGGAGAACGAGACCAGGTCGGCCCCCTGGGCCAGGGCCTCCGTGACGGCCGGCTCGTCCGCGGGGACGCCGGGGTAGCGGTCCAGCAGGCCGCTCCCCACGTCGTAGACCAGCGGGACCCCGGCCTCGCGGGCCAGGGGGGCCAGCTCCTCCAGGCCCACGGACTGGGTGAAGCCCACCACCCGGTAGTTGCTGGGGTGGACCTTGAGGACCATGGCCGTGCGGGGGCCCAGGGCCCGCCGGTAGTCCTCCGCCCGGGTACGGTTCGTGGTCCCCACCTCCACGAGCCGGGCCCCCGAGGCCGCCATGATCTCGGGGAGGCGGAACTCCCCGCCGATCTCGATGAGCTCCCCCCGCGAGACCAGGACCTCCCGTCGGTTGGCCAGGGCCGCCAGGGCCAGGAGCAGGGCGGCGGCGTTGTTGTTGACGACGAAGGCTGCCTGGGCGCCCGTGAGGGCCTCCAGCATGGCCTCGGCCCGGGACGACCGCCGGCCCCGGGCCCCCGTCTCCCGGTCGACCTCGAGGTCGGTGTAGCCGCGGGCGGCGGTGGCCACCGCCCGGACCGCCTCCTCGGGGAGGGGGGCGCGTCCGAGGCCCGTGTGGAGGAGGACCCCGCTGGCGTTGATGACCTGTCCCAGGCCGTGGAAGGCCCGGGCCACCCGCTCCAGGGCCCGGGCCACGATGGCGTCGGCCTCGGGCACCGGGTGCCCGCGGCCGGCCCGGGCCCGAACCTCCTCCAGGGTGGCCCGGAGGAACCGCTTGACCAAGGCCCGCCCGAAGGTGGCGGCCGCCCGCCGGCTGGGCTCCGAGCGCAGGAGGGCGTCGACGGAGGGGATCCGTCGCCGCTCGTCGACCGGGAACGCCCTCCGGGCGCGCGCGGTCCGCGGGGGACGGTCCGGTCCCGCCTGGGCCGGGGTCCTCACGGACGGGAAGCCTAGCAGCGGGCCTCGCTGCTAGGCTTGGGCTCGATGGACCTCGAGGAGCGGGCCGCCTTCACCGCCGCCAGCGACGCCTGGATGCTCCGGGGCGGGGGGATCGACGTGGTGGTGGAGAGCCCCCTCCGCACCGAGGAGATGATCCTCAACATCGGGCCCCAGCACCCCTCCACCCACGGGGTCCTCCGGCTGGTCCTGGAGCTCGACGGGGAGCGGATCGTCCGGGCCGAGCCGGTCATCGGCTACATGCACCGGGGAGCGGAGAAGCTCTCCGAATACCGGGACCCCCGGCAGGTCCTGGTCCTTATGAACCGCCACGACTGGCTGTCGGCCTTCAACAACGAGCTCGGGTGGGTCATTGCCGTGGAGCGGCTCCTCGGCATCGAGGTCCCGGAGCGGGCCCAGTGGATCCGGACCATGATGGCCGAGTGGAACCGGCTCCTGAACCACCTCATGTTCACCGGGTCCTACCCCCTGGAGCTGGGGGCCATGACCCCCATCTTCTACGCGTTCCGAGAGCGGGAGATGATCCAGGACCTCATGGAGAGCGCCACGGGGGCCCGGATGCACCACTCCTACGCCCGGGTGGGGGGCCTCAAGGACGACCTGCCCCGGGGGTTCCTCAAGCAGTCCGCCGAGGTCCTCAAGTGGGTCCGCAAGAAGCTCGTGGACTTCGAGAACCTCATCATGGGCAACGAGATCGTCCACGCCCGGACCAAGGGGATCGGGGTCCTCCCCCCTGAGGTGGCGGCGGCCTACGGGGTGTCCGGGCCCATCATCCAGGCCTCCGGCATCCCCCTAGACCCACGCAAGGACGAGCCCTACGAGAAGTACGGGGAGGTCGAGTTCGACGTCCCCGTGGGGAGGAACGGGGACTGCTTCGACCGGCTGTGGGTCCTGGTCCAGCGGATGTGGGAGTCCTGCAAGATCATCGAGCAGTGCATGGAGAAGCTCCCGGCCGGGCGCTACATCGCCCCGGGCCTCCCCAAGACCATCAAGGTGCCCGAGGGTGAGGTCTACGTCCGGACCGAGAACCCCCTGGGCCTCATGGGGTACTACGTGGTGGGGGATGGCGGCGAGTACCCCTACCGCCTCAAGATGCGCACGGCCTCCTTCTCCAACGTCTCGATCCTGCCCGCCATCCTCCCCGGGGCCCTGGTCCCCGACCTCATCGCCATCCTGGGGAGCGTGTTCTTCGTGGTGGGGGACATCGACCGGTAGCCCCCGGTCGGCCCGCCCGCCGCCCCCGGTCAGCTCCCCTCCCAGCCCTGGCGGTCCTCGCCGGCCTCCGGGGGGCGGGCCAGGCGGGGGGCCACGGCTGGGTCCACCCCCACGCCCACGCAGAGCACGAGGAACCCTCCCAGCCCCCCCGGGTCCAGGAGGAGGTTGGCCCGGCTCCGCCCGGCGTAGGCGCGCACGGCCTCCAGGCTCCGGCCCCGGTCCAGGGCCCGGAGCTGACGGCGGCGGGCCCGCCGCTGCCAGTCCCGGAACCCCAGGGCCAGCAGGGCCTCCCGCTGGGGGAGCGGCCCCCACACCGGGAGGCCCCGGGCCGCGGCCCGGGCGGCCAGGGCCCCGAAGTCCACGCCGGCCGTGATGTCCCGGCTCCCGGGCTCGGAGAGGACGTCCTCCTCGGCCCTGTGGCCGCGGTAGCCGTGGACCAGGTCCCGGCGCCCCCCGGGCCCGGCCCACCCGTAGTCCACGAGCAGGAGGTAGCCGCGCCTGAGGAGCGACAGGGCCCGGTCGAAGAGCTCCAGGCCCTGGAGCATCACCACGGCCTCCTCGCCCACCTCGAGGGGCGGTGCGCAGGCGACCAGCTCGGGAGGGGGCGGGGACTCCACTAGCACGAAGCGGTCGTCCGCCAGCCCCACCCTGAGCTCGACCAGCCCCCGGTCGGTCCTCCGGACCCGGTGGAAGGGGACGTTGTCCAGGACCTCGTTGGCGAGGACCACCCCCGTGACGGGAGCGGGGACCTCGTCCAAGCTCCCCAACACCGTCACGGCGGGGAGCCCCCCGGCCCGGATGGCCTCCCGGAGGGCGGGGCTCCGCTCCACGGCCAGGTAACGGGCCCTGGCCACCGCTTGCCCGGGGAGCGAGGCGAGGAGCTGGCGGGCGAGCTCCCCGTCCCCCGCACCCAGCTCCACCACGGTGAAGGGGTCCGGTCGGCCCAGGGCCTCGAACCACTCGGCCACCTGGACCGCGAGGAGGGCCCCGAAGGCCTCTGAGACGTGGGGGGAGGTGACGAAGTCGCCTCCGGTCCCCACCCGGACCCGGCGGTAGAAGCCGCCCTCGGGGTCGTAGAGGGCGGCCTCCATGAACTCGGCGAAGCTCACGGAGCCGTGGCGCCGGATGCGGTCCCGGAGCCGGGCCGGGAGGTCCGCGGCGGGGGCTGGGGCGGCCGGTCGGGCGTCGTTCATCGCATGGCGGGCTCCTTTCGCAGGTTCGCGCGGCCCGGTGCCGCCGACAACCGGCCCTCCGCGCTCGGGCCAGCGGAGCGGAGGAGGTAGTGGTGGCCCGAGGCCCGCCGCAGGGCCCCCGACCGGACCAGGGCCCGCACGGCCCGGTTCACGCTCTCTCTGGTGGCCCCCACCAGGGAGGCCAGGAAGTCCTGGGTGAGGGGGACCTCGATGAGCCGGCCCTCCTGCGTGGGACGGCCGTAGGCGCCGGCCAGGTCCTGGAGGGCGGCCCGGACCCGCTCGAGCACCGTGAGGCCCAGGGTCCAGGCCAGGCGCTCCTCCGCCCTCCGGGCCCGGCGGGCCAGCGTGAGGGCGAGCCAGGCCGCCAGCCAGGCGTGGGCCTCGACCGCCGAACGCAGGGGCTCGGGTGGGACGGCCAGGACCCGGGAGGGCACGAGGACCCTGGCCTCGGGGAGGAGCGCGTGGGAGGGGGTGTCCGCCTCCGCGAACAGGGCCGCCTCCCCGAAGGCGTCCCCCGGGCCCAGCAGGGCCAGGACCGCCCGGCGCCCGGAGCTCTCCCAGGCGGTGAGGGCCACCACCCCCTCCTCCACGACGAAGAGGTGGCTGGGGCGCTCGCCCTGGTGGACGAGGACGCGGTCGGGCGGCACCCACCGCGATCGGGCGCGGGGCAGGCGGGCCAGCCAGGGGACCGGGGGAAGCTCGGTTGCGAGGGGGAGAGAGGCGAACTCGTGTGCGGCCATGCTGCCTCCCTCGTGAGCTCGCCGGAGTGTAGCGCGGCCCACCGACATCGCAAACCCTCCCGGGACGAGCACCGGGCCCGGGCCGGGCGCGGCCTGCGGCTTGAGCGCCCGCCCCGCCTCCGAGGCTGCTACCCTCGGTCTCACCGGACGGCCGGTGGGGTCGGGGGTGCCTCACCGGGGGCCACGTGTCGAACTGCGCACGGCCACACGAGGCGAGGAGGACGATGACGCTCTCCAGGGCCTACCGCTACCGGCAGGAGGGCCCCCGGGCTCCGGCCCCTGGCGCGGACCCCACCCCGGTGCTGGGCGCGGTCCTCGAGGACGTCCGTCAGACCCTTCGCTGCCCCTGGCTGGACCCGGCCGTCGAGGCCGCCGCGCGGTTCCCGGTGTTCTTCACCGCCGCCTGGTCGGCCATCCGACCCAACGTTGGCCGCAGCCTGCTCACCCTGTGCCGTTCGCTCCGGACCGAGGCCGCCAACCTGGCCCGCGCGCTCCTGGTTCCCCCGGACCTGCGCAAGCGCCTGGAGCCGGCCCTGGGAGAGGGGGAGCTCACCAGGGTCGAGGACTGCGTCCGCGCCCTCCACCTGGCGTCCGCCAAGTACCAGGTGGTCGTGCACGCTCTCTACCGGGCCGCCCAGCGGGACCGGGTGGGCGGGACGGGGGGTGAGGAGCCGCCCGCCCGCCGCGGGGTCCCGGACTGGCAGCGCTGGATGGCGGCGTCGGTGGTCCCCGAGGAGTCCAGCGCCGTGCTGGAGGAGGCCCGCGTCGCGCTCGGGCTGCCCGCTCCGCCGGTCGCCCTGCGGCTCCTGGCCAGGTGGCCTCCGGCCGCCGCCGAGCTCTGGCGGGAGCTCCGGGAGGCTTGGGGGTCGGAGGCCTGGGAGGAGGCGGCGGCGCGGCTGCGCCGGCTGGTCCTGGCCGGGGTGGCCACCCTGCCCCACCCCATCGAGCTCCAGTGGGCGGCCCTGATGGTGCGGGGCTTCACCGAGGAGGACCGGCTCCGGGCGGCCGAGGTCCTGGCCGCCCACGAGACGGCCATGCCGTCCCAGACGCTGGCTTCCGCCTTCGCCTGGGTGTCGCTGGGGGCTCCCGACGTGGGCACCGAGGCGTAGGCGGGCCGGCGAAGGCGAGGCGGGTGCGCGCGCAGTTCGTCCGGCCCGAGGAGCCCGACCGGGTGGTCGGCGAGGCCCGCTGGGACGGGGCGAAGGTGGAGGTCCGGGCGGAGGACGAGGCGTCCCTGGCGGCCCTCCGGCGGGTCTTCCGCCCGGTCCCTGTCGTGGTCGACGACCCGTCGCTTCGGTCGTTCGGGACCAGCGGTCCCGTGGTCCTCCAGCCCGGGAGCCTGCAGTGGTTCCGGGCGGCAGCGGAGGTCCGTGGAAGGGCCGAGGGGCTGGCCGCCCGGCTCCTGCCGGACGCCCCGGACGGGATGGGCTGGGACCCGGCCGGCACCTACCGGACGTTCTGGGGCGCGGTCGAACGCCGGGAGCGGCTGGGGGCCCGGGCCGGCGGGGGAGCCCCCCAGGGCTGAGCTCCTCCCCGGGGCCCGGCCCGGCGTGTCGGTACCCCCCGTTAGCATGCTGGCATGACCGCCGACCCGGCCCAGACCCGCGTCCTCGCCCACGGGCGGGGCCCGCTCCTCGTCACCGGCCCTCCCGGCACGGGCAAGACGTGGGTCCTGCGGGAGCGGTACGCCCGGCTGGTGGAGGCCGGGGAGGACCCCGAACGGATCGCGCTGTTCACGCTGACCCGCCGGGCCGCCCGGGAGGCCAGGGAGTGGCTGGCCCGGCGGCTGGGCCGGTCCCTCCCCGACCTCCCGGTGTTCACCGCCCACGGTTTCGCCTTCCGCACGGTGGGGAGGCGCTTTCGGGAGTTGGCCTACCCGGCGCCCCCGGTCGTCCTCTCCGCCCCCGAACAGTACGCCGTGGTCCGGGACCTCCTCGCGGGGGAGCGGGCGGAGGACTGGCCGACCTACGGACCGCTCCTCCGGACCCGGCCGTTCGTCCGGGAGGTGGCGGACTTCGTCCTGCGGGCCCAGGAACGCCTCCTCGACCCCGAGGCCCTGGCCCGGCGGGTGGCGGAGGTGGGGTGCCCCGAGTACCGGGAGCTGGCCGGCTTCTACGGTCGGTACCTGGACGCCCTGGCCCAGTCGGGGCAGGTGGACTTCGGGGGCCTCCTCTTCCAGACCGTGGCCCTGCTGCGGCGGGGGCTCCAGGAGGGCGAACGCTTCCGGCACGTCCTGGTGGACGACTACCAGGACGCCACCCCGGCCTCGGAGGCCATCGTGGCCGCCCTGGCGGCCGCGGCGAGCACGGTCGTGGTGGCGGCCGACCCCGAGGGGAACGTCTTCGGCTACCGGGGCGGGACGCGGGAGCCCCTGGACCGGGTGGGCGAGGTCCTGGGGGTGCGGGAGCGGGTGGCCCTGGAGACGCCGTACCGGCTGGGGGACCGCCTGGGGGCGGTGGTGGCCCTGGGGCGGGAGGCCCGTCCGCCGCTCCCCGGGGGCGGCGGAGCCCCGCCCGTGCCCTCGCCGGCAGCGGGGGTCGAGGCCAGGGTCCTGGCCCACCCGGGGGAGGAGGTGGAGGCCGTGGCCCACGAGCTCCTCCGGGCCCGGGTGGACGAGGACGTCCGGTGGGGGGAGATGGCCGTCGTCCTGCGCCGCTACGGCCCTTACCTCACCGCCCTCCGGCACGCCCTCGGGCGGCACGGGATCCCCTTCGTCGTGGTGGCCGAGTCGGCGGAGCTCCCGGCGGAGCCCGCCGTGCGCCCCCTCGTGGACCTTCTCCGGTACGTGTTCCGGCCCGGGCGCCGGGAGGAGCTCCTGGAGCCCCTCCTCACCTCCCCGGTCGGCGGGCTCGACGCCCACGGGGTTCGCTGGCTGCGCCGGACGGCCCGACAGCGCGAGCTCTCCCTCCGCGAGCTCGTGGAGTCCCGCCCCGACGTCCCGCTCCCTCCTGACCTGCGGGGGCGGGTGGAGGCCTTCCGGTCCCTCCTCGCGGACCTGGCCCGCAGGGCGCCGGAGGCCCCTCCCGACGAGGTCTTCTTCGAGCTCTGGCAGCGGCTACCCCACTTCCGGGCCTTGGTGGAGGCGGAGGGCTCGGGGGACGGCGGGGGACGGGACCTGGACGCCCTGGCCGCCTTCGGGGACACCCTCTCCCGCTTCGCCGAGCGGCGACCCGGGGCCACCATCGTCGACTACCTCGAGGCCCTGGAGGCAGCGGAGTTCGGGCCGGACCCTTGGCTGTCCCCTGAGGAGCGCCACCCCGAGGCCGTCCGGGTGGTCTCCGCCCACCTGGCCCAGGGCATGGAGTTCGAGGTAGTGCTGGTGGCCGGGTGCCTGGAGGGGGAGTTCCCGAGCCTGGCCGGGCCTGAGCCCACGGTCTCCCTCCAGCGGCTCCTCTCCCCGTCCTCGCCCCGGGAGCGGCTGGGCGAACGCCTGGCCGAGGAGCGGCGGCTGTTCCGCCTGGCCGTGTCCCGGGCCCGCCGTCGGACGGTCCTGTTCGCTAGCCGTTCCACGGGCTCCCGCTCCCCCCGCACCCCCTCCCGGTTCGCGGCCTGGCTGGGCCTGGCCTGGGCCCCTCCCACCGAGCCGGGCCCTCCGACCTCCCTCCGGACCATGGAGGCCGAGTTGCGCCGGGTGCTGGCGGACCGCGGGGCCTCTCCTGCCCGGCGGCTCGCGGCCGTGGCCGCCCTGGCCTCGGTGGGAGCCCGGCCCGACCGCTGGTGGGGCTGCCGGGCCTGGACGGACCCCGGGGTGCCGCTCTACCCCGAGGAGATCCGGACCAGCTACTCCCGGCTCACCATCATGGACAACTGCGGCCTGCAGTACCTCTACAGCGTGGAGATGGGCCTGGACCCGGAGACCACCTACCAGATGTGGCTGGGGACGGTGGTCCACTCCATCATCGACCGGGTCCACCGAGGGGAGGTGGAGGCCACCCCGCACGGGCTCCGGCGGGCCCTGGACCAGGCCTGGCGGCCCGACGTCTTCCCCAACCAGGCCGTCGAGCACCGCCGGTACCTCGACGCCCGGGACATGCTGGAGCGGTGGCTCAACTACGAACGCCGGGACGCCCTGCGGTCCGAGGTCGCGTTCGAGTTCCCCCTGGACGGGGCGGTCCTCCGGGGGCGGATCGACGCCATCTTCCGCCAGGAGAACGGCAGGCTCCGGGTCGTGGACTACAAGACCGGCCGGACCGTCCCCTCGCAGGAGGAGGCCAGGCGGGACCTGCAGCTGGCCTCCTACTACCTCGCGCTGCGGCGAGCCCCCGAGCTCCGGGCCCTGGGCGAGCCGGGGATCCTCCAGCTCGCCTTCCTGGGGCGGGCCCACGCCGGGGACGGGTTCGTCCGCCGCCAGGTCGCTCCCAACACCGTGGAGGACTACGAGGGCTGGGCGGAGCGGGCCATCGCCGAGCTCCTGGAGCGGATCCGCCGGGAGGACTTCGCCCCCAGCCCCGAGGCCGACTGCCAGTTCTGCGCCTTCCGGACCATCTGCCCCCGCTGGCCGGAG
This sequence comes from Actinomycetota bacterium, assembly GCA_035573915.1. Classification (GTDB taxonomy): domain Bacteria; phylum Actinomycetota; class UBA4738; order UBA4738; family UBA4738; genus DATLZQ01. The sequence goes on along the minus strand of DATLZQ010000042.1, from coordinate 11,086 downwards.
GGGCAGGAGGTCCCGGTGCTGGGGCTCGGCTCCCGCCCGGCCTCGGCCGGCCCGGAGGGGAGGTGAGCGACGTGCGGGCCGAGGCCCACGCCGACGAGGCCGCCTACCTCGGCGCCCCGCCGGAGGTGGTGCGGGCCATGGGTGGGCGGGTCCCCACGGTCCAGCAGTGGCGGGCCATCAGCCATCCCCTCGCCCCCGGCTGCGCGGTGGCCGGGGCCGGCTCGGGCAAGACGGCGGTGATGGCGGCGCGGCTCGTCTACCTGGCCCTGGTGGCCACGGGCCGGGTCCCCGCCGACCACCCGGGGGCCCTCCCCTCGGAGGTCCTCTGCCTGACGTTCACCACGAAGGCCGCGGAGGAGCTGGCCCGCCGGGTCCGGGAGGCCACGGCCGGCCTGGGGCTCCCCGAGAGCGAGGAGGCCACGGTCCTCACCTACCACGCCTTCGCCGCCCGCCTGCTCGAGGACTACGGGGTGTGGGGAGGGGTGGAACCCGGGGCCGTGCTCCTTACGGAAGCCATGAAGTGGCAGGTGGTGAGCGGGCTTTTGGCCGACCGGCAGTTCGAGCACCTCGAGGTCCGGACCGTGGGGCGGGTGGTGGAGCAGGCCCTGGCCCTGGCCGCCCAGTGCGCGGACCACCTGGTGGACCCCGAGCGGCTGAGGGAGGAGAGCCTGGCCTTCGCCGACCACGTGGAGGTGCGGAGGGCCGTGGACCGAGGGGTGCGGGAGACGGCCCTCCGGCGGGCCGAGCTGGCCGAGCTGGTGGCGGCGTACCGGGACCGGAAGCGGGAGCTCGGGGCCATCGACTACGGCGACCAGATCGAGCTCGCCGTGCGGCTGGTCCGTGAGCGCCCCGAGGTGGGCAGGGCCTTCCGGGAGCGCTACCGGGTCGTGCTCCTCGACGAGTACCAGGACACGAACGTGGCCCAGGCCCGGCTGCTCGAGGCCCTCCTGGGCCCGGGCTTCCCGGTCATGGCGGTGGGGGACCCCGACCAGAACATCTACGCCTGGCGGGGGGCCAGCCTCCGCAACATCCTCCGGTTCCCCGAGCAGTTCCCCGGCCCCGACGGCCCGGCCGAACACCGGCCGCTGTACGTGAACTTCCGGTCGGGCTCGCGGATCCTCGAGGTGGCCGACGCCGTGATCGGCAAGGTCCCCGAGGAGCGGCGGGCCCCGGACAAGGTCCTCCGCCCCCACCCGGACCGGGGCGCGGGGCGGGTCCTGGCCTTCTTCGCCGCCGACGAGCGGGAGGAGGCCCGCCGCATCGCCCGCCTCGTCCGGGAGCTGGTGGCCGAACGCCCTCCCACCGAGGCTGGGGAGCCGCCGTGGGGGGACGTGGCCGTCCTGTGCCGAAAGAAGCGGCTGTTCCCCACGGTCGCCGAAATCCTGCGGGAGGAGGGGGTCCCGGTCGAGGTTGTGGACCTGGGGGGCCTCCTGCGGATGCCCGAGGTCGTGGACGTCGTGGCCTGGCTGCGCCTGCTCGACGACCCGGGCCGGAACGTGGCCCTGGCCCGCATCCTCCAGGGGCCCCGGTGGCGGATCGGCTACCGGGACCTGGTGGCCCTGGCCCGGTGGGCGTCGGCCCACACCCGCCGGCTGGTGGCCTCGCTCCCCGGGGAGGACGAGCGCCCGGGGGACGTCGTGTTCGCCCTGGCCGAGGCCCTGGATCACCTGGACGACCCCGATCTTCGGGATCTGTCGGAGGAGGGGAGGGAGCGCCTGCGGGAGTTCCGGGCCGAGCTGGCCGAGCTGCGGGAGGTGGCCCGGGGCCCTCTGGAGGACCTGGTGGCGGAGGTGGTGGAGCGGACGGGGCTACTCAGGGAGCTCGAGGCCTCCGACGCCCCCCAGGCCCAGAGCGCCCGCCGCAACCTCCTCAACTTCGTCGACCACGTGGCGGCCTTCGCGCCGGTCGAGGGGGAGGCCTCCCTCTCCACGCTGGTGAGCTACCTGGACACCGCGGAGGAGACCGAGGACGAGCTGGAGCCGGCCCAGCCCTCGGAGGCCAACACGGTGAAGGTCCTCACCATCCACAAGGCCAAGGGCCTGGAGTGGCCGGTGGTGTTCGTCCCCGGCATGGCGGAGGGCTCCCGGTCGAGCCTCTTCCCGGACGCCTCCCGCCAGCCCAACCCCGTCACCCAGCCTCACCAGCTCCCCTTCGAGCTCCGGGGGGACGCCGACGTCCTCCCCCGCTTCGACGGCACGGACCTCCAGCGGTTCCGGGACGAGCTCCGGGAACGGGCGCTTGAGGAGGAGCGGCGGCTCTGCTACGTGGCCCTCACCCGGGCCCGGGACGTGCTCGTGGTCTCGGGGGCGTACTGGTACGAGGGGCCCGCCGAGCCCTTCCGCCCGGGCACTTTCTACCTGGAGGTCCGGGACCACCCGGCCTGCGAGGTCCTGGAGGAGGCCGACTGCCCGCAGGAGAACCCCCTGGTGGCGGCCCGGGCCGAACGGACCAGGCGGTGGCCGCCCCGGGGCCGGGTGGACGACGCCGACGAGCTCTTCCCGGAGGGCTGGCACCGGGCCGCCCTGGAGGCGGTCCGGGACCCGGACGCCGTGGCCGCCCGGGCCGCGGCGCTGGGGGCGGCCGGCCGGGTCGAGTTCGAGCGGGAGCTGGCCAGGAACCGGGAGCGGGCCGAGCTCATCCAGGCCCGCGCCCGCTCCCCCCTCCCGCCCCCGGTCCCCTCGGCCCTGTCGGTGTCCTCCATGATTGACTACGTCCGCTGCCCCAAGCTGTTCTTCTGGTCCGTAGTCCGTCCCCTGCCCCGGCGGCCCTCGCGGGCGGCCCGGCTGGGGGCGGAGGTCCACCGCTGGATCGAGCTGGAGAGCCGGGGTCAGGCCACCCTCATCGAGCCCGAGGAGGCCCCGGACCTGGCCACCGAGGAACGGCTGGGGGAGGCCGCCGCGGCCGACCGCCTGAAGCGGGCCTTCCGGGAGAGCCGGTTCGCCCGGGCCGTGCCCCTCTACGTGGAGCGTCCCTTCCTCCTCGCCCTCGAGGGGGTGGTGGTGCGCGGACGCATGGACGCCATCTTCGGGACCCCGGAGGGACCATGGGAGGTGGTGGACTACAAGACGGGTCAGCCGCCTCCGGAGGGCGACCCGGTGGCCGGGTTCCAGCTGGACCTCTACGCCCTGGCCTGCACGGAGGTCTGGGGCAAGCGGCCCGAGGACCTCACCCTCACCTACTTCTACCTGTCCACGGGGGAGGAGGTGAGCCGGCCGGCGGACGACCCCGTGGTCACCCGGGCCAGGGTCCTGGGCGCCCTCCGGGGGGCCGCGAGGGGGCGGTTCGACCCCACCCCGGGGCCCCAGTGCCGCTGGTGCGACTTCCTCTCGTTCTGCCGGGCGGGCCAGGCCTTCGTCTCGGAGGAGCCGGCGGGAGCCCCCGCCTCATGAGGGGCCGGGCGGGGAGCCCACCACCAAGGCCCCGTCCTTGTAGACGGCCTCGATCCGGCCCTTGAGCGTCTTGAAGTCCAGGGGGTCGCCTTCCACGACCACGAGGTCGGCCCGCCGGCCCGGTTCGATGGCCCCCAGCTCCCGCTCTAGCCCCATGAGCTCTGCCGCGGTGAGGGTGGCCGCCGCCAGGACCTCCTCCGGCTTCATCCCGCCCTCCGCCATGAGCTCGAGCTCCCGCAGGTTCTCCCCGTGGGGGGTGACCGCGCTGTCGGTCCCCATGGCGATCCGCACCCCCGCCTCCGCGGCCCGCCGGAACGAGTCCCGGTGGGCCTCCATCACGCCCCGGGCCTTCCGCAGGCTGGCCTCGGGGATGGCCGCCTCCCGCTCGGCCGCTTCGAGGACCCCGGCCGGCGCCACCAGGGTGGGCACGAGGTACGTGTCGTGTTCCAGCATGAGCTCGATGGCCTCATCGTCCAGGTAGATGCCGTGCTCGATGGACCGGATGCCGGCCCGGACCGCGGCCTTCACCCCCTCCGCCCCCTGGGCGTGGGCCATGACCCAGCGGCCCGCCGCGGCGGCCTCGCTCACCATGACCCGGAGCTCGTCCTCCCGGAAGTGGGCGTGGTGGGGGTCGTCCCGGGGCGAGAGGACCCCGCCGCTGGTGGCCACCTTGATCACGTCGGCTCCGTTCCGGACGAGCTCCCGGACCCGCTTCCTCACCTCCTCGGGCCCGTCCACGATGGCGTCGGGCACGCCCGGGTAGGGGACGTGGAAGCTCGGGACTACCGCCCCGCATGGCATCCACTGGTCCCCGTGGCCCCCGGTCTGGGACAGCATGACCAGGGACACCTGCATGCGAGGCCCGAGGACCAGCCCGTCCTCCACCGCCCGCTTGACGCCCAGGTCGGCCCCGCCCGCGTCCCGGACCGTGGTGATGCCGCACTCCAGCGTCTTCCGCAGGTTCTCCGCGGCCTGGAAGAAGCGGTAGGAGAAGGGGGTCTCCAGCATCCGGAGGGTGTCGATGGTGCTGTAGAGGACGTGGACGTGGCAGTCGAAGAGTCCGGGGAGGAGAGACCGCCCCGAGACGTCCACCTCGGCCTCGCCGGACAGCCCCGGGCCCACCGCCACGATGCGGCCGTCCTCCACGGCCACGTCGGCCCGGACGAACCCCTTGGCCCGGACGTCGAACACGCTCCCGCCCCGAAGCACCGTGCGCGCCGCGGCGTCCACTGCCGCTCCCACCTCCTCCTTCCCGTCAGCCCGGCCAGCCCCGGCGGCTCCGCAGGAACCGGGCCAGGTCCTCCGGCTCGATCACCCCCACCAGCCGCCCCCCGTCCAGGACGAGCACCGTCATCCCCAGGCGCTGTCCCATCCGCTCCACCAGGTCGTCCATGGTCTCGCCCGGCCCGGCCTCGACGACCCCCCGGCCGGGGACCGCGGCCTCCCGCACCGGCCGGTCGCCCGGCATGCCCCTCGCCGTCCGGGCCGAGACGAACCCCAGGACCCGCCCCGCCTCCATGACCGGGAAGGCCTCGCCCTCGTGCCCGGCCAGGTAGCGGGCGGTGGCCTCGACCAGCGGGAGGTCGGCCGGCACCGCGGGGGGCGGCGGGGCCATGACCTCCGCCACGGTGGTGGACCGCAGGACCCGCCGCTGCTCGACCTCCCGCACCCCGGCCCCCGCCGCCCGGAACAGGAACCACCCCACGAACGCCGGCCACAGCAGCGAGAAGGCGTCGTGGGTCTGCGCGTAGAGCCCGACCCCGGCGGCGGCGATGGCCAGGCCCACCCCCTGGCCCACCCACCCCGCCACCCGGGTGGCCCGGACCAGGTCCCCGGTGGCCCGCCACAGGGCCGAGCGCAGCAGCCTTCCCCCGTCCAGCGGGAAGCCCGGGAGGAGGTTGAACCCGGCCAGGGTGAGGTTGACGACCCCCAGGGTGCCCAACATGGAGCGGAGGGAGTCGGGCAGGCCGTGGCCGGCCAGGCGGTCCCCGGCCAGGAAGAGCCCGCCCAGGGCGGCGCTGGTGGCCGGGCCCACCACCGTCACCAGGAACTCGTCCAGGGGGCCCTTGGCGTCGACCCGGGCGTGGGTGGCCCCCCCGAACAGGAACAGGGTGATGCCCGCCACCGGGATGCCCCGCGCCCGGGACAGCCCGGCGTGAGCGAGCTCGTGGGCCAGGACCGAGCCGAAGAAGAGCGCCGCGGTCACCACGGCGAGGACCACCGCCCGGCCCCCGTCCACCTCGGGGAACTCCACCGGGTCGGAGAACAGGTGCCAGAAGTTGAACGTGATGAGGACGGCGATCACCCCCCACGAGGGGTCGATCCCGATCCGGATCCCCGCGATCCTCCCGACGTGCCAGGCCCCGTGCACGCCCCCCGTCCTCTCAGGCGCTCGGGTCCACCCGTTCGGGGTGGGTATAGACGTTGAGGCCCGACCCCCGGACGAAGCCCACCACGGTCATGCCCAGCTCCCGGGCCGCCTCGAGGGCCAGGCTGGAGGGGGCGGACACCGCGCAGACGATGGGCACCCCGGCCACCGCCGCTTTCTGCACGATCTCGAACCCCACCCGCCCCGACACCATGAGGATCCGCTCGGCCAGCGGGAGCTCGCCTCGGAGCAGGGCGCTCCCGACCAGCTTGTCCACAGCGTTGTGGCGGCCCACGTCCTCCCGGAGCGCGAGGAGCTTTCCGCGGAGGTCGAACAGCCCGGCCGCATGGAGCCCTCCGGTTTGCTCGAAGAGGCGCTGGGCCTCCCGGAGCGTACGGGGCAGGGCAGTCACCACCGAGGCTGGGACCGTGGGCCCCGGGGCCACGGCCGCGCACCGCACCCGCACCCGGTCCAGGGAGGCCTTGCCGCACACCCCGCAGCTCGAGGAGGCGTAGAAGTGGCGGGTCAGAGGGACGGGGTCGAACGGGCGCCGAAGGCGCACCGTGACCACGTTGTAGTGCTGCTCCTCGGGAGGCAGGTCGCAGTAGGCCACGGAGGCGACGTCCTCCCCCGAGGCGAGCACCCCTTCGGTGAAGAGGAACCCGACCGCCAGCTCGAAGTCGTTCCCCGGAGTGCGCATGGTGACGGCCACGCTCACCGGCTCCTGGCCCGGGCCGGCCACCCGGACCTCCATGGGCTCCTCGGCCGCGACCCGGTCCGGGCGTTCCAGGACCGTCCCGTCCCGGATGGCCCGGACCCGGGCCGCCACCACGCTCCGCCGGGTCGGCGCGTCGGTCCCGGCCCTCACCGCCCGTCCCTCCGGCAGTCCACCGTCTCCCGGTCGGTGACCACGAGGTCGAGCCGTTGGTCCTCGGCCCTCCGCGGGACCCGCTCCACGAGCTGGAGGTGGAAGCCGATCCCCACCCGGAGGGCCCGCTCCGGCAGGCGGACCAGGTACCGGTCGTAGTAGCCCGCCCCGTAGCCGACCCGGTACCCCTCCCGGTCGAAGGCCAGCCCGGGCACCACCACTACGTCCACCTCCGCGGGGTCCACCGGCGTGCGACGGGCCGGCTCCCGGGGGCCGTAGGACGTGGGCACCAGGGGGTCCCCGGGCCGGAGCTCGGCGGCGAACATCTCTCGGCCCTGGACGACGGGGAGGAGGACCCGCTTCCCCTCCGCCATGAGCCGACGGACCAACTCCTCCGTTGGGACCTCCGAGCCGAAGGCGTCGAAGACGAGGACGGTCCGGGCCCGCCGCAGTGCCGGCAGGGCGAACAGGCGCTCTTCGACGGCGGCGGCCAGGCGGGCCCGCTCCGGCGGCGGGAGGGCCGCCCGGGCCGCCCGGAGCCGGCGGCGGAGGGCCGCCTTCTCCCCGGTCACCTGGTCGGGTCGGGCCCTGGCCACGGCACCACTCTAGCCCTCCGCCTCCTGGGCGGCGGGGGGCAGGAGGGCGGTGGCCTCCCGGACCGCGCGCTCCAACGCTTCCTCCCGGGACCCGCCGGACGCCACCCACCGCCCCGCGTGGACCCCGGCTAGGAAGGTGGAGACGGGCGCCAGCTTCCGCTCCACCCCGTGGGCCACGTCCCTGGCCAGCTTGAGGATGGCCCCCAGCTCCTGGGGGGACACCGGAGGCTCACCCAGGGCCCCCGCGTACCGTTCGATCCACTCCTCCACGTCCGCTCACCTCCTCCGCGGTCGGCGCGGCGCGGGCCGCGGTGCTCAGCCTACCGGCCCGGACCCACCGGCCGGGCCCGGAGCGGCCGGTCCGGTCTCCGGCCCCGCCCGGGTCCGCTAACCTCGGCCCGGGATGCCGGGGTCGATCCTGGGCAGTGCCGTCCTGCGGAGCGAGGACCCGCGGTTCCTCACCGGGGCCGGTCGCTACGTGGAGAACCTGCGGCGGGAGGGGGCCCTCCACGCCGTCTTCGTCCGCTCGCCCCTGGCCCACGCCCGGGTCCGGGCGGTGGAGGCCGAGGCGGCCAGGGGCCTGCCGGGCGTGGTGGGGGTGTTCACCGCGGCCGACCTCGACCTCCCCCCCATGCCCAAGCCCCGGCGGGTGCCGGACCCCTGCGCCCGGCCCGTCCTGGCCCGGGACGTGGTCCGCTTCGCGGGCGAGGCCGTGGCCGTGGTGGTGGCCCGGACCAGGGAACAGGCCGTGGACGCGGCCGAGGCCGTCGTCCTCGACCTCGACCCCCTCCCGGCCGTGGTCGACCCCCTCCGGGCCCTCGAACCCGACGCCCCCCTGCTGTTCCCCGAGGCGGGGAGCAACGTGGTCCGGGAGAAGCGCTGGGCCTCGGAGGGCGACCCCCTGGAGGGGGCCGAGGTAGTGATCCGGGCCCGGTTCGTGAACCAGCGTCTGGCCCCGGTCCCCATGGAGCCCCTGGCCGCCCTGGCCGAGCCCGACCCCGACACCGGCGGCGTCGTCCTCTGGACCACGTGCCAGGCCCCGTTCCTGCTGCGGGACGACCTGGCCCGGGGCCTGGGCCTCCCGGCGGAGAAGGTCCGGGTGGTGGCCCCCGACGTGGGCGGGGGGTTCGGGGCCAAGATCGCCACCTACCCCGAGCAGGTGGCGGTGGCCGCCCTGGCCCTCCGGCTGGGGGCGCCGGTCCGCTACGTGGAGACCCGCTCGGAGAACCTCCAGGCCATGACCCACGGCCGGGCCCAGGTCCAGGAGGTGGAGCTGGGGGCCACCCGGGACGGGAGGGTGGTCGGGCTTGAGGCCCGGCTGGTCGCCGACATGGGGGCCTACCCCACCGGGACCTACCTCCCGGAGCTCACCCGGGACATGGCCTCCGGCGTGTACCGGATCCCGCGGGCGGACGTCCGGGTCCAGTGCGTGGTCACGAACACCACCCCCATCGAGTCCTACCGGGGCGCCGGCCGCCCCGAGGCCACAGCCATGCTGGAGCGGGCGGTGGACCTCCTGGCCCGGGAGCTCGGCTTGGACCCGGTGGAGGTGCGGCGGCGGAACTTCATCCCCCCCGAGGCCTTCCCCTACCGGACGGCCACCGGGCTGTCCTACGACAGCGGGGACTACGGACGGGCCCTGGACCTTGCCCTGGAGCTCGCCGGCTACGAGGAGCTCCGACGGGAGCAGGCGAACCGCCGGGCCCGGGGCGACCCCCGCCAGCTGGGCGTGGGGGTGAGCTGCTACGTGGAGGTCACCGGCTGGAACCCCGAGCTCGGGCGGGTGGAGGTAAACGAGGAGGGCCGCGTCACGGTGGTCACCGGGGTCTCCCCCCACGGCCAGGGCCACGAGACGAGCCTGGCCCAGGTGGTGGCCTCAACGCTCAGCGTCCCCTTCGACGCCGTGACCGTCCGCCACTCCGACACCTCGCTCCTCCCCTACGGCCACGGGACCATGGGCTCCCGCTCCCTCCAGGTGGGGGGGAGCGCCGCCCTGCGGGCGGCCGAGGCCGTCGTGGAGAAGGCCCGCCGGATGGCGGCCCAGCTGCTCGAGGCGAGCGTGGAGGACGTGGTGGTCCAGGACGGCAGGGTGGGCGTGGTGGGGGCCCCGGACCGGACGCTCTCCTGGGCCGAGCTGGCCAGGGCGGCGGCGGACCCCGCCTCCCTCCCGGACGGGGAGGAGCCCGGGCTCCGGTCCGAGGTCGAGTTCGAGATGGAGGGGAACACCTTCCCCTTCGGGGCCCACGTGGCCGTGGTGGAGGTGGACACCGAGACCGGGGACGTCCGGCTCCTCCGCCACGTGGCCGTGGACGACTGCGGGCGGATCGTGAATCCGGTCCTGGTTGACGGGCAGGTCCAGGGGGGGACGGCCCAGGGAGTGGCCCAGGCGCTGTACGAGGAGGTGGTCTACGACGAGGAGGGGAACCTCCTCACGGGCTCTCTCGCCTCCTACGCGGTGCCCAGCGCGGCCGAGCTCGTCGACGTGACCATCGCCCACACCGAGACCCCGACCGCCCGCAACCCCCTCGGGGCCAAGGGGATCGGGGAGTCGGCCACGATCGGCTCCACCCCCGCCGTCTGGAACGCCGTGGTGGACGCCCTGGCCCCCTTCGGGGTCCGCCACGTGGAGCTGCCCGCCTCGCCGGAGCGGGTGTGGCGGGCCATCCGGGAGGCCCGCCTTGTGCCCGGGCGGCGGGATGGGGGAGAGTGAGGGGAGAGCCGCCAGCGACGCGGGCGGGGAGGAGAGCGGCCGTGGACTTCGAGGTGTTCGTCACCCCGGGCCTGGGTAACAACACCTACCTGGTGGTCTCGGGGGATGAGGCCGCCCTGGTCGACCCGCAGCGGGACGCGGACCGCTTCCTGGCCGCGGCCAGGGCCCGGGAGGCCGCGGTCCGCTTCGTCCTCGAGACCCACGTCCACAACGACTACGTTTCGGGCGCGCTGGAGGTGCGGCGGAGGGCCGGGGCGGAGGTGGTGGCTCCGGCCCGGGGCCACTACGAGTTCCCCGTCCGCGGGGTGGCCGAGGGGGACGAGGTCCGGGTGGGCGACCTCCGGCTGGTGGCCCTGGAGACGCCCGGGCACACCCCCGAGCACGTCTGCTACGTGGTCTACGAACCAGGCTCCCACGAGCCCGTGGCGGTCTTCACCGGGGGGAGCCTCATGGTGGGGGCGGCCGGGAGGACCGACCTCCTGGGGGAGGAGCTGACCGAGGAGCTCACCCGGGCCCAGTTCCGGAGCCTCCGGCGCCTCGCCGCCCTCCCCGACCACGTCCAGGTCCTCCCCACCCACGGCGCGGGGAGCTTCTGCAGCGCCGGCACGCCCTTTCGGGAGCGCGTCTCCACCCTGGGTGAGGAGCGCCGCCGGAACCGGGCCCTGGCCACGGAAGACGAGGAGGCCTTCGTCCGCCTCCAGCTGGACGGCCTCCTGGCCTACCCCGACTACTACCGGTTCATGGCGCCGGTCAACCGGGCCGGCCCCCGGCTCCTCGAGGAGCTCCCGGCCCCTGCCCCGCTCTCCCCGGACCAGGTGGAGGCGGCCATGGCCCGAGGGGCCTGGGTGGTGGACGGGAGGCTCCGGGCCCCGTTCGCCCGAGCCCACGTCCCGGGGTCGGTCAACGTGGAACTCGTCGACGACTTCGCCAGCTACGTGGGGTGGGTGGTGCCCTGGGGGGCCTCGCTCGTCCTGGTCCTGCCCGAGCCCGAGGAAGAGTCGCTCCAGGAGGCCCGCACCCAGCTCCTCAGGATCGGCTATGAGCGGCTGGAGGGGTACCTGCGGGGAGGGGTGGAGGCCTGGGCGGCGAGCGGCCGGCCCGTGGCCTCCTACCGGCTGGCGGGGCTGGAGGAGCTGTGCCGGGCCTTCCTGCGCG
>DATLZQ010000041.1:0-13968 GCA_035573915.1 Actinomycetota bacterium | reverse complement strand
CCCCGCCGGCCCGCCGGGCGGGGCCCTCGGCCTCAGCGGCCCTCGGGGCCCGCCGCCCTCCGCCGCTGCGTGAGGGCCGCTCGGCCTCAGCGGCCCTCGGGTTCGAGGCGGGCCGGGGCCGGCTCCGGGGACGGGGCCAGCTCGCGGGCCCGAAGGAACGTCAGCCAGTAGAGGCTGGCGGCGATGATGGCCCCGGCCAGCGGGCCGGCCACGTACACCCAGAAGTCGCCCCACTCTCCGGCCACCAGGGCCGGCCCGAACGTCCGGGCCGGGTTCATGCTGGCCCCGGTCAGAGGGCCTCCGACCAGGATGTCCATGGTCAGGACCAGGCCGATGGTGAGGCCGGCCACCTTCCCGAAGGCCCCCCGTTCGTCCACGGCCGCTGCGAACACCGTGAAGACCAGGAAGAACGTGAGCACAGCCTCGAGGAGGACGGCCTTGCCGTCGGAGATCCCCGCGGCCGCGTTGACCTGGGGCAGCCCCAACGCGGTCTGCTGCCAGATGGTCTCCGGGAGGGCCCACCGGAGCAGTCCGGCCCCGGCGGCGGCCCCCAGGAGCTGGGCCACGACGTAGACAAGGCCCCGCAGGGTGCCTATCCTCCCCGCCACCCACACCGCCACCGTGACGGCCGGGTTGAAGTGGCCGCCGGAGATGTGGCCCAGGTTGGAGACCATGATGGCCAGGACTAGCCCGTGGGCCAGGGCGATCCCCACGACGGCCTGGCCTCCGAGCTGAGGGCCCAGGACGGCCACGGCTCCGGCCCCGATGAACACGAGGGCCAGGGTCCCCACGAACTCCGCAACGACCTGCTCCACGGTCGGTCTCTGCATCGCTCCTCCTTCGGCCTCTGGTTCGAGGGCAGCCACCGCCACCGCGTCGGGTGTCGGGTGAACTGTAGCTCCCCGTTCGCGGGGGTGGGGGGAGGGCGGCCGGTACAATCGCCGCCGTGAGGATCCTCCTCGTCTCCGCCGACCCCAGGACCAGGGAGTGGATGGCACTCACCGTGCGGAGCCTGGCCCGGGCGGTGGGGGAGGAGCCGGAGGTCCTGGAGGCCTCGGACGGCCTGACCGGCGTCCGGCTGGCCTGGCGCCACCTGCCGGACGTCGTGGTGTTGGACGAGATCACGTCTCGGGCCGGGGCCTTCGCCGTGGCCCTGGAGCTCAAGCAGTCCGGCCGGCCCTTCCCCGGGCGGGTGGTGGTGTTCCTGGACCGCTCGGTGGACGCCTGGCTCGCCCGGTGGGCGGGGGCCGACGCCTGGTTCGTGAAGCCCGTCAACCCCTTCGAGGTCGCGGAGCGGCTGGAGGGGTTCCTCGCCGAGGCGCGGAAGGAGGCGGTGTGAAGATCAGGCTGGTCCACGAGCGGTGCGGCCGGGAGGTCCTGGTCCGCCAGGTGCTGGAGACCGGGGGCCACTGCCCCTGGGACGGTCGAGCCTTCAACCCCCACTACACGGCAGTCCTGGCGGAGGCCCTGGAGGCGGCGGAGACCGCGGGCAGCGCCCTGGAGAACGCCCTGGAGAAGGTGGCCGGCATGGAGCCGGACTTCCACTTCGTCCGGGAGAGCGTGCTCGGGCCCCTGGAGGAGCACCTGGCCCGGCTGGAGCCCTCGGCCCGTCGACGGCGGTGAGCGTCTCCGGGGCCCAGCCGGCCGAGCCCAACCACTACTCGGTGCGGGTCCGGCGGGGGAGCCAGGGCTGGGAGGTGGAGGTCCTGGACCCGGGGGGCGCGGTGGTCCTCACCCGCCCGTGCGCGAGCGAGGCCGAGGCCCGGACCTTCGCCTCCACCGTGGAGCAGCACATCCACTGGCTGTCGCCGGGGAAGTTCCGCGAGTACTACCGTCTGGAGGCGTGATGGGGTTCAACCCGATGCAGCCGGGGAAGGTGAAGAAGGCGGACCTGGCCATGTTCCTCTTCGGGCTGGCCATGATCGCCGCTGCCCTGGCCTGGGTCCTTCTAAGCTGACGCCCGAGCTGAGGGCCCGGGGCCCTCAGGCCCGCTCCAGCACCATGGCCATCCCCATCCCCCCCGAGATGCACAGGGTGGCCAGGGCCAGGGAGTGGCCCTTCTCCCGGAGCTCGTAGGCGGCGGTGAGGACCAGCCGGGCCCCGGTCATCCCGATGGGGTGGCCCAGGGCGATGGCCCCGCCGTTGGGGTTGAGCCGCTCGTGGTCCAGCTTGAGCTCCCGGTCGCAGGCCAGGACCTGGGCGGCGAACGCCTCGTTGAGCTCCACCACGTCGAAGTCCTGAAGGGAGAGGCCAGTCCGCTCGAGGACCTTGCGGGTGGCGGGGACCACCCCGATCCCCATGTAGGCCGGGTCCACCCCCGCCTGGGCGTAGGCCACGACCCGGGCCAGGGGCTCCCGGCCCTCGGCCCGGGCCCGGGACTCGGCCATGAGCACCAGGGCCGCGGCGCCGTCCGTGATCCCGGAGGAGGTCCCCGCGGTGATCGTCCCGTGCTCGGGGTCGAACACGGGCGGGAGCCTCCGCAGGGCCTCCAGGGTGGTGTCGGGCCGGGGGTGTTCGTCCCGCTCCACGAGGACCGGCTCCCCCTTGGGGCCCGGGACCTCGATGGAGGCGATCTCCTTGGCCCTGCGGTCCCAGGTGGCGGCGGCCTTCTGCTGGCTGCGGAGAGCGAACTCCTCCTGCTCCTCCCGGCTGATCCCGTACCGGCGGGCCAGGTTCTCGGCGGTCTCCCCCATGAGCAGCCCGCACAGGGGGTCGAGGAAGCCGTCCCGGTTCATGCCGTCGAAGACCGTGGCGTTTCCCATCCGGTAGCCCGTCCGCATCCGGTCGAGCAGGAAGGGGGTGCGGCTCATGTTCTCCTGGCCGCCGGCCACCACCACCTGGGCGTTGCCCAGCATGATCTGCTCCGCGGCCAGCTGGACGGCCTTCATCCCCGAGCCGCAGGCCATGTTCACGGTGAAGGCCGGGGTCTCCTCGCCCAGGCCGGCCCGGACGGCCACCTGCCGGGCCGGGTTGGGCCCGTTGCCGGCCTGGCGGGCGTGGCCGAAGACGAGCTCGTCCACCTCCGCGGGGTGGACCTGGGCCCGCTCCAGGGCCGCCCGGGTGGCGTGGACCCCGAGGTCGACCGCGGAGACCTCGGCGAAGGCGCCCAGGAACTTCCCGATCGGGGTCCGGGCCCCCTCCACGATGACGGCCCGCTCCACGCCGCTCAGTATATGGGGCACCCGGGCGGGCCTCGAGGGTCGGCCTCAGGCGGTCTGGCGGAGGAGCCGCCGGCGCTGCTGCTCGGTGGTCCCTCCCCACACCCCGTAGCGCTCGCCGTTCTTGAGGGCCCAGGCCAGGCAGATCTCGCGGACCGCGCACACGGCGCAGTAGGAGAGCGCCAGGCTCGCCTCCTCCTCGGTGGTGGGGAAGAAGATCTCGGGGTCGAGGCCGTAGCAGGCGGCCCGCTCCTGCCAGTAGTCGGGAGGACTCACGTCCCTCGGGAGGCTGCGGACGTCGATGTCCACCTCCGGCATACCCCACATGCTAGTCCTGGCCTCCCGGTTCGGCTACCCCGAAATTGCAGGCCACTGGGCTCCTCCTTGCCATGGCCGGGCGGGCTGACCCCCGGTCCCTGTGCGGCGGCGTCGCCTCCACGGCCGGTGACCGACCTGGGACGATAGCCCCGTCATGGAGGAGCCGAGGCCCGGACCGGAGGAGGCGGGGGACGCCCGGCAACGGGAGGCCCCGGGGCCGGGGGTGGAGGTGCCCCCGGTCCTCGTGGTCACCAACGACTTCCCGCCCCGGGTGGGTGGGGTCCAGCAGTACGTCTGGAACCTGGTCCGCCGCCTCCCCCCGGACCGGGTGGCGGTGCTCGCGCCCAACTGGCCGGGGTGGCGGGAGCACGACGCCCGCCTTGCCTTCCCCGTGTACCGCTGGCCCTCCCGGTTCATCTGGCCCGGCCGGGATCTGGAACGGCGGGTGCGGTCGCTGGCCCGGGCCCACGGGGCGGAGGTGGTCCTCTTCACCCAGGGCATGCCCGCGCCCCTGGTGGTCCCGGCCCTGGCCGAGCGGGGACTCCGGGCAGTGGTCATGACCCACGGGTTCGAGTACTTCCAGGCCGTCCTGCCCGGCACCGGGGCCCTCCTCCGCCGGGCCCTGGGGCGGGCTCGGTGGGTGACGGCCGTGAGCCGGGCCATGGCCCGGGCCATCGCCCGCGTCCTCCCTCCAGGGGTGCCGCTCAGCGTGCTCCACCCCGGCGTGGACGAGGACCGGTTCTCGCCGAGGGTGGACGGGCGCCCGGTGCGGGAGCGCCTCGGGCTGGACGACCGCCCGGTGGTGGTGTGCGTCTCCCGGCTGGTCCGAAGGAAGGGGCAGGACGTGCTCATCCGGTCCATGGGCCTCCTGCGGAGGCTGGTCCCGGAGGCCGTGCTGCTGCTCGTGGGTGACGGGCCCGACCGGGCCTGGCTGCGGGCCCTGGCCGCGGAGGCGCCCCTCGGCTCGGTGGTGTTCGCCGGGGAGGTCCCCGACGAGGAGCTCCCCGCCTACCACGCGGCGGGGGACGTCTTCGCCATGCCCTGCCGGTCGAGGTGGGGCGGCCTGGAGGCGGAGGGGTTCGGCATCGTCTACCTCGAGGCCCAGGCCACGGGCCGGCCGGTGGTGGCCGGCCGGTCCGGGGGGGCCGCCGAGGCCATCGAGGACGGCCGGACCGGGCTCCTCGTGGAGGGGGGCGAGCCCAAGGCGGTGGGCCTGGCGGTGGCCCGGCTCCTCCTGGACCCGCCCCTGGCCCGAGAGATGGGGGCGGCGGGCCGGGCGCGGGTGGAGGCGGGCTTCACCTGGGACCGGCAGGCCCGTCGGCTGGCGGAGATCCTCAGGCGGGCGGCGGGGGAGGGGGCCCGCCCCAGCGCGCCAGCACGGCGGGCAGCTCCCGGAGGTGGTCGATGACCGCGTCGGGGCGGACCCGGTCGTCCTCCTCCCGGCGGAACTGACGGGTCTGGACGGCCCGCATCCCCACGGCCTGGGCCCCGCTCACGTCGTCGAGCAGCCGGTCCCCCACGAACACGGTCTCGGCCGGGCTCGTGCCCAGCCGCCGCAGGGCCTCCACAAAGATGTCGGGGTGGGGCTTGCGCACCCCCACCTCGCTCGAGAAGACCGAGGCCTCGAGGAACGGGGCCAGCCCCAGCCGCTCGAGGTCGGCCCGCATGAGCTCGGGGAGCAGCGTCACGTTCGAGACCAGGCCCAGGCGGTACCCGGAGGCCCGCAGGCGCTCCAGGGTGGCCCTCACCTCGGGCTCCACCGTGAGGGAGTTCGAGTAGGCCGAGTGGTCCAGGTGGACGATGTGGGCCACCACGTCGTCGGGGAGGTCGAAGCCCACCGCTCGCAGGGCTGTGCGGAACAGCTCCACCTGGTCCACCTCCTCCATCCGGCCCTGCTCGTAGGACTCGGCCACCATCCGGTCCACCCCTCCCGCCACCCGCTCCACCAGGTCCAGGAGCTCGGGCACCTCCATGGTGGCCACGGCCTCGATGCGGGCCCGGATCTGCTCGTAGGCGGCGTGGAGGGCCTCCTGGGTGCGGCGGAAGTCGACGAGGGTGTGGCCGAAGTCGAACAGGACGGCGCGGACGGGCTCCACGGCGGAGCCGATCCTAGCCGGCGGTCCTGGGGCCGGGACCGGTCGGCGCCTCAGGCCAGGCTCCGGAGGGGCGCCCGGCGGCGGAGGACCCGGAGCGTCCCGTCCGGCTCGAGGAGGACCTCGGGGGGCCGCGGGCGGCCGTTGTAGGTGGAGGACATGGCGCTGGAGTAGGCTCCGGCGTGGCCAACGGCCACCAGGTCCCCCCGTCGCACGGGAGGGAGGGGGGCGGTCCCCAGGCGGTCCGTGGACTCGCAGACGGGCCCCTCCACCACGCACTCCTCGACGGGCAGGTCCGGGTGGGCCGGCCGGCCGTTCGAGGTGAGGGCCACCACCGGGTGGCGGGCCCCGTAGAGCATGGGCCGGATGATCTCGGTCATGCCGGCGTCCAGCACCACCTGGCGGAGCCCGGGTCCGGCCTCCCGGGCCCGGACGTGGAGGACGCTCGCCACGACCCAGCCCGAGCGGGCCACCAGGAACCGCCCGGGCTCCACGGCCAGCCGGGCCGGGCGGCGGTCGGGGGGGAGCTCCTCCAGGGCAGCCCGGGCCGCCCTGGCGAAGTCCTCCGGCCCGGGCAGGTCCTCCCAGGGGTCGGCGGGGAACCCCCCGCCCACGTCGAGCGTGTCCCAGCCCTCGAGGCGCCCGGCGTGGCGGGCGAAGAGGTCCAGGGCGACCCGCACGGCCGCGGCCCACGGCTCCACCGAGCGGAGCTGGGAGCCCGCGTGCACGTGGACCCCCCGGAACCGGAGCGGGCCCCGCCGGGCCAGCTCGGCCAGGACCGAGTCCGCCTCCTCGGGGAAGAGGCCGAACTTCGAGTCCCCCCGCCCCACGGCCAGCCCCCGCTCGGTGTCCGGCTCCACGTCGGGGTTGAGCCGGAGGAGCACCTCGAGCCGTTCGTCCCCCAGCCGGCGGCGGGCGAGGCGGAGGAGCTCCTGGGCCTCCTCGGCGGACTCCAGGCTGACCCACAGGAGGGGGCGCCCGGCCCGGGCCAGCTCCACCGCCCACCGGAGGTCCGCGGGGGCCTTGCCCACCCCCTCCAGCGCCACCCGGGCGGTGGGGAGGCCCGCCCGGAGGGCCAGCCATCCCTCCCCCCGGGACACGGCGCTGGCCCCGAAGCCCAGGCCGCCCAGGCGGGCTACGAGCCCGGGCAGGGGGTTGGCCTTGACCGAGTACAGGCGGACCCAGGGGTCGGGGAAGGCCAGGGCCACCCGCCGGGCGTCCGCCTCCAGGGTGGGGGCGTCGTAGGCGTAGAGCGGGGTGCCGAGCCGGCGGGCCATCGCCCGCAGCCGCTCGCCGAGCTCCGGGGCCAGAGGCGGGGCCGGTCGGTCCCGGACCAGGGTGGCGGGGGCGTTCCGCATGGTGTCAAGCACGCTACCAGAGCGAAGGAAGGCGACGGCCGGGAGAGCAGCCGAGGGAGCTGCGCAGTAACCTTTCCCGGAGTGCGGATCGTCCTGTTCACCGGAAAGGGAGGCGTCGGCAAGACCACGGTCGCGGCGGCCACCGCGGTGCGGGCCGCCGCCTCCGGCCACCGGACGCTGGTCATGAGCACCGACCCGGCCCACTCCCTGGCCGACTCCTTCGACGTCCCCCTGGGCTCGGAGGTGGCCCGGGTGGCCCCCAACCTGTGGGCCGAGCAGATCGACGCCCAGGAACGGCTGGAGGCCAACTGGCGGGAGATCCAGGAGTACCTGGCCTCCTGGCTGAACTGGGCCGGGATGGACGCGGTGGAGGCCGAGGAGCTGTCGGTGATCCCCGGCTTCGACGAGATCTTCAGCCTGACCGACGTCAAGCGCCACGTGGAGTCCGGCCGGTTCGACCTGCTGGTCATCGACTGCGCCCCCACGGCGGAGACGCTCCGACTGCTGTCCCTACCTGAGGTCATGAACTGGTACATCGAGCGGATCTTCCCCGTGGAGCGGCGCGTGGTGCGGACGATCCGGCCGCTGCTCACTCGGATCACCTCGATGCCCATCGCCGAGGACCGCATCTTCGCGGCCGTGGAGCGCCTCCACCGGAACCTGGACGGGGTCCGCCAGCTCCTCACCGACCCGGACACGTCCTCGGTCCGCCTGGTGGTCAACCCCGAGAAGATGGTCATCGCGGAGGCCAGGCGGACCTACACCTACCTCTCGCTGTTCGGCTACCGGCTGGACGCCGTCGTGGTCAACCGGATGATCCCCGAGGAGGTGGACGACCCCTACTTCGGCAAGTGGAAGGAGGCCCAGGCCCAGCACCTCCAGACGGTCCGGGAGTCGTTCCACCCGGTGCCCATCCTCACGGCCCGGCTCTTCGACCGAGAGATGGTGGGGATGGAGCTGCTCGAGGAGATGGGCCGGGAGGTATACGGCGAGCTGGACGCCACCGCCGTGCTGCACCGGGACGTGCCGATGCGGGTTCGCAAGCGCGGCAGCACCTACGTGCTCTCGGTGCGGATTCCCTTCGTCGAACGGTCCGACCTGGACGTGTTCCGCAAGGCCGACGAGCTCTACATCAAGGTCGGCTCGTACAAGCGCAACCTCGTGTTGCCCCAGGCCCTGCAGCGGCTGGCGGTGGTGGACGCGAGCTTCGAGGACGGGATGCTCGAGGTCCGGTTCGCCCGGGAGGCCCGGGCGGAGGGGGCCCCGGTGGCCGGGACCTAGACAGCGGGAGGGAGCGATGGCGGAGCGACGACGCGCGAGGGAGACGGCGAAGGCGGCGGGGAGAGCGCCCCGCCCCACCCCGACCCGGGAGCGGCCCAGGTCGGAGCCCGCCTGCACCGTGGCGTTCTGCCCCATCTGTGCGGCGGTGACCGCCCTGGGGGAGGCCCGACCCGAGGTCGCCGAGCACCTCCTCAGGGCCGGGCGGGAGGTGCTCCTGGCGGCCCGGGCCCTGATCGACGCCCGGCTCTCGGGGGTAGGGTCCGGGCCCGAGCTGGAACGGGTACCGCTCGAGTGAGACGAGGGTCGGCCGCGCAGGTTCCGCGGAGGCTCGCCCGCTGTGGGGGACCGAGCGGTGGTCCGGAGCGCGCTGGCGACTTGGGGAAGGAGCGTTCCGTCCATGTCCGATCTGGATCGCGAGCTGCTACGCAGGCTGGCGGGGTGGAGCTCGAACCAGGCCCCGGTGGCGAGCTTCTACCTCAACGTCGACGGGCGGCGGTTCCCGAGGAAGCAGGACTACGAGGTCCGGGCGGAGGAGCTCTGCCACCGGCTCCGCCAGGAGGCCGCCCGCCTGCCCCGGGAACAGCGGCGGTCCGTCGAGCGTGACGCCGAGCGGTTCCTCGCCTTCGTCAAGGACCTCGACCGGGGCCCCACCCGGGGGGTGGCCCTGTTGTCCGCCTCCGCGGACGGACTGTGGGAGGAGGTGCTCGTCCCCCGGCCCGTCCCTGACCTCGTGACGGTGGCGCCGCAGCCGTACGTCCTTCCCCTGGAGGCCCTGCTCGAGACCTACCAGTCCTTCTGCACGGTCCTCGTGGACCGGGAGAAGGCCCGGGTCTTCTTCGCGGCCCTGGGCCGGATCCAGGAGGAGACCGACGTGTTCGACGAGGTGCCCGGCCAGCACGACCAGGGAGGGTGGTCCCAGGCGCGGTACCAGCGCCACATCGAGGCCCACGTCCAGGACCACCTGCGGCGGGTGGCGGACCTGCTCCTGCGCTACTCCAAGCGCCGTCCGTTCGACCACCTCATCCTGGCCGGGCCCGAGGAGCTCCTCCCCCACTTCGAGCGGGAGCTCCACGACTACCTGCGCCGGCGGGTGGTGGCCCGGACCTCCCTCCCCATGACCGCCACCCCGGCGGAGGTCCTGGAACGGTCGCTCCAGGTGGAGGAGGAGCTGGAGGCCCGGCGGGAGCGGGAGGCCCTGGAGCGGGTCCGGGCGCAGGCCGCGGCGGGCCAGGGGGCCGTGGTCGGGTTGGGCTCCGTCCTGGACGCCCTCAACCAGGGTCGGGTGGGGACCCTGGTGGTCCCCTTCGGCCTGGCCCGGGAGGGGGTCCGCTGTGCCGGCTGCGGGTGGCTCGCCGAGGAGGGCGAGACCTGCCCCACTTGCCAGGAGCCCACGGAGCTGGTCCCCGACGTGGTGGACCTGGCCGTGGCCTCGGCCCTCCGGCAGGGCGCCAGGGTCGAGACCCTGAGCCACGTGGCCGACGTGGAGGTGGGAGCGCTCCTCAGGTTCTGAGCGGCCGCCCCGGCCCGCCACCCCCTCTCCACCGTCCTCCGCCGTCCGGTACTCTGCCCCCGCGATGGCGAACGGCACGGCCGTGGGGATCGACGTGGGGGGCAGCCGGATGGCCGGGGCCCTGGTCGACCTGGACCGGGGCGGGCAGGTGCTGGAGCGCCGGGAACTCGCTACCCCCTCGCTGGACCCCGACGCCGTGGTGGGAGGCATCGTGTCCCTGGCCCGGGAGCTGGCGGCGGGGGGCGTGGCGGCCGTGGGGGTGGCGGCGGCGGGGATGGTGGACCGCCGGGGCGTCATGCGCTACGCGCCGAACATCGCCTGGCGGGAGTTCCCCCTGGCCGAGCGGGTGCGGGCGGAGGTCGGGCTCCCCGTCCGGGTGGAGAACGACGCCACCGCCGCGGCCTGGGGAGAGTTCCGGTTCGGGGCGGGACGCGGGGTGCGGGACCTGCTCCTGGTCACCGTGGGGACGGGGATCGGCGGTGGCATCGTCCTGGACGGGGAGCTGGTGCGGGGGGCCCACGGGTTCGCCGCGGAGGTCGGCCACATCGTGGTGGAGCCGGACGGGCCCCGCTGTGGCTGCGGCAACCGCGGGTGCTGGGAGCAGGTGGCCTCGGGACGGACCATCGCCCGGCTGGGCCGGGAGGCGGCCCGGGAGCGCCTGAGCCGGGAGATGCTGGAGCTGGCCGGGGGGGACCCCGAGCGGGTGACAGGGGAGGTGGTGACCCAGGCGGGCCGGGCCGGCGACCCGGTGGCCCTCCGGATCCTCACGGAGGTCGGGCGGCGCCTGGGCCAGGGGATCGCGGGCCTGGTGAATGTCCTGGACCCCGAGCTCGTGGTGGTGGGGGGAGGGGCGGCGGAGGCCGGGGACCTGCTGCTCGGGCCCGCCCGGGAGGCCTTCGCCGAGGCGGTGGAGGGCTCGGCCCACCGGCCGGCCGTCCCCATCGTCCCGGCCGCCCTGGGCAACGACGCCGGGGCCGTGGGGGCGGCGGACCTGGCGGCCCACCTGGCCGGGGGTGGGGGGTGAGCGGGACCCTGGGAGGCGAGATCAGCGGGAGCGGCGGGCCGCGGTGAAGGTCGGGCTCCTCCTCCCCATGTTCACCCGGGACGCGGGGCGGGTCCTGGAGGCGGCCCGCTCCGCCGAGCGCCTGGGCTTCGACGGGGTCTTCGCCTTCGACCACTTCTTCCCGCCCGGGGCGCCGCCCGACCGCCCCGCCCTGGAGGCCTTCACCACGCTGGCGGCGGTGGCTCAGGTCACCTCCCGGGTGGTGGTGGGGACCCTGGTCACGCGGGCCGTGCTCCGCCCGGCTGGCCTGGTGGCCAAGATGGCCGCCACGCTCGACCTGGTGAGCGGCGGGCGGATGGTGCTGGGGGTGGGGACGGGCGACCCCATCGACCGCCCGGAGCACCGGGCCTTCGGCTTCCCCGAGCTCTCCGTCCGGGCCCGCCGGGAGCATTTGGCCGAGACCGTGCGGGCCCTCAAGGCCGTGTTCCGAGGGGAGCGGTTCCCGGGCGGGGACCACGTCCCGGCCCTGGATGGCCCCCTCCTCCCCCCGCCGGTCCGGCCCGGGGGCCCCCCGGTGTGGGTGGGGGCCCAGGCCGACGAGGCCGTGCGGATCGCCGGGGCCCTGGCCGACGGGTGGAACGGGTGGGGCTTCCCCCCCGAGGCGTTCCGGCGGAAGGCGGAGCTGCTCTCCGAGGCGGCCGGCCGGGCGGGGCGAGAGGCCGAGGCGACGTGGGCCGGTATCGCCCTGGTGGGGGAGGACGAGGCCGAGGCCCGCCGGCTCCTGGACCGCCGTCGAGAGCAGGGCCTCAACGACGAGCTGGCCTTCCACGGGACGGCAGAGGAGTTCGCCGAGTACCTCCGGGCCCTGGCCCGGGCCGGGGCCTCCTGGGCCATCGTGGTGCTGGCGGGCCCCCGGGGCCGCCGGGAGCTCGTGGCCGAGCGCGTCCTGCCCGCCCTGGGGCGCCCTTGAAGGGACGCCATCGCGGCCGCATTGAGGTAAGT
Organism: Actinomycetota bacterium; assembly: GCA_035573915.1. Lineage (GTDB taxonomy): Bacteria > Actinomycetota > UBA4738 > UBA4738 > UBA4738 > DATLZQ01. The sequence goes on along the minus strand of DATLZQ010000041.1, from coordinate 2,245 downwards.
GGAGGAAGGGAAGGCTCTGTCGGTAGTGCGTCGGGGAGGCCCTCCCGGCGCTGGGTGGAAGAGGTCGGTCCCCGCGCCTCCCTGACGGAGGGCCTCCCCCGTCGAGACTTCGACTCCTCCTGAGCCAGGTCCGTTGCGCCTGGCCGACCACCGCTAGACTGGGCCCGTCAGGGAGGCCGGGGCCGCGCGGGAGGTATCCCGACGTGCGGTGCCCTGGTTGCCGGTCCTCTCAGGGTCCTCCTCCTTCTCGGTTCCTCCGTGGGCCCGCCCGAGTTCCTCCCGGGGGCCTGAGCTGGCGCCCCTGGTTGGGTTCGGACCAATGAACGGGCCGGCGGATGGGTTCTTCGCAGAGGGTCGTGGCCGCTGGGTCCGCTTCCGGGAGCGGCTCGCGGAGCAGGGGGTGGAGACCAGCGAGGCCCTGCGGACCCTCGGCGAGGCCCTCGAGACCCTCGGACTGACCGAGGTGGTGGTGCTGGCACTGAGGGTCGCTCGAGCACTGTCCCTCTCACCTCTTCAGGCGGCCAGCCGCTGCGTGGACGCGGTGTCCGACTGCCTCGACGAGACCCAGCGTGACTTCCTGGCCACCCTGGGCCTGGCACTGATCCTGGCCGACCTCCTGTTGCCCGACGAGTGACCGAGGTGAGAACGCAGGACAGAGGCGGGCGGGCCGACGACCGCCGTCGCGCCAACGCCCCAGGTGAGGAGGGGGACCCCGACGGGGCCACGTGCCCCGTCTGCGGGTGCCTGTTGGATGCCTGCGACCTGGGACTCCCGGACGAGCACTACCTGTGTCCCGTCTGCGGGACGAGGAGAAAGCCTCCACGAACTGCTCCCACCTCGCCGCCACCGTGGTGAACGCCCGGACCGCCTCGATCATCGCCCGGCAGTGGGGGGGGCGGTCTCGCCGGGGATCCTGACCACGCTGGAGAAGTACACCTACCTCACCTCGGTGACCCTCGGCCGGCGGGTGACCCCGCCGTTCCTCGTCCGCGGGATCCCCCTCGATGAGCTGTGGAGCGACTGCCGCCACCCGGAGGGGGTGGCCGACCTCGAGCGGGCCATCGACCGGAACACCCGCCGCCGCCCGCTGGCCGAGACCATCGCTCGGCTCGAGACGCTCGACCAGTCGGATCCTCGGTGACCTGCGGGTCCACCCACCCGTCGTCCAGACTCTCGACTATCGGCCAGTGACTCATCTGCCCACTTGGACGGAGCGATTCGCCGACATGCTCTCATGGTGGGCCGTCGACGATCAGGGCGCCGACGCAGACAAGGTGCTTGAGGTGCTCCCAAAGGCCGTCGAGCTGGATCAGCTGGCGGCACAGGGGCCTATCGAGGCCCTTGTTGCGAAGGGGCGAGAGGCTGAGGTCCCGCCGCCCGTGATCATGGAGTCGGCCATGGCCGCCTACCGCGAGGTCGAGCAACAGAACAGCCGGAAGGGCTTGCTTCGGCGTCTGTTCGGGGGCCGGTGATGACAGCGTCACGGGAAGGCGGAGAACCAAGGGCTTAGGACTGGACGATTTGGCTTACCGGCTGTTCGTCGTGAACGAACGAACCTACCTCAACGCGAAGGAGTATCTCGACGAGAAGGGGTCGGATGATGAGTTCGATCTGACCATGTCGTTTCTTCTGAACAACAACCTCCGGGCGGCCGCGGACACGCCGACTGGCCAGCCGATGCCCGAAGCCCAGTCGCTGAGCTGATGTTTACGGAAGTTGAAGGTCCGATGAGGGCGGCGTCTATCGCATGGGTCTAGTGGTGGCGGAATCGAGCGTGGGTGGGATTGTCGCGGCCCTCTTGGTTTCGGTGGCTGGCGTGCTGGTCCTGTGGTGGGTGGTCTGGTCGCTGGCGACGCGCCCGGGTCGGGAACACTTGAGGGAATCTCAGGCTCGATCTCGTGCTCGGCGCCAAACGTCGGTGGTGAGTCCGGAGTACCCGCCTTGGGATAGGCGGTTTGAGCCTACGCGAGGAACGAGTCTTCAGGACTACGCGGCTCATCTGTACTTCGCCCACGCGGAAGATCTCAGTCGGCTTGGCGTCCACCGCGAACGGATTCCTCTCCAGCGGAAATGGCTGTTCGAGGTTCACGGACGATGTCATATGGGGTTCTCCTCATCTTTCCGTGGGTAGCTCGACGGTGATCCCGCCGCAGCAGAGGTAGATCATCGCGATGAGGGCGGCGGAGTGGTGCCCGTAGCCTCGGTGGTTGATGAGCCGGATCTTCGAGTTGAGCCCCTCCAGCTT
>DATLZQ010000040.1:0-2384 GCA_035573915.1 Actinomycetota bacterium | reverse complement strand
CCCCGCCACACTGAGGTGCACGTCGCCGAGCTCCAGGCCTTCGGGCCCCCGCCTCCACCCCAGGCCGACCTGGCCGTGGACAAGCGGGACTCCAAGGACCCGGCCCAGCGCGGCCAACCCCTCGAGTACATCATCACCGTGACGAACCGGGGGCCGGACCCGGCCACCGGGGTGACCGCCGTCGACGACCTGCCCAAGAAGGCGGGCTTCGCCAGGATCACCACGACCAAAGGGACCTGCACGCACAAGCCGTCCAAGCGGCAGGTGGTGTGCTCCCTGGGGGACCTCGAGCCCGGCGAGGTCGTCACCATCACCATCACGGTCAAGCCCACCGACCGGGGGACCATCACCGACACCGTGACCGTGTCGGCTCGTTCCCCGACCGACCCGGAGCCTGCCAACAACCGCGACGCGGAAGAGACGGTGGTGACGTAGCGAAGGGGCGACGGCGGGCCCCAAGCGGATTTTTCCTTGCGCTTACACGGGGCTGACCGGGCCCTGACCGAGGCGGGGCAGGGTGTCCCCGGAGGTGATGGAGATGCCCACGTTCGTCGGTCGGTTGGCGGTGGGGGCGCTGGTGGCCCTGGCCGCCGGGGGAGCCACCTGGAGCTCCGGAGGCGCTCCGGCCCCTTCGGCCGGCCCTGGCCCGGTAGAGGCGGCAGCCCTGGCCGCCTGGTCCACCGAGGACGCGGTCCACCCCCACCTCGGCGCTCACCCTCAGCTCCGGCGCCTGGTCTGCCACCTGGCCCGCTCCGAGGCGGTGGTCGTGACGGCCAGCGGCACCCGGACCCTTGCGCTCCTGCACGGGGCGGTCCGGGCCGCTGACGGCCGAGGACTCGTCCTGGAGCTCCTCGACGGTCGGACCGCCGCGGTCCCCCTGGCCGGATGGGCCCGGGTGTTCCGAAACGGCTCCAGGGTCGACCCGGCCGAGCTGGAGCCGGGCGACATGGCCTTCGCCCTCTCGCTGGACGGCACGGGGCGGGCCGTGCGGGCCTTCGACCCCGCCCACGACCCCTGCCGGGGGGCGGCCGAGGAGGGCGGGCCGCCCGCCGGGGCCTGACGGGGTCAGGCGGGGCCCTAAGGGGCCGGGGAGGGCGGGAGGCTCCGGCCGGCGCCCCGAGCGGCCCGGCCGGGGCCCCGGGGTAGCATGGGGCCGCCGTGGAAGGGACCCTCCTCCTCGTGGAGGACGAGCCGGGCGTCGGGTCCCTCGTCCGGAGCTACCTGGAGCGGCAGGGCTACCGGGTGGTGTGGGTCCGCTCCGGCGAGGAGGGACTGGCCGAGGTGGGGCGACACCCGGTCCGGCTCGTCATCCTGGACGTGGGCCTCCCGGGGGTGGACGGGTTCGAGGTCTGCCGGCGGCTGCGGGCCCGCTCGGACGTCCCCGTGCTCATGCTCACCGCCAGGGACGAGGAGGCGGACCGCGTGGCCGGGCTCGAGGTGGGGGCCGACGACTACGTGGTCAAGCCCTTCTCCCCGCGGGAACTGGCAGCCCGGGTGAAGGCGGTCCTCCGGCGGGCCGAGGGGCCGGCCCGTGAGGACGTCCTACAGGCGGGCGACGTGGTCCTGCGGCGGGGGGCCCGGGAGGTGGAGGTGGGTGGGCGCCCAGTGGAGCTCACGGCCAGGGAGTTCGACCTCCTGGCCTTCCTCCTCGAGCACGCGGGGACGGTCCTCTCCCGCGAGGTCCTCCTGGATAGGGTCTGGGGCCTCGCCTACCCGGGCGAGACCCGCACCGTGGACGTCCACGTGGCCCAGCTCCGCCGCAAGCTCGGCCGCCCCGACCTCATCCGGACCGTCCGGGGGGTGGGGTACAAGGCCGCCCCCCCGTGACCCCCCAGCGGCGGCCCTCCCTCCGGGCCCGACTGCTGGCCGCCACGCTGGCGACGGTGCTGGCGGCGGTGGGGGTCACGCTCGTCGTGGCCGGAGCGCTGGTCCGCCGCTCCGTGGAGCGGGCCGCCCTCCGGGTCCTGGAGCGCGACGCGGCCCAGCTCGCCCTCCGGCTCCAGGTCGACCCCACCGGTCTTCCGCCTGCGGCCCTGGTCCGCCTGCTGGCCGCCCGTGGGGAGCGGGCCGCCGTGTTCCCCCTCCCCCTCCCGCCCGGCGTTCCCCTGGGGCCCAGGGACCGCGAGGCCGTGGTGGGCGGGGAGCCCGCGAGCGGTCGGGCCCACTGGCAGGGGCGCGACCTGCTCTTCGCGGCCCACCCCCTCCCCGGTCGGGTGGCCCTGGTGGTCCGCCCGGCCCGCCTGGGCTGGGGCGACTGGCGGCCCTACGTGGGCGCCTTGGCCGCCGCCGGGCTGGCCGGGCTGGCCCTGGCCTCCGGCGCGTCCCCCCTCCTGGCCCGGGCCATCGCCAGGCCCGTGGGCCGGGTGGCCGAGGCCGCCCGGCGG
>DATLZQ010000039.1:0-10941 GCA_035573915.1 Actinomycetota bacterium | reverse complement strand
CGCCAGGCGCTGGCGGCCCTCCCGGATGCCCCGCCGGGTCCCCGCCAGCTCCCGCTCCACGGCGCCCGCCTCCCGCCGGACCTCCTCCAGCCGGCCGTCGTCGCCGGGCGGGGTGCGGACCACGGAGGGCCCCACCACCTGCCCCTGACGGGTGACGAACTGGGCGTGGGGGTGGGCCCGGTGCTTGGCGGCGGCCTCGGCCAGGTCCTCCACGAGGTAGGCGTTGCCGATGAGCTTGAGGGCCAGGCGGGACACCCGCAGGTCGGTCCGGACGAGGTCGAGGAGCCGGCGCTCCCCCTCCACCAGGGTGGGCACGGGGACGGGCCCGGGCGGCAGGAAGGCGAGGGTCACGCCCCCGGCCCCGTCCCGGCCGGCGTCCTCCACGGCCTCGGCCTCCCGCTCGTAGACCACGGCGTCCGCGTAGGGGCCCAGCGCCGCCCGCAGGGCCAGGGCCAGCTCCGGAGGAGCCTCGACGAGCTCCCGGAGGAGCCCGATGGGCCGGCCGGGGTGCCGCCGGGCGAAGGCCGCCCCGGGCGTCTCGGAGAGCTCCCGGCGGCGGGCCTCCACTACCTGCTGGCGGGCCAGGAGCCCCTTCTCCTCGGCCTCCAGCTCGGCCAGGCGGGCGGCGAGTTCCGACCGCTCCCGCCCCAGGGCCGCCGCCTCCTGCCCCAGGGGGGTGGCCAGGGCGTCCAGCCGTTCGATCTCCGCCTCCAGCTCGGCCTCCCGGGCCTCCCGCTCCGCCGTCCGCCGTTCGAGGTCCCGGGCCGCGGCCTCGAGCCGCTCCAGCTCCGCCCGGTGGCCGGCCAGGGTCCGCTCCAGGGCCTCCGCCTCCGCCCGCCGCTCCAGGGCCTCCGCCTCCAGGCGCCGCCGCTCCTCCTCGGCTTCCCGGCGGGCCCGCTCGGCCGCCCGGAAGGCCGCCTCGGCCTCCAGGAGCTCGGCCTCCCGGTGGGCCAGGGTGGCCACCACCTCGGCCAGGGCCCGCTCGGTGCGCTCCAGCTCCTCCTCCAGGGCGAACAGCCGCCCTGAGCGGCCGGAGGCCGTGGCCAGCCGCTCCCGGGCCCTGGCCTCCTCCCGGACGGCGGCCCGCAGGGCGGCCTCGGCCTCGGACCTCCGCCGGGCGGCCTCGGCGTGCTCGGCCTCCAGGCGGGCTCGGTCCCGCTCCGCCTCTTCCCGGGCCCGGTCGAGCCGGGCCAGCTCCCGGTCCAGCTCCTCGAGCTGGCGCCGAACCTCGGCCTCCCGGGCCTCCGCCTCCTCCCACGCGGGGCGGCGGCGGTCCCGCTCCCGGTAGAGGTCCCGCAGCCGGGCGGCGGCCAGCCGCCGGGCCAGGGCCGCCGCCTCCTGGGTGAGGGCCTCGTGGCGGCGGGCCAGCTCGGCCTGCTCCCGGAGGGGCTTGAGCTGGCGGCGGAGCTCGCCCAGGAGGTCCTGGAGCCGGAGGAGGTCCTGCTCCAGTCCGGCCAGCTTCCGCTCCGCCCGGTCCCGGCGCCGCCGGTGCTTGGCGATGCCCGCGGCCTCCTCGATGAACTGCCGCCGTTCCTCCGGCCGGGCCGAGAGGACCGCGTCCAGCTGGCCCTGCCCGACGATCGTGTGCAGGGCCCGCCCGAGCCCGGTGTCCGAGAGGAGCTCCTGGATGTCGAGGAGCCGGCAGGGCCGCCCGGCCAGCCGGTACTCGCTCTCCCCCGAGCGGTACAGGGCCCGGCTGATCTCGACCTCCGAGGCCGGGGCCGGGATAAGGCCGGAGGAGTTGTCGATGACCAGCCTGACCTCGGCCATGCCGAGAGGGGGCCGGCTGGCGCTGCCCGCGAAGATCACGTCGGTCATGGCCCCGCCCCGCAGGGCTCGGGGGCCCTGCTCGCCCAGGACCCAGGCGATGGCGTCCACCACGTTCGACTTCCCCGAGCCGTTGGGGCCCACGATGACGCTGATGCCCGGGGTGAACTCGAGCACCGTGCGGTCGGCGAACGACTTGAAGCCCCGCAGGGTGAGCTGCCGTAAGAACATCGGAGGCCTGATGCTAGCAACGGCCTCCCCGCAGGTCGCGTAAGCTGGGGGCGCTTTTTCCCTTCTCCCCGCTCGTCCGGCGAGCCCTCGACCCCCGCGCCCGGGGGCCGCTGCTACGATCGGCCCGTGGACCTCCGCCCCCTCCTCGTGGACAACGGCTCCAAGATCGTCCTCGTGGTGGCGGACGGGCTGGGCGGGATGGCCGACGAGCTCCACGGGACCGAGCTGGAGGAGGCCGCCACCCCCAACCTGGACCGCCTGGCCGCGGAGGGGCTGACCGGGCTCCTCGAGCCGGTGGGCCCGGGCATCGCCCCCGGGTCGGGGCCGGGCCACCTGGCGCTGTTCGGCTACGACCCCCTCGCCTACCAGCTGGGCCGGGGGGCCCTGTCCGCGGCCGGGCTGGAGTTCGCCCTCCGGCCCGGGGACGTGGCGGCCCGGGGGAACCTCTGCACGCTGGACCCCGAGGGCAGGGTGGTGGACCGGCGGGCCGGCCGGGTGCCGGACGAGGAGGCCCGCCGGGTGGTGGCCCGCCTCCAGGAGGCGGTCCGGGTGGCGGGGGTGGAGGTGTTCTTCCGCCACGAGCGCCAGCACCGGCTCCTGGTGGTGCTGCGGGGCGAGGGCCTGGACCCCCGGGTGGCGGACACCGACCCCCAGGCCGTGGGGGTCCCCCCCTTGCCGCCCCGGGCCCTCCACCCGGAGGCCGAGCGGACGGCCCGGGCCGTGGCGGCCCTGCTCGAGGAGGCCCGCCGGGTCCTGGCCGACGAGCCCAGGGCCAACGGCCTCCTGCTCCGGGGGTTCGACTCCCACCGGGAGCTCCCCCCCTTCCCCGAGCGCTACGGCCTGCGGGCCGCCGCCCTGGCCGTCTACCCCATGTACCGGGGGGTGGCCCGCCTCCTGGGCATGGAGGTGCTGGGGGCCCCGGAGGACCTCCGGGAGCAGGTGGACCTCCTGGGCAAGCACTGGGAGGAGGCGGACTTCTTCTTCCTCCACCACAAGGACGCCGACTCGGCCGGGGAGGACGGGGACCGGGCCCGGAAGGTGGCCGCCATCGAGCGGCTGGACGCCGTGGTCCCCGACCTCCTGGCCCTGGAGCCGGACGTCCTGGCGGTCACCGGGGACCACGCCACCCCCTCCCAGCTCGCCGCCCACTCCTGGCACCCGGTGCCGGTCGTGGTCTGGGGGCGGCGGGCCGGGCGGGACGAGGTGAGCCGGTTCGGGGAGCGGTGGTGCCTGCGGGGCGGGCTGGGGCGGCGGCCCAGCACCGACCTCATGCCCCTGCTCCTGGCCGCCGCCGGGCGCCTGGCGAAGTTCGGGGCCTGAGGGCCGCCCGGCCCGGCCCCGCATCCCCGCGGGCGCCGCCGGCGGCCGGGGTCAGTAGGCGATGTGGAACTCCCCCTCCCCCCGGGGCGGCTCCTCGCTCACCTCCACGCCCTCCACCCGGGCCAGGCGGGGGCCCCGCCGGCACCAGTCCACCATGAAGTCCACGGCCTCCGGGTCCCCCTCGAAGACCGCCTCCACCCGGCCGTCGGGGAGGTTGCGCACGAACCCGCCCAGGCCCCGGGCCCGGGCCCGCTCGGCGCACTCGGACCGGAAGAACACCCCCTGCACCCGGCCCGAGATCAGGACGTGGACCCGCTTCCGACCCTCCATGGCCTCCCTCACAGTGTGCCGCGCCGCCCCGGACCGTCGGCGGCTCGGCCCTCAGCTCTGGCACTGAGGGCAGAAGTAGGCGGAGCGGTCGTTGAGCTTGACGGACTCGATGGGGGTCCGGCACCGCCGGCAGGGCTGGCCCTTCCGCCCGTAGACCTTGAGCTCGTTCTGGAACTCCCCCGGCTTGCCGAACAGGTCCAAGTAGGCCTGGTCCTCGAGGGTGGTCCCCCGGAACCGGATGGCCTCCTGGACCACCTCCCGCATGGCCCGGTACAGCCGGCGGACCTCCTGGGCGGAGAGGGAGTCCGAGGACCGGTCGTGGCGGAGGCCCGCCGCGAACAGGACCTCGTCGGAGTAGATGTTGCCCAGGCCCGAGACGAACCGCTGGTCCATGAGGAGCGGCTTGAGCTTGGTGGCCCTCCGGGCCAGCTCCGCCGAGAACTCCTGCCAGGTGAAGGTGTCCTCCAGGGGGTCGATGGCCACGTGCTCGAGCTCCTTGACCTGCCCCAGCTCGTCGGCCCTGGCCACGAACATCTCCCCGAACGTCCGGGGGTCGATGAACCGGAGGTCGCCCCCCTGCTGGAACTCGATGACCACGTGGGTGTGGGGAGGGAGGGACTGGCGCTTGGTCCCCCGCAGGAGCCGCCCGGACATCCCGAAGTGGACCACGAGCACGTCCCCGTCCTCGAGGTGGAGCAGCAGGTACTTGCCCCGCCGTTCGACCCTGGTGACCTTCTTCCCCACCAGCCGGTCGGCGAACTCCTTGCGCCGGGCGTGGCGCCGGATGATCCGCATGGCGTTGCGGTGGGGCCGGACCTCCACGGCCTTGATGCGCTTGCCCACGACCTCCTTCTCGAGGTCCCGGCGCATCACCTCGACCTCTGGGAGCTCCACCTCCCCCTTCCTCCAGTCCGTCCGGGGGTCAGGACCCCGGCGTGGCCCCGGCCCCCTCCCCCGCCGCTCGGGCCGAGCCCAGGCGGGTGAGGCGGGCGTGGGCCTCCCTGGCCGCCCCCTGTTCGGCCTCCTTCTTGGACCGCCCCTTGCCCCGGCCCAGGGGGCGGCCCCCCACATAGACGGTGGCCGTGAACTCCTTCTGGTGGTCGGGGCCCCGCTCCTCCACCCGGTACTCGGGGAGCCGGCCCACGTCCTGGGCGGCCAGCTCCTGGAGGAGGGTCTTGTAGTCGCGCTCCCCTTCGCCCCGGGCGTAGGCCTCGATCCGGGAGGAGAACAGCCGCTCGACCACGGCCCGGGCCCGCCGCATCCCCTGGTCGAGGTAGACCGCCCCGATGACCGCCTCCAGGGCGTCGGCCAGGATGCTCGCCTTGTGCCGTCCCCCGGAGAGCTCCTCCCCCCGGCCCAGGCGGATCTCCGCCCCCAGCCCGAGCTCCCGGGCCACCTCGGCCAGGACGCTCATGTTCACCACCCCGGCCCGGAGCTTGGCCAGCTCCCCCTCGGAGAGGTCCGGGAACCGCCGGTAGGCGAGGTCCGCCACCACGAGCCCCAGGACGGCGTCCCCCAGGAACTCCAGGCGCTCGTTGGTGGCCTCCAGCCCCCGTTCGAAGGCGTAGGAGCGGTGGGTGAGGGCGAGCTCCAGGAGCCCCCGGTCGCGGAACCGGACCCCGAGGGCTTCCTCCAGCGGCGAGGTGGTGCGGGTCACGCCCCGTGCCGTGGGCCTACTCGACCTCGATCACCTGCCGACCCCCGTAGTGGCCGCAGTTGGGGCAGGCCCGGTGGGGCAGCTTGGGCTGGCGGCACTGGGGACAGCGGGCGTAGGTGGGGGCCTCGCTCTTCCAGTGGGCCGCCCGGTGGCGGGTCCTCGACCTCGACGTCTTTCGCTTGGGTACCGGCATCGTCCTCTCCCGTCGTTCCTCCCGGTGCCCGCTCGCTCAGGGGCCGCGGGGCTCGTCCTCGAGACGCAGCCCGGCCAGGGGAGCCCACCGGGGGTCGGTGGGCGGTGGGCAGGCGCACTCCCCCAGGTTGCGGTTACCCCCGCATCGCTCGCACAGCCCCAGGCAGTCGGGGCGGCAGAGGGGGGCGAAGGGCATGGCCAGGATCACGGCGTCCCGGATCATGGGCTCGAGGTCCACGAACCCCTCCACCAGGGGGTACTCGTCCTCCTCCCCGCTGGCCCCGGGGACGAAGAGCTCCTGGACCTCCACCCGGAACCCCCGCTCGAAGGAGGCGAGGCACCGGGCGCAGGTGAGGGCCATCTGCCCCGACACCGGCCCGGTGACGAGGATCCCCTCCACCACGCTCTCGAAGAGGAGGTCCGCCCCCACCGGCCGGTCCTCGGGGACGGCGGCGAGCTGGGTGGCCAGCCCCGGGATCCCCTCGTGCACCCGCACCCGCCTCGAGGCCCCGGGCTGCTCGACGAGGTCGCGGACGTCGATGACCGTGCTCATGGCGTCCTCTCCTCCTCCCGCTCGTCGGCCCCGAACTCCTCCTTGGCCGGGGTGAGCCCCCGAAGGCGGTCCCGTCCCTTGCGGACCTGCTGGATGGAGCGCTGGATCTCGGCGGCGGTCTTCTCCAGGGCCACCTCGTACTGGGCCAGCTTGGTGTCCACGTAGTCCTCGGCCTCCAGCCGGAGCTGGCGGGCCTGCTCCCTGGCCTCGGCCAGGATCCGCTCCGCCTCCTCCTGAGCCGCCCGGACCACCTCCTGCTGGGAGAGCAGCCGGGCCCGCTCCTCCAGGGCCTTCTGGACGATGGCCTCCCCGTCCCGGCGGGCCTTGGCCAGCAGCTCCTCCCGGTCCTTCACCACCCACCGGGCCTGCTTGATCTCCTCGGGCAGCTCCTTGCGGGTGGCCTCGATGAGCTCCAGGACCTCTTCCCGGTTCACCAGCACGCTCGAGGACAGCGGCATGGACTTGGCCTGCTCCACGAGCTCCTGGAGCTGCTGGAGGCGGGCCATGATGTCCACCCTCAATCCCTCCCCCCGAGGCGCTCCTCGAGCCGCTCCTTCACGTGGGGCGGGACCAGCCCCGAGACGTCTCCACCGAACCGCACGACCTCCTTGATGAGCGAGGACGACAGGTACGACCACTGGGGGCTCGTGGGCATGAACACCGTCTCCAACCCGGACATTCCCCGGTTCATCTGGGCCATCTGCAGCTCCACGTCGAAGTCGCTCACCGCCCGGATCCCCTTCACCACGACGGAGGCCCCCCGGGCCCGGGCGTAGTCCACGAGCAGCCCCGAGAACGAGGCCACCTCCACCCTGGGCAGGCCGGCCGTGGCCTCCTTGAGCATGGCCACCCGCTCGTCCACGGAGAACAACGGCTGCTTGGCAGGGTTCTCCAGGACGGCCACCACCACCGTGTCGAAGACCCGGCTGGCCCGCTCGATGATGTCGATGTGTCCGTTGGTCACGGGGTCGAAGGTCCCCGGACACAGGGCGACGAGGCCCACGCGTCTAGCGCCCTCCTTCGGACTCGGGGACCCGGAGGACGTAGACCGCCGAGTCCCCGTAGGAAAGCTCCTTTGCAATCGCCCAGTGTACTGGAATCACAGGCGTGGAACTCTTCTTGGGGCGGGAGAGGACCACCACTCCCCCCGGCCGCACCACCCCCGGCCTGGCCAGGGCCTCCAGCAGCGCCCTGAGGGCCCGGGCCGGGAGCCGGTAGGGGGGGTCCAGGAGCACCAGGTCGAAGGGCCCCTCCTCCCGGGCCGCCGGGCCCACGGCCCGCAGGGCGTCCGCCCGGCGCACGGCGGCCCGCTCCTCGAGCTTCGTCCGCCGGAGGTTCTCCCGGATGGTGGCCACGGCGGCCGGGGAGGAGTCCACGAACACGGCCCGGGCCGCGCCCCGGGACAGGGCCTCGATGCCCAGAGCCCCGGTCCCCGCGAACAGGTCCAGGACCCGGGCCCCCACCACGGCCTCCCCCAGGCTCGAGAACAGCCCCTCCCGGGCCCGGTCGGTCATGGGCCGGGTCCCGGCGGGGACCGGGGCCAGCCGGGTCCCCCGGGCGGAGCCGGCCACGACCCTCACCGGGGCTAGGGCGGCCCGGGGCCGGCCGGCCCGGCCACGTCTGCGGCCGCCGGGCGGGCCACGCCGAGGACGTGGGGCAGGAGGGGCCCGCCCAGGACGGGCGGGTCGAAGGCCCGGACCTCCACCCGGAAGCCCTGGGCCCGGAGGGTCCCCACCGTGTCCCGGTTCGGGTGGCACCCCCCTGCCAGCCGCCGCCAGGGCCGCTCCAGCCGGTCCTGGAGGCGGGCCACCCCGGGCCGGGGGGACCGCACGTGCTCGTAGAGGCGGAGCTCGCCCTGGGGAGCCAGGACCCGCCGGCACTCCCCGAGGGCCCGGCCCAGGTCCCGGACCGAGCAGAGGACCAGGGAACACACGACGGCGTCGAAGGCTCCGTCCCGCAAGGGCAGGGCCTCGGCCACCGCGGCCACCAGCGTGACGGGGACCGGGGCCTCGGCGGCCCTCCTGGCCGCCCGCCGGAGCATGTGGGGCTCGGGCTCCACCGCCACCACCCTCCGGGCCGACCGGTAGTGGGCGAAGTTGAGCCCTGTCCCGGCGCCCAGCTCGAGGACCCGCCCGCGGGCCCCGGCGCACAGCTCCTCCCGGTAACGGGCCTCCCACCGCTGGGCGGGCGCCGCCAGCCAGTCGTAGACGAAGGCGAAGACCGGGTGGTTGGGCCGCCTCACCCGTGGAAGAGCCACTCGATGGCCTCGCCCGAGAACGAGCGGCGGAGGAGGCGGAGGAGCTCGGGGTGGGCCTCCAGGGTGGGATCCGCGTCGACCACGGCGAAGGCCCGCTCCCGGGCCCGCCTGACGAGCTCCAGGTCCTCCGCCAGCCGGGCCAGGCGCAGGTCGGGCATCCCCGACTGGCGGATGTCGAACAGGGTCCCCTCCCCCCGCAGCCGGAGGTCCTCGTCGGCCAGCTCGAACCCGTCGGTGGTGCGGACCATGGCCGCGAGGCGGGCCCTGGCCTCCTCGCTCCCCGGGGCGCTCTCGTCGAAGAGCACGCACCAGGCCGGGTGCCCGCCCCGGCCGATCCGCCCCCGCAACTGGTGGAGCTGGGCCAGGCCGAACCGTTCGGCGTTCTCCACGAGCATGACGGTGGCGTTCGGCACGTCCACCCCCACCTCCACCACGGTGGTGGAGATGAGGACGTCCGCCCGGCCCGCGCGGAACTCCTCCATGGCCCGCTCCTTCTCCGCGGGCCGCATCCGCCCGTGCAGCAGGACCAGGCGGAGGTCGGGGAAGACCTCGGTGGAGAGCCGTTCGGCCTCCTTCTCCGCGGCCCGGACCTCGAGCCGGTTCGTCTCGTCGATGGCGGCGCAGATGACGAAGGCCTGGCGGCCCTGGGCCACCTCTCGGCGGACCAGCTCGTAGGCCTCCTGGCGCTCCCGGGCAGTGCGGGCCACGAGCGTGGTGACCGGCTGACGGCCCGGGGGCATCTCGTCCAAAAGGGAGACCTCGAGGTCCCCGTAGTAGGTGAGGGCCAGCGTCCGGGGGATGGGGGTGGCGGTCATGATGAGGACGTCCGGGTGGGCCCCCTTCTCCTTGAGGGCCACCCGCTGGTGGACCCCGAACCGGTGCTGCTCGTCGACCACGGCGAGGGAGAGGTCCCGGAACTCCACCCCCTCCTGCAGCAGGGCGTGGGTCCCCACCACGAGGTCCACCTCGCCCCTCCGGATCCCCTCCAGGACACGCTGGCGGTCCCGCCCGGTCACGGAGGCCGTGAGGAGGGCGTAGGTGAGGCCCGGCCGGCCCCCGACCTCCCGGCCCCCGCCGTCCGGCCCGGCGGGGTCCAGGATGCTGAGCTGCCCCTGGGGCTCCCTCCGGGGCGGGGCGGCCAGGAGGTCCCGGCCCCCCACCGGGGCCAGGAACCGCTCCACGCTCCGCAGGTGCTGGGTGGCCAGGACCTCGGTGGGGGCCATGACCGTGGCCTGGTGGCCGGACTGGACGGCCACGAGGGCGGCGTAGAGGGCCACCACGGTCTTGCCCGACCCTACGTCCCCCTGCAGGAGCCGGTTCATGGGGCGGGCCTGGGCCATGTCCTCGGCCACCTCCTTCATGGCCCGCCGCTGGGCCCCGGTCGGCTCGAACGGGAGGGCCTCGAGGAAGGCCCGGGTGAGGTCCCCCTCCACCCGGTGGGCCACCCCCGTCTCCGCTCGCTCCATCCGGCGCTTGCGGTAGGCCACCCCCAGCTCCAGGGTGAAGAGCTCCTCGAACTTGAGCCGCTCCAGGGCCCGGGCCAGGGACTCGGGATCCTCAGGGAAGTGGATCCAGCGCACCGCCCGGTCCTCGGAGAGGAGCCCCTCGGCCCGGACCACCTCGGGGGGCAGCGGGTCCGGGAGTTGGGGGATCCGCTGCAGGGCCCGGTAGACGAGCTCCCGGATGGTCCGGGTGCTCACCCCATCGGTGGCCGGGTGGACGGGGGTGATCCTGCCCACGTGGACCGTCTCCACCCCGACCCCCCGGAGGATCTCCACCTCCTGGTTCTGGAGCTGCAGCCGCCGCCGGTAGGTCGCCACCCGTCCGGAGGCCGCCACCTCCATCCCCGGCCGGTAGCTGGTGGCGGCCCAGGGCTGGTTGAAGAACAGGAGCTCGAGGTAGCCGGTGCCGTCGGTGATCTTCACCACCACCAGGGGTCGGTCCGTGGTGCGGGTCCGGCGCACGTCCACGTCCACCACCCGGCCGATCACGGTGGCCTCTTGGCCGATCCGGAGGTGGCGGATGGGCACCGTGGCCGAGCGGTCGATGTAGCGGCGTGGGTAGTGGCGGAGGAGGTCCCCCACCGTCCGGATCCCCAGGCCGTCGGCCAGGGCCCGCCAGGCCGGCGGGCCCTTCGTCCGCACCCCCATGCGCCGGTTGGCCACCCGGGGGTCGATGGCGGCCACCGGGCTGTCCAGGTCGAGCGGGGCGTGCGGGCCCCCTCGGCCGGAGCCCGCCGGCGGACCGCCGGCCCCCCTCGCGCCGGCCCCCGTCCCCCCGGGGCGCACCCTCACTCCACCCCCAGGAGCAGCGGGTAGCGGGGCTGGCCCCCCTTCACCACCTCGACCTCGAGCGAACCCAGGGCCCTGAGCGCCTCCTCCACCCCCCGGCGTTCGTCGTCGGTGAGCCCCGACCCCACGAGGACCGTCACCACCTCGGAGTCCTCGTCCGCGAGGCGCCGGACCACCTCCAGGGCCGCCTCCACTACCGATGGGCCGACGTAGACGGCCTCCCCCTCCACCATCCCCATCCAGTCCCCCCGGGCCACCGGCCCGGCCGGGGTGCGGGCGTCGCGCTCGGCCCGCGTGACCTCCCCCGCCCGCACGCGGGCGGCGGCCTCCTCCATGGCCCGGG